>JAEUII010000442.1 GCA_016795145.1 Planctomycetaceae bacterium
GGTATATTGTGTCGGTGTTTATTGGGTGGGCTCGTTGGGCGTTTTTTTCGCAGAGCGAACAACGACTCTGTGATTCACTCAACCGTGCGTCGGCACACGCGATGCCGTGAGTCTGCGTCATGAACTCACCGGACGGCTTGCGACGTTCCGCTACAAGACCCTTCTGCGGGAACGAGGTAGTGCAGAGGCCGGAGTCCACCGGGGTGAACCCGGTGGGGGAGGACTGACGGCCAGCCGGTTGCTGGCACTTAGATGGCTCGCAGGACGGCGGCGGCGCTTTGGCCCATGGCGGTACGGTTGACGGTGATGGCGGTGCGGTTCTGAATGCGAGTCGCTTCGCCACGAGCCACGTTCAGGCGGCAGCGTGGGTCCGGGATTTCGTAGTTCAAAGTCGCCGGTACGTAGCCATGCTTCAGTGACAGCAGAGTTCCTGCCAGTTCAACGGCACCGGCACCTGCATCGAAGTGACCGACGTAGCTCTTCAGGGCGGTCACTGGAATCTTCAGAGCCAGATCCCCGAAGACTCGGTGATACGCTCGTGATTCTACGATGTCGTCCGGCTGAGTACTCTTGCCCTGTGCATTGATGTGACCAAGTTCGGCGGCGGAGATGCCAGCCTGTTCAATCGCGGACTCCATGGCTCGGACGAGTCCCAGACCAGCGGATTCGTTGGCAATGCCTTTCCCGTCGCAGCCAGCACCCGTTCCGAGCACTTCCGCGTAGATGTCGGCACCGCGTCGAACGGCATGCTCATAGCTTTCCACGATGAAGGATGCGGCACCTTCGCCAACCACGGTTCCGTCACGCTCAAAGTCGAACGGGCGGCAAGCGCGAGTCGGGTCGTCGGAACGTCGTGACAGGCCTTCGAAACGGTGGAATTTGGCAATGTCGACCGGGTGAATGTTTGAGCTGCACGCACCGACGATCATCGCGTCAGCTCGGCCGGCTTCGATGACTCGAACGGCTTCCGACAGAGCCAGAAGAGCAGAAGCGTCGCGGCATGTGATGGTATTGTTTGGCCCGCAGGCGTTGTGATCGATAGAAACATGGCTGGCAGGCATGTTCGGAAGTTGCCGCAGCAGCCAAAGCGGTGCGATGGAACTGAGAGCCTCGTGGCCCCATTTGTCCAGGTCAAAATCGCCGTTCGTGCGGCAGGATTCGACAGCCGCGGCCAGTTCCTGAGGATGGCACGTCATTCGGCCAGCGCCGAAAACCACTCCAAATCGTTCCGGGTCCAGCAGCCCTTGGCTGATTTTGGCATCGCTGACAGCAAGAGAAGACGACGCGACTCCCAGCTGGATATCGCGGCACATGACCTTCACGAACTTGCGGTCACGCAAAAAATGGACCGGGTTGAAATCTCGAACCTCAGCCCCAAATGCTGATGGGAGACCGTCGCCTGGGACGGATTGAAGGAAGTCAATTCCCGAGCGATTTTGAAGGAGACTCTCCCAGAAGCGATCGTTGCCGATGCCAATCGGAGACACAACTCCAACGCCGGTAATGACGACGCGGTTGCTATTGCGCCCAGCCATGGAAACGCCCTAACACACGACGGACGAAGCATCACCTGCCGCTTCATCCGCCTGACCCAGTTGGACACCTGGCAAATCTTCCAACGAAGACTCCACCAGGATCTGATCGACGAAAGTTCCCCACGAACTCCAGATCGACCGCTCCAGGAATCACCAGACTGGCGACTTCTTTTATGAGTCGTAATTGCCCCCGCAATCACAGCTCGAAGTCGTCGTCTATCAATTCCCTTCGTGAGCTACCAAAGGTGAAGCCTCCCCGCTCCGCCTTCGGTTTTTCCAGCCCTGATTACACGGTTCCTCCGTTTCCCTGTCAAGCTCACGGTCGTTCACCGGTTCACTTCAGCGTTCGTGAGACGGGAGGAATCTGTACATATGCTACGTTTTAGCTCAGCCGCTTGCAGGATTCGCCGGAAGAAACGACAAGTTGCGAGCAATCACCCGTCCCAATGCCCCGCGTTTTTCTCCCACCGAGCTTCCCATGAGTTCACTCGCCCCGTCATTTTTCCAGCAAGCGGTCACCGCCGAGCTGCCCGTTGATCGGCAGATTGGGATTGGCTGCGTCGGTGCAGGGTTCATCATGGCGGACTGCCATCTGGTGGCTTACCGACAGCATGGGTTGAACCCGGTTGCGATCACCTCGCGGACTCGATCGACCGCGGAGCAGGTAGCGGCTCGGCATGGGATCGCCAGTGTTTGCGACACTGTCGATCAGGTGGTTCAGCACCCGGAAGTTCGAGTTCTGGACGTGGCCGTTCCGCCGGACTGTCAGGCTGATGTGATTCGCCGAGCGATCCAGCTTCAGAGGGAGGGGAAGGGAAAGCTCCGGGCGATTTTGGCTCAGAAGCCGCTGGGGACGAACTATCCGGAAGCCCGCGAGCTGGTTCAGCTCTGCGAAGATGCCGGCATCGTTCTTGGCGTCAACCAGAACATGCGTTTCGATCAGTCGGTCCGAGCCTGCAAGGCGCTGCTCGGTACCGGTCAGCTTGGGCAACCCGTGCTGGCCACGATCGACATGAGAGCAATTCCGCACTGGATGCCGTGGCAGGAACGACAGGGCTGGGTCACACTTCGAATCATGAGCATCCATCATCTGGATACTCTGCGTTACTGGCTTGGTGAACCTGAGCGAGTGTTCGCGAGTGTAGCTCCGGATCCTCGCACGGCCCGCAAGTTCGCCCATGAAGATGGGATCGCGTTGTACATTCTGGAGTTCCCCGGGAACGTGCGAGCCGGTTCGTGGGACGATGTCTGGGCCGGACCGTCTCGGGAAGGAGCCGGATCGGACATCGGGATTCGCTGGCGCGTGGAAGGAACTCTGGGGCTGGCTCGAGGAACGATCGGATGGCCATCCTATCCGGAGCGAACTCCAAGCACTCTGGACTATTCGACGACCGCCGATCAGGGACAATGGCACCAGCCTCGCTGGGATTCGGTCTGGTTTCCGGATGCTTTCATCGGGCCCATGTCCGAACTTCTTTGCTCACTGGAACAGAACCGAGTGCCCTCGATCAATGGTCGAGAAAATCTGAAGACCATGGCTCTCGTTGATGCCTGCTATCTCTCCGCCAAAGAACATCGTGCTGTGTCGCCGCAGGAGATCGCATCGCGCAGCGAATGATGGATCGCAGTGTTGCCGCGCGACGATTGCGAGGCGTGCCAGAATCCAGTTCCAAGGGCATCAGGCTGCGGAGCATTGTCCCCCCTTGGATGTGGCAGGATGCATCGCATACTGGATGGCTCATCCCGTCTGAGCGGAATGGTTGCGAAGTGTGCTTACACGCACTCCGAAACACCGAACTGTGACATCAGACATCGGACCGTTTGAAGCCAATTTCCGGGCGACAAATGTGGCTTTGCTGAGATGGCTCAACGTGATGCACTGCTATGGGAGAGGATACCAGCCCTGGCCGAAAACCGGGCAAGTTTCAATGCATGACTTCCGGCAGACCTTCGACCATACCATATCGAGACCATCGGGTCCGATGATGACTGTGGAGCATCTGTTCTCGTTCAGGTTTGCGTGGAAATGCGGCTCTTCCGAAGACTCATAAAGATCGTTCGATTTGCGGTTCGAGAGCTCACGTCGACAGAGAGTCAGCCAGCGCAGGAAACAACGACAGGCATAGTAGCTGCCGGGCAACCGCTGGGGCATTGTCCGCAGGAACAGCTGTTGGCGGCGACACTTCTGCCCAATCTGTCTGACCATATCTTCTCCGCTTCAACAACACTGCAGAACAGCGTCCGAAAGATCAGCGATAACTTCTCTGATCTCGCAAAGACATCACGGCAGGCGGTTGAATCGGCACAGGGCGGCCTTCATCGCTACGGTGACAGCGCGACGGTTCTGGATGAAATCGGGAGAGGTCTTGAGCAGATTGACGAGATGGCGGAAGTTGCCCATGTCGTTTCGATTAATGCTCAGATCGAATCGACACGTCCGATTCCCAGTCGAGAAGCCTTCATGGCTCTGGCAACGGAGACTTCTCGTCTGTCTGAGCAATGCAAAACGGCCAGCCGACGAATTGGCGAAGTGTTGCAAAAGGTTCGATCGCTTCAACAGTCCATGCTGGACGCGATTGCTGACTCGGGCACAGTGAACAGAGAGCTGGAGCAGCAAATCTCTCAGGCGGTCATTGGGCTTCAGTTCCAGGACCCGCTGACGCAACAGCTCAATTCGATTGGCATGGCGGTCACAGCGATCCAGAAGGAACTGAATTCCGTCCAGACATGGATCGGTGCTGATGAATCTTCACACCTGCCAGCACGCTGGAAAGACTGGTTTGAATCGCTGCCGGCCGTGACCAGTGGCCATCCGCTCGCCGGAAGTACAACCGACTTTCAGTGTGGATCCGTCGAGCTGTTCTGAAAGCTTGGTGCTGGATCACACATTCACAGTTTTGGGAGCCGCTGTGAGCAGAAGCTGGCTGGCGATTCGATCGAGTGGAAGGATCTGGCAGGCGGCATTCATCTGCACGGCTTCTCGTGGCATGCCGTAGACGACACAGGTCGCTTCATCCTGGGCAATCGTGTGAGCACCCGCGCGGCGCATGGCGAGAAGTCCTTCGGCACCATCTCGTCCCATGCCGGTCAGAATGGCTCCCACTGCGTTAGCTCCCAGGAATCTCGCGCAGGAACGGAACAGCACATCGACGGAGGGGCGAAAGCCGGAGACTTTTTCACCGTCGGTAATCTTCACGCTGTACGTTGCCCCGCTTCGAAAAGTCTCCAGATGCCGATCGCCTCGTGCGATCAGCGCGTGGCCGGGCAGAATGCGGTCACCATCTTCCGCTTCTTTGACTCGAATGCGACAACTGCGGTCGAGCCTTTCGGCGTACGACTTTGTATAACCCGGCGGCATGTGGATCACGGCAACGACGCCAGGAGCATCGGAAGGAAACTTCATCAGAATGTCAGACAGCGCTTCTGTACCGCCGGTTGAAGTTCCTATCGCAATCACCTTATGAGTACTTGTGATGAGAGCATCAACCGGAAGCGGTTCTTTGGCGACAGCGGCAGCTGAACGATCCGGCGCGGCGGGGCGAGGACGTACCTTAGCCGACGCGGCAGCTCGCAGTTTCTGAACAATCTCAGTGACGTGTTCCTGAAGACCGGCTGCCACATCGACTTTGGGTTTTGTCACAAAGTCGACAGCTCCGAGTTCCAGGGCTCGCAGAGTTGTCTGGCAACCGCGCTCAGTCAGTGACGAGATCATCACGACAGGCATTGGGTGACCAGACATCAGCTTCTCAAGAAACGTCAGGCCATCCATGCGAGGCATTTCGACGTCCAGAGTCAGCACGTCGGGACTGAGCTTTAGAATCTTGTCCCTGGCGACGTAGGGATCCGGTGCGGTGCCGACAACTTCAAAGTCGCCCTCTGCTTCCAGGATCGACGTCAGAAGTTGACGCATGATGGCGGAGTCATCAACGATCAGAACTTTGATCCTGCGAGCCACGCTGGTTCTCCGATGAGAGATGTTCTCAGGCTATTGATTGTGTGAGCCGCACGGCGCTAGCCGCGGGTTGTTGTTTGGAGGAACACCTGGAAAAGACCCGCGGCTAGCGCCTCGCGGCTCAGTTAGGGACGAGATCAACAGGCTGGTCACTACGATGGAATTGGGTCAATAAACAGCTCCGCAGTTCCCTTGGGAACAGCCAACTGTGCGGTCTGCGAATTTTCATGGTCGAGTGCCATGCGGGTGTTTTTGGTTTCACGAACGAATGCCTGTCCGGTGTGAGTCAGGAAGTGCACCTGACGACCTCGAGTTCCACCGATGCTTTGAGCAACCACGGGAATGTTCTCTGTTTCCAAAAACTTGAGGGCGAAGTGTGCGTTACGCTCACCGATGTTAAGCATGGATCCTGATGGAACCGGTCGCCCGAGCACGTTTGCTCCGCCGAACACCTTCGCTTCCAAACGGCGACGGTTGGCTCCCAGTTTCATCATCTGGTTGATCAGCAGTTCCATCGCATGGATGCCGTATGTTGCTGATTCGCGGCCTTCATTCGCATTGTTCGGAAGCATGAAGTGGTTCATGCCGCCGATTTTTGCGACCGGGTCGTAAAGACAGACGGTGATGCAGGATCCTACGAGCGTTGTGAGTCGTGCAGGTTCGGCACTCGCACGCAGTTCGCCCACGATCAGGCTTTGGACGGGCAGATCGATTTCTTCCTGCCATTTGGCATGTTGTCCAGGCGGAATCGAGTTTGAGTCTTTCGTTGTCACCGTTGAAACGGACGTCACGCGCGATGTTGTGAGTGTCGATCTGGTTACCGAGTTGTCGCGGCCTGAACTGGCGGTTGAATCTGTCGTCGTCGTGACTGGCTTTGCACCAGTATTTCCTTTTCGCGCTGCCGCACCGATGCCAGGCCGCAGGCGGTAGACCGTGTCACCCAGAGATCGATAGAGGTTGTCGAGCCGAAGGATCGATTCGCTGTGTCCAATGAACAAGTGCCCTTCCGGGACCAGTACTTCTGAGAAACGAGTGAGAAGCCGGTCCTGCGTCATCTCATCAAAGTAGATCATCACGTTGCGACAGAAGATTACATCGAAGCAGGTTTGAATGGGCCAGGTGGCATCGATGAAATTGATGCGTCGGAACGTGATCAGTTCCTGCAGTTCCGGACGAACCTGGTAGTCTGAATCGGAGGCTTTTGAAGTTCGAACAAAGTACTTCTTGCGGACGTCCGCCGGAACATCATTCAGGCGATCCGCCTCATACCGTCCCGCTGAGGCGCGGGACAGAACTTCGGTATCAACGTCGGATGCCAGAATACGAATATCCCAGCCGTTCACCGACATCGGACCAAAATAGTCCAGCACTGTCATGGCCAGCGTGTAAGGCTCTTCGCCGGTGGAGCATGCGGCGCTCCAGATGCGGAGCCGACGATCGCCGGTCTCGTTCGCTCGCTGTTCAATCGCCGGAAACAGTTTCTTCTGCAGGAACTCGAAATGATGCTGTTCGCGAAAGAAGTCTGTCTTGTTGGTTGTCAGGGAGTTGATCAGCTGAAGGTGTTCCTGACCGGATGGATCGCCACCAGTTGCGTACTCGTAGTATTCCGTGAAGCTGTTCAGGCCGAGCACTCGAAGGCGTTTCACGAGTCTCGATTCCACCAGCTGGTGCTTTGCCGGGCTGAGAGAAATGCCCGCTTCACGATAAATGAGTTCTCGAAACAATCCGAACTCTTTTGTCGTAAGCCCCTTGCACGGAGCCGAAGTCGTACCAGTGGACATGGCAGAAACATCCGAGAGACGGTGTCAGGTGACTGAGAAGCGTTGACTCAGTCTGAAGTTCAGAGTGACACATGAACGCAACTTCGCATCAGTCGTTGCGTATTCCGGTTGGTGCGCAGGAGGATCCTGCGGCAACGCAGCGACGCGCGACCGTGAGCGGCCTGTCGAAGAGGCATTTAGATGCTGATCAGTGCACCACTTTGGCAACGACGCCAAGCAGTTGCTCCGGATTAAATGGCTTCACGAGCCATCCGGTTGCACCGGCTGCCTTACCTTCCTGCTTCTTCGTATCCTGAGATTCTGTGGTCAGCATCAGGATCGGGGTAAACTTGAAGTTCGGCAGCTTGCGGAGTTCCCGGATCAGGCTGATGCCATCCATCACCGGCATGTTCAGGTCGGTCACAACAAGATTGACCGCTTTCCCGCTTACCTTGCCGAGAGCGTCTTTTCCATCCGCTCCTTCAATCACTGTGAAGCCTGCGGACTGAAGTGTGAATGCCACCATCTGTCGCATGGAGGTGGAGTCGTCAACGACCAGTGCCATTTTGGACATAACTGAGCCTTTAAGTGTGACTAAGGTGATAATGAGATCAGGACATTCGGTGACAGGCCGGATGTCTCTGTGATTCATGCTGGTGGGGATTCGCCAAAGGTGTTGCCCGCGTACACGAATCGGGCAACACCTCGACAAATTAGGCAACTGCCAGGTGGCAGTCACGGTTTCTCTGCTGACAGTCCGTTCAAAAACGAAGCCGGCCGTTCCGTCATTCCCGCGAAGGCGGGAACCCAGTATTCAAGAGCCTCACTGATCATGGATTCCCGCCTCCGCGGGAATGACGATGGATCTTCAGCAGACTGCTAAGGCGTTGCACTGCTTGACAAGGAGCTCTCGCGTCGGAGACACGAGGCACACTGTTCTAAGCAGCCATTTCGCGTGTCAGCAGATTGTCAATGTTCAGGAGCGTGATCAGCTGCTCGCCGGAACGAGCCATGCCGGCCACGAAGGTTGTGTCGATGCCGTTCCCAAGTTCCGGCAGTTCTTCGACGCCGTCTTTGCTGACGTTTAGCACGTCAGAAACAGCATCGACGACCAGTCCCATGATTCGCGTACCAACGTTCACGATGATGATCACCGTGAACTGGTTGTAACCGACGTTCTCCATCGAGAATCGACTTCGCAAATCAATCACGGGAACGACTGTTCCGCGGAGGTTCATCACGCCCTTGATGTACGAAGGGACGTTGGGAATCTGAGTCAGGTGAGCCAGTCCCTTGATCTCCTGAACTCGAAGAATGTCGATTCCGAATTGTTCTTCACCCAGCTGGAAGGTCAGAAACTGGCGACCGCCTTCCAGCATTTCACTGCCTTTGACGGCCGTTTGTGTTTGATGCATGGTATGCCCTTATGACAAGAGTTCATTGGTTCATTTGAAGTGTCGAAATGCCATGAAAGCGTCGGACACTTAGAATTCCATGAATCCGTTTCCGACCATGCGACCGATCTGCTCGGCCGTGTTGTGCAGTTCGGATTCCGGAGATCGTTCAGAGAACTTTGCCGCCTGAACCGGTCGTCCCTTTGCCGATGTCTTTTTCGAAGTCGCTGCATCGCTGTCCAGACGGAAGCGACCCACGAGTTCTCGCAGTTGTTCCGCATGTTGCAGAAGAGACGTCGCGGTCCCGGACATTTCTTCTGTCTGCGACGCGTTGTTCTGAGTCACTCGGTCCATTTGAGCCACAGCCTTATTCACCTGCTCAATGCCTGTGAGCTGTTCTCGCGACGCTGCGGCGATTTCTGCAACGATGTCGGTGACTCGTTTGACCGAGCCAACGATCTCTTCGAGTGTTCGGCCTGACTGATTGACAAGTGAAGTACCGTTCTCGACCTTGCGGACCGAGTCCTGAATGAGCGTCTTAATCTCCTTCGCTGCCGACGCACTTCGCTGAGCGAGGTTGCGAACTTCTGCCGCGACGACAGCAAAGCCGCGTCCCTGTTCGCCAGCTCGTGCCGCTTCGACCGCGGCGTTCAGAGCCAGAAGATTCGTCTGGAAGGCGATTTCGTCGATCGTGGTAATGATGTCTGCGATTCGAGTCGACGCCTGGTTAATTTCGCCCATCGCACGAACAGCATCACCGACGACAACACCGCCCTTGTCGGCCACATCGCGTGATCCGTTGGCAAGCTGGCGTGCCTGCTGAGCGTTGTCGGTGTTCTGTTTGACGGTTGAAGTAATCTCCTCAAGGCTTGAAGCGGTCTCTTCAAGACTTGACGCCTGGTGCTGAGCACCGCGTGAAATTTCCGTTGATGCGGTCGAAAGCTGAGAAGCCGCAGTGGCGACCGTCTCAGCAACGCCACGAACTTCCGTCAGCGCGGAACGAATTGAGTCAACTGCTGCAGTCAGGGCGCGGCTTACCTGGCCGACGGCATCGTCGCCCAGATCCGGAACCTGAATATCGAAGTTGCCGTCTGCAATCGCCTTGACGACGGCCAGCACCTGCTGAACCTTCTTCTGAACCACGTCGGCTTCAATGCGCTGACGTTCTGCTCGTTCGCGTTCTTCCTGTTCCTGCTGACGCTGACGCGCGGCCATCTCGAACTCCATCTTCTTGGCTTCCGAGATGTCTGTTGCATACTTGACGACCTTGAAGGGACGGCCGTTGAAGTCCAGGATCGCGTTGTACGATGCCTGAATCCAGACTTCCTTTCCGTTGCGTCCGACTCGACGATACTGAGCGGCTTTGTACTGGCCGGCTTTCAGGTCCGCCCAGAACTGTCGGTATTCAGGGGAGTTGGCTTCTTCCGGAGTGACAAACATCCGATGGTGTTTGCCTCGGATTTCTTCGATGGAATATCCGACCGCATTCAGGAAGTTCGGGTTGGCATCCAGAATGTTTCCATCCAGATCAAAGGAGACCACACCCTGTGCTTTGGAGATCGCAGCGACCTGCCCTGCGGATTCTCTCAGTGCCGTCACATCACTCCACTCAAGAGCAAAGCCTGATGGCTTGCCTCGCTCATCCAGGATGGCCGTGACATACAACTGGATCTTGGCCTCGCCAACGGAAATGTCTGTCGTGTAAGGCAGGTTGCGAGGATCTGCCAGCAGCCGACGCTGATGAGCCGGAGCTTTATGGAACCGGTCGATACACGTTCCAATGATCTGCGAAGGGTCGAAGTCAGGCCACAGGCGACGGAAACTCTCTGAGTGGCGTTCCATCAACTTCCGAGTTCCATCGTTGACGTAGGTGACCACAAAGTCCATGTCAACGACCATGACAGCCGAAGAGACTCGGTCCAGCAAAGCGTGAGTCAGTTCCAGTTCATCCTGGCTGATCTTCTTCGCACGTTCATTTCGGCTCGGCTTAGCGGCGGGCTTACCTGCAGACTTACTGGCTGAGGGAGCAGCAGCGACCTTCTTGTTCGCTGGTTTCTTCGGGCTTCGAGCTGCTGTGGATTTCTTCTGTGTGACGCGTGGCATGAGATTTTCCTTGCACAAAATGCTGGGACGGTTCAGTTGGCTTCTCGTCCAGCCGACCGGGCCAAAATGGGAGAGGATGTTCAATCTGTTGTGCAGCGTCAGAGATGAAGTTCTGCAGGCAGCGGAACGCGCGAGGCGTTTCGTTGTTCAGTAGGGTTCGAAGGTCGGTCGACTTTCGAAGCCATGTTTATTCAGTGTTCCAGAGATTCGCAGTGGTCGAGATTAGACGGCCGCGCCGGATGTTGCAGGGGCCGCACTGGTTCGCAGCGTCGTGCTGCACAATCCGTTGATGTCCAGAATCAGCGCGACGCGTCCATCGCCAAGGATGGTGGCTCCGGCGACTCCTGGTACTTTCTGGAAGTTCGTTTCCAGGTTCTTGATCACGACCTGCTGTTGTCCGAGAAGTTCATCAACGGCGAGTGAATACTTGCGACCCTGATCCTCCACGATGACCAGCAGCGACTCCTGCTGTTTCGTTCCCCCCGCGCGGAGACTCAGCATGGAATCGAGTCGCAGCAGAGGAACGATCTCGCCTCGAAGAGAGATCACTTCGCCTCGGCCCAGAATGGATCTCACATCGCTGGAACCTGGCTTGATGGATTCGACGACAGACAGAAGCGGGATGACGTAGCTTTCCGTGGCGACTCGCACCAGAAGTCCGTCAAGAATCGCAAGCGTCAGAGGCAGTCGCACGATGACTCGACAGCCCTGCCCTTTGACGGAGCGAACAGAAATGCTGCCCTGCAGTGCCTCAACGTTTCGGCGGACGACATCCATGCCAACACCACGGCCGGAGATGTCCGTGACGGCTTCTGCGGTGGAAAAACCTGGTGCGAAGATCAGTGCAAAGATCTGATCTTCGGAGAGTGTTTCTGATTCGGCGACCAGTCCGCGTTCAATCGCCTTGCGAAGAATGCGATCGCGATCAAGTCCCCGGCCATCGTCTTCGATTTCGATGATGAAGTTGCCGCCCTGATGATAAGCCTTCAGGCAGATGCGACCTTCGGGTGATTTGCCGGCCGCGATGCGTTCTTCCGGAGACTCAATGCCATGGTCAACGGAATTGCGAACCATGTGAAGGAGTGGATCGCCGATCTGATCGACAACGGTTTTGTCGAGTTCCGTGTCTTCCCCTTCCATGTCGAGCCGCACTTGTCGACCAAGTCGATGGCTCAGGTCACGGACGATGCGAGTCATCTTCTGGAACGTTGCCGCAATCGGCACCATGCGCAGCGAGAGACTCATTTCCTGCAGGTCACGGACAATTTTTCCAAGTTGAACCAGCGCGGTGGATTCCATATCAGGATGGACGCGGCTCCAGTCCTGTTCCACCATGGACGTGCCAATTACCAGTTCGCCAATCTGGTTGATCATCTTGTCCAGACGCTCGCGGTCGACGCGTACGGTTTCCCGGGACACCTGCTCAACGCGACGGTCTTCACCGGATCGTCGTTCAGGCACCTGCGCGGATATTGCTGTGACGCCTGGGCTTGCTGACTGTGTCGGAGGCTCTGGATTCGCAACTGTGGTCGCGAGTTCAGGAACTGTCTTTGTTGCTGATCCAATTTCGTTGATCACAGGCTGGCTGGCATCATCGACAAACATGAAGACATCGCGAAGAGCATCAACCGATCGTTCCGTCTGAACGGTGATTGTCCAGGTGACATAACACGACTCGGGGTCGAGTTCCGCGAGCGACGGAATCTCACTTGTGTTTGCCACGATTTCGAACGTTTTGCATAGACTTTTGACTTCTTCCAGCAGCAGCAGAGGATTCTGGCCTGAGTGAAAGAAATCTCGTGAAGGACGGAAGCGAATGTCATAGGACTTCAGAGTCGAATCGTCATGACGAGCGACGACGGCAGCCTTTGCGTGAGACTCCGGAGAATACGCTTCCAGCCGACGAAGCACGTCGGCAGTTTGTTCCGGTGGATCGCACTGAGTCCGTTCGGACTGAATCAGACCGGACAGCACGTCAGTCGACTTCAGCAGGAGTTCGCACAGTTCGCCGTTGGGAAGGATCGTGCCTTCTCGCATCCGATCCAGCAGGTTCTCCAGGACGTGAGTGAACTTCGCGACCGAATCAATTCCGAACGTCGCACTGGCACCCTTGATGCTGTGCGCGGCTCGGAAGATCGTATTCAGAAGTTCCTGGTCGCTGCCCTGAGTTTCCAGTTGCAGCAACGACGCTTCCATGTTCTGAAGATGCTCGGAAGCTTCTTCGAAAAAGGCGGCTCGAAATCGATTCAGGTCAATCTGCATGGGGAAGGCTCAGACTTCAAAAGAGTTCCACGGATCCGAAGTCCGCATGACTGACAGAATTGGACGCATCACTGTTCACGACGGAACGCTCCGACTGCATCGTGCTGTTTCGTTCCATCCATTGCTTCCAGTCGCGCGATCGCTGAGCGACGCGTGCCGGTGAGGCCACAGACTCAAATGGCTTCAGGGTTTTCTCGACGGCATCAATCGCTTCCGCGATATGGTCGAGTTGCTGATTGATGCGATCCTGAAACTGAAGTCCCGTGATCGTTCGCGAAATCTCGCCGCCCAGTTCTGATCCAATGTTCTGTGTCTGCAACAGTGCACCGGTGAGATCTTCGTGCAGCATTCCCAATTGCATCAGAAGCTGGTTGACCATCACTTCGTTCTGCGACACCACCTCGCTGTCGAGCCGAATCTGTTCGTTCAGTTGTCCGGCAACTTTCTTCAGCGCGGCGTCCAGTTGTCTGACGCAGGCTCGAATCGACGCACTGGTCTGAGCAGCATTCGATGCGAGGTTTTTGCTCTCGTTGGCCACGACGCTGAATGCGGCTCCATGAGCACCGGCTCGAGCTGCTTCAAGGCGACCGTTGAGCCCCACAATTCGAGCTTCTTCGGCGATTCCTTCGACGCGAGTCAGGCTTTGATTGACGTCGCGAAGAACCTGCTCAAGCTGGTGAATTTGCTGGGAAAATCGCCGAGATTGCTCACTGGAATCCCGAATCGATGTGAGCAGACCGTGCAGTGTTGTTTGAATCGCATGGACCGTTTCAGACATGCTGGCCCGACCCTCGCCTGGTTCAAGGCCGTGCTGTGCCACCTCGACACTCTGGCGGGCCCTTGACGCGATTCCGCCGAACCCACCTGAGACCTTCAGCAGAGATTCCTGAAGGTCCGTTGCGGTCGCGCGAATCTGACGTTCGAGTGACTGCAGGACACACTTCGCGGCAGCCGCTTCTGAGGGATCTGCTGATCTGCCAACCGGTGCTTCTGCTGTTGGCAACGCGCAGTCTCGCTCGTTCCCGGCCACCATCGACTGAGATGGCAAGAGCCGATGAATCGCACATTGAATTTTCTGGAGCAGCATCATTGCAACATCACTGACATCTAAGAGGATCACATCACCACAGGGCATTGCTCATTCAGGCAGGTTGAATCAGCGACGTTAGCCCGGACACCGCAAACCAGTTCGTGGTTGCTGAGTCCTGGTCGGCGATGGTCAGTTGAACTCCGTTGTTGAGATCACGCTTCAGAGCAAAGAGAATCTGCAGCAGTGCCAGATCGATCGAAGTCACCTGCTCCAGCACGATGTGCATCGTGGAGCACTTCTCTTTGGCATCGAGGATCTGTTGATAAATGGACTGAGCGTTTCGAATCGACAGATCACCAGAGAGTGTCAAACGACCAGCACCGTTTGACTCGTCGCAACTCGTTCCATCAATGCGTACTAGAAAGTCCATCGCTCACTCCACAAGAGTTTGGATTCTCTTGTTCAGGGGATCTTCATTGGGTTCGATTTCGATCTCTGCGATTCCAGGATAGGAAAGACAGAGACTGAATTTCGGACCTGAGGATCGAATTAACCTGGAAAGACTTGCGGGCCACTCACGGAGATTTTGTTGATAGGCTGGTATGCCCGCAGCACCATGGGAGCATGCCCGCATTGCTGTTCACTGGAACAAGATCCGTAGTGATCCCCAGCGAAGACTCTGTTCGTTCTCAATTGCGGATGTCTGCAGTTTGGCAACATCGAGCGGCGTGGATGCTGGCGGATAAAAACGCGTTCGTTGGTTCGACCACACAATGCGTTCGATCGTGTCGTCAGCAGTTGGTGAGACTCAGGAGTTCATAAGACTCAGCGGTCAGATTTGGAGACGCGTCAGGATCGGACGTCCAATGTCTGAATACAGTGTTGTGACGTCGGACCGCCCTCAATTCGCAAACTCGCAACGATCCGGGTTGACTCTTTGATGTCAGCCGATACTCTGCCAGTACTCATTCAGATGGCGCAAATGGAATCGTGGTGACGGCAAACCTCACAGTCGCTGGTTAATCCGGATGACAAGTCCGTGTGGCGGCGCACTCGTCAACGAACACCGTCGCGGACAATCGAGGCATAAAAGCCAGCGAAAACACTGCTCTTGGAGAGATTGACCTTGGCCGCAACGGAATGGAAAACAGTTCAACAGGTCAGTTTGCTGTCTCCTTCGTCCGCATGCGGCACTTTGCTGCAACTGAGCGGCAAGCTATTGTCGGATGCCGTCAAAGCGACTCAGTTCGAAGTGTTCATCCGATCGGCGCTTCCGGAGATTGCGTCGGAGCTTTCGGTCCAGTGGATCGGCCTTGCTCAGCGTGTTCCCGGTCCAAACTGGGAAGTTGTCGCAGAGCATGGTCCGCAGGGCATGGCCACAAAATCTGTCGCGCTCTGGGATGGAGCGCTTGAGCGAGATGCCGCAGGCGTTTACCGAGCTGAACAGAATCGCATCTATGGTGCGTTTCCGCTCACAGCAGGAACTCCCTTCGCACACTTGCTGGTAACGGCCGGTCGGCATGCGGATGAAGATCTCGCGGATTCCGGACTGCTGCTTGCTCGCACGCTGTCGATGGCGCTGTCACTCCTTGATCATGAGCTGCAGTCTCGGCGACAGGTGGAGCGACTTCGTTCAACGCTCGACATCGCTTCACGACTGTCGATGGCGGAAGATGCTGCGCCCCTTCTGGAACTGATTGCTCACGAAGCCACACGGCTTCTGAATTGTGATCGAAGCAGCATCTTCCTGTGGGATCGCGAACGAGGCGAAGTGGAGGCGCGACCGGCTCTGGGAGTCAAAGGCGCATCACTTCGCATCCCGGCGGGAGAAGGGATTGTTGGCGAGACTCTGCGAACCGGCAAAGCGATCTGCGTCGATGATGCGTACGAAGATTCACGTTTCAATCAGGAGGTCGATCGAAAGAGCGGCTATCGAACTCGCAATCTGATCTGCGTTCCTCTTCGCGATGCACAGGGTCAGCTTGTTGGCGCATTCGAAGGGATCAATTCGAACGACAATCGTCCGTTCTCGGAAGACGACGTTGAATGCCTGACGCAGCTTGGAACTCAGGCGGCCGTTGCATTGCGAAATCTGCAGGAGCGAGATCTTCTGCATCGAAGTCACAGCCAGCTGGCTGAGCGCGTGACCAAAGGGGTTATGATTATCGGCGAAAGCATGGCCATCTCGGCTTTGCGAGATACCATCAAGCGACTGGCGTCGACAGATCTTCCGGTGCTGGTACTGGGGGAAAGTGGTACGGGCAAGGAAGTCGTTGCACAATCGCTGCACTATGAGGGCAATCGAGCCAATTGTCCGTTCGTTGCCGTCAACTGCGCCGCGCTGACGGAATCACTGCTTGAGAGCGAGCTGTTCGGACATGAACGAGGTGCTTTCACAGACGCCCGTGATATGCGTCAGGGAAAGTTCGAACTGGCAAATGGAGGAACGCTGTTTCTTGACGAAATCGGCGACATGAGTCCAGGCGGGCAGGCTAAGCTGCTTCGTGTTCTGGAGCAGAAAGTGATTACTCGCGTCGGCGGTTCGCAGACGATCCCAATCAATGTTCGCATTATTGCGGCAACCAATGCGAATCTGGCGGAAGCCGTCCGGGCTCGAAAGTTTCGTGAAGACCTGTACTATCGCCTCGGTGTTGTGACGCTCGATCTGCCGCCATTACGTGAACGACCGGAGGACATTCTTCCGCTGGCGGAGTTCTTCCTGAAGCGTTTTGCGACGCAGGCTCGCCGACCGCAGTTGCAGTTGTCGTCGGAGGCTCGTCGTCGACTTCAGTCACACACCTGGCCGGGCAATGTCCGCGAACTTCGCAATCTGATGGAGCGTATCGCGTTTCTCTGTCCTGGCGATCGTGTGGAAGTGGACGACCTCGCGTTCATCCTGAGCCCGGATGGTGATTCAGGACGATTGCCTGCTCTTGAGTTGGGGCTGGAAAATGCAACGAGAGAATTTCAACGCGACTTCATCCGCCGCAGTGTTCGTCAGGTCAACGACAATATGACCGACGCCGCGCGTCTGCTGGGGCTGCACCGATCAAATCTGTACCGCAAGATGAAGCAACTGGAAATGAAAGAAGTGGGCGGCACAGAATAGCACGGTTGCTCGAACGGTTGCTCTCGAATGGTTGCTCTCGAACGTGCGGAGGCTACTGCTGCATGGAACTGCGTGATAAGGCTTCGTACCACCTGGTCAGCCACTGTTGAGGCAGGCCGATGTGACAGACAGTGACACGTCCGATGAAGGGCTTTGCCGCTTCGCTTCGGAAGCCGACCTTCTCCGCGACGAATGTAACAGTCTCGTCAGCCTGAACGCAGACTCCGCAGGGTTGTCCTGTGTCGCCATTCATTCCGGATGGCAGATCGATCGCCAGCACTTTCGCGGATGAGCGGTTCATGGCTTGAATGGCCGCATCGAACGGAGCCGCAACGATTCCACGGATGCCGGTCCCAAGCAGTGCGTCGATGACAAGATCCTGAGGCGTGAGTTTACAAAGTGCTTGAGCAACGTCATTCGGACCAGCATCGATCACCGGCATTCCGGCCGCATTAAGAAACGCCAGGTTAGATGCCGCATCTGCGGACAGCGATTTGTCGGCACGAACCAGCAGGACTTCTGATGCCAGAGCATTCGCGGCCAGAAGACGAGCAATCGCGAGTCCATCACCGCCGTTGTTTCCAGGACCAGCGACGATCACGATGCGATGAAACGAGCCCATGCGGTGAATCACCTCGCAGGCTCCCCTGGCCGCATTCTCCATCAGCAGCAATCCCGGGATACCAAGCTGCTGGATCGCATCACGATCGACCTGTCGGACTTCAGCAAATGTCAGCGGCGGAAGAGGCATAGGAAACCTGGGTCAGTGATTCTTCTGGAACATCAATGTGGCGTTCGGCATCGATACAGCCAGCAGAGAAGGTCGCGAGTGATAGAGTCTCCGGTCGCGATTTTCTACCGGTTGTCTGTTCTGATAGCTTCGCAAACCCGTCACATTGTTTCCCGGATGAGATTCGGTATCGTGTGTCACGGGCCAGTCATTATTGATTTTTGTTGTAGACGTCTCAGACTGTTGAAAAGGGGATTTCGATGCGACGGTGGCGACAATGCTGCATCCTGATGTTGCCAGGACTGGCTCTCTGGGCAACGGGTTGTGAAGAACTTGGTATTCCGGGAAACAAGCCTTCGGAAACGGCGACTCCGGCAGAAGCGCCGCCTGCTCCGACGATGACGGCACCACCGCTTCCGGACCTTGTAGCACCCAGCACACAGCCGAAAACGCCGGAACAGGTGGTCCAGGAAATTGTTGCGATGCAGAGCATCCAGATTTCCGATGCGGAGATCATTCAACTGGCTCAGGCAACGCCCGCCAATCAGACCGTCGAACAGCTGGACCTTGGAGGTTCACGTGTGACGGCCGCCGGTTTTGCCGAACTGGCAAAGCTGCCGAAACTGCGTTCACTGAAGCTGACGGGTTACACAGGTGGTCCTTCAGACTGGGCAGGACTGGCGGCTGTCGTGCAGTTGGAAGAACTGAATGCGTCGGGTTCAAGTTTGAATGATCAATCACTGCCAGCCGTGGGTGCACTCGTCAATCTGAAGACACTCAACATCGCTCGCACCGGAGTGACCGACGCGGGTTTCGCTGCTCTGACAAAACTCAGCAAGCTGGAGAGCATTGACTGCGACAGCATTTCAACAACGGGAGCTGGCTTTGAAGCATTCACCGGAAAGTATGCAAAGTCACCTTTGCGTCACGTGAACGCAACGAACACAAGTTTTGGTACGTACGGCTTCGCTCATGTCGGCAACATTTCAACGATGGAGATTCTGACAGCGAATGCTTCCGGTGCTTCCGACATGTCGATTCAGGATCTGAAAGGTCTGAAGAACCTGAAGACACTGTATCTTGCCGGAAACGGTATCAGCGATGCCGGCCTTCAGAAGCTCTGGCCAACATTGGATGCTCTGGAAGATGTCGATATTGGCGGCAACGCTCTTGTTTCCAACTTCACGCTCGAAAAGCTCCTGAGAGTCAAGACTCTGAAGAAGCTTCGAGTGGAAGATACGGCCTGCAATCTGGATGGTGTGCAGGAGTTCAAAAAGAAGAACGCGGCCTGCGTTGTTCGATTCCTGGGACGGGAGATCTGATGAGCCAGTCCTTTAGCCGGAGCTGCCGGAAAGGACTTTCGCCGCCAGGCAAACCTTGCTCGGGCACAGGGGCGAAACAGTGCAATGATTATTGCAAATTGATTAATGAAGAATGCAGAGTGATGAGGCAGACGACCCCGCTCATTTTGCATTTTTCAATCTCCAATAATCATTAACCATTTCCCCGACCGCCGCAAAGTGCCGCCCGGCCGCCAGCCGGCGGGCAGCACCTACAGAAACGCAAACGGCTGAGGACAGCCGTTCTACACTGGGTAGCACGTACGAAGTGAGTGTGCCGCAGGCGCCGGAAGCCGACGGGTAGGTGTGGTATTGCCGAGGCTGGGTGCACTGGAAGCACCGCACTTGCGCTTTGGCTTCTGACCGCTGCGCGTCACAGGCTTTGCCTGTGCTACCCCGTAGGTTCTCTCTGCCGGAGAGAACTTTCGCCTTCAGGCGAACCGTGTTCTATCCCATGGCATGCCATTCCATCTTTCCACGTTCACCAAAGAGAGATTGGAATGCGGCAAGGTCGCTGGTCACGGCTGGGCCGCGAGGTGCTGCTCGGCAAGCAGCTACTACATGTCAATGCGAGAAGCTCGTTCGCGGATTTGGTCGAGACTGAAGAAGGCACCTTCGCCGGCACCGGGGCACGTGTCACAAACTCGCTTCCACGCGTCCGGCGTGGCGAGGTGCGAATTCCAGAATGGCCAAGTGCGACACTGGATCGGGCGAGCCGCGTAGACGGTGCACCGGCGAGTTCGAGGGTCGAAGAACGTGCAGTCGCCATTCGCGAATTCAGTCAACGACACTCGGCCGCGGACGATTCGAGTATGGAAGAGGCGAATTTCTCCGATTGGCTTGTCCAGGTATTCCGCGATCTCCAGCAGCTCTTCGTCAGAGACCCATACGGTTCCCGGTGCTCCCGTGCAGCAGTCGCCGCACTGAGTACACGTGAATTGCAGTCCGTCTTTGTACCATGGCTGAGCATCGGACGCCGATTCGGACGGCACGGCTTGATCTTCTGACACGTGAAATTACCCCAAAATACTCGAGAAACGCATCCTGTGTGGCAAATCGGCACAGCAATACGAACGGTACTCTATCACGGCTCGCTGCCGACGCATTCGCAAAACGTGGTCGACGTCAGGAAAAAGAAAACCCGACAATCTTTCGCTGCTTCCCGAAAGCGAATTTCACCTCACACAATGCTTCCCCGTGAGCACCTGGACCCTGCTGGATAGCGAAAGTCTTCCGGTTGACAGCATTTTTCCCAGCAGTCGCGACATTCGGAGAACCTCGGCACGACGTCCAATCGCAGGTGGAAATCGTGAATTTCCGATTCCGCACGTTGTCAAAGCACCGGATATGCTGTGCAATAATCGCATCTCTGCGCTGCCAGAACGTATTCTTGTGAATCTCTCGGAGCCTCATGTATGGTCCGCAACTTCCTTCGGATGTCCGCATTCAGTGCCCTGCTGTTTGCCGGAAGTTCCCAGGTTCTCGCCCTGAATACTCAGGACAACCTCAACAGTGCTCTGGCAGCATGGCGATCGGGCGACCTCAAGTCTGCTCAGGCCCAACTGACGACACTCATCGACGCAGGATCAAACGATCCGCGTCTGTACTTCTACCGCGGCATCCTGTCGACACAGCTGGGACAGGACGGCGATGCTGACTTCCAGAAGGGTGCTCAGCTGGAAGCCGCAACTGGCAACAACAGCTCGGTGAACGCAGCCCTCGAGCGGACTCAGGGAACCCTGCGAACACGCATCGAAAAATTCCGTCGCGATGCACGAGCGGAACACAAGCCGGACCCAAAGACGGTGAAGGCGGCATCGACGTTTCGCGAAGCTCTGGAAGATCGCCGCTCCGGTGACCTCAAGGCCGCGCTGCAGAAGCTGGAGTCTCTGACCAACGGTGGCTCAGACGCTCGCTATTATTACATGCATGGTGTCGTGCTGGCCGAACTGGGCAACAAGGAAAAAGCAAAGGCTCTGTTCGCAGAAGGCCTGAAGCGAGAAACATCGCTGGAACATGTGACGCTGGTCAACGAACTGCTCAGCTCGGTTCAGGGAGATGTGCGCCAGCTGGTCGAAGAATCCGCAACGATTCAGTCTGGTGACGTTCAGATTACTCGCAAGTCGAATCGTCGACTCCTGCAGACTCTTGCAGCGCGATCGGAAGATCAGCTGCTTGCAGAATCCAACGCTGCGACCGCTGCCGCAGAACGCCAGGCCCTGATGGAACTGGAAAGTCGTCGACGCGAAGCTGCAGAGGAATTTGCAGCGGAGCGAGACAAACCAGAGCCAGGCGTTGCCGTAGCACAGGTTGATCCGCCAGCGGCGCCGACAGAAACGACTGAACCGTCCACCAAGCCGGAGATGCCTGCGGACGCGACGGAACAGCCGATGCCAGCACCGGGGACGCCGTCAACAAACGTAGCGAACCCATTCCTTGGCGGAGCAGCAGTAACTCCAACTGCTCCCGGCGTCCGACCAAGTCTTCCAGCACCGGCTAAGGCGGATCCCGTTTCAAGCGTTGAAGCGGGGCCAATTGAACTCGCATATCTTCCCGAGAACGCTGAACTGGTCTTCTACGCTCGCCCGGCAGACTTGTTCAAGAGCGGTTTCGCTGCTCCTCTGACTCAGATGCCTGACTTCTCACGAGGTATGGGCGACATGAAAAAAGACCTTGGGTTTGATATCACTGAGATCGAATCGGTCACTGCCGGCGTTGCGAACCTTGTTGCAACCGCGTTGCCATTGATGATGGGCGGGGCAGGTGGCCCTCCGGGAGCACCTCCGGACCAGGCTCTGATGGCCAAGATGTTCGGTGGCAAGAACTCTGTCTCTGTCCTTCGAACGGTTTCCGATCAGGACATTGTTCCATTCCTGACAAAGCAGGGAGCAACTCAGAAAACCATTGGTGGTGCAACGGTTTATGTGATCCCTTCACCTAATCCCGAAGTTCCCGCGATGGCGGTCTACGTTGCTGACGCGAAGACATTTGTCTTTGCCAGCGAAGACGGAATGGAAGCGACACTCAAGCGAAGTTCTTCTGTCAATCGTGATGAATTCCAGTTTGTGTCTCGATCCAGCCATGTTGTCATTGCCTTCGCCAGTCCGTTGCTGGCTGGTATGTCCGGCAGCATTCCTCAATTGCCGGAGACTGCTCCTCCACCGGTGATTCAGCTGGTTGATGCCGTCCGAGGCAAGATCAGCGGGGCCGGAATTTCAATCTCCGCCGGAAGTGACCTGCAACTGATGATCAGCAGCAGCCTGACTGAAGAATCCAGTGATGCGGCGACGGGCCTGACTGCAACCATCGAACTGGCAAAGCAGATGGCACCTTTTGCCACGGCCTCAGCACCTCCGGCATTTCAGCCGGTCCTGCAGAAGATGGTGGAAAGCCTTTCAGCATCTTCGGAAGCCGCGACTTTGAAAGTGACGACAGAAGTTCCGTTTGAGCTGGTCAATGCGATTCAGTCGAACCCGGAGATTCTTGGTCCCATCGCAGCGGCTCGCGCGGCCGCCGATCGAACTCAGACGATGAACAATCTGAAGCAGGTCGCCCTTGCGATGCACAACTTCCATGATACGAACCGGCATTTCCCCGCGGCCGACGGAAATGGGTTGGCGGGAACGGAAGCGAAGGGGTTGAGCTGGCGAGTTCACCTGTTGCCGTACCTCGAACAGCAGGAACTCTATAATCAGTTCCATTTTGATGAACCATGGGACAGTGAGCACAACAAGTCGTTGCTGCCACTGATGCCGCCCATGTTCAAGGTCACCGGCGTTGAAGAACCCGGAATGACAACGATGCACATCTTCACAGGAAACAAGTCCGCGTTTCCGGAAGGGAAAGCCCCGTCCATAAGAGACATTCTTGACGGCACCAGCAACACGATCATGGCCGTCATAGCAGGACCTGAGACAGCGCAGCCATGGACCAAACCGGGCGGACTGGTGTTCGATGAACAGGATCCCCTGACCGCACTTGGGACGATCGGACAGGTATTGAATTTGGTTCTGATGGACGGATCGACGGTCTCGATGCCGACCCCACTGGATCCTTCGACAATTCGGTTGATGATCCAGCCAGCCGACGCGACACCGGTGAACTTCCGATAACCAGCCCGCAGGATTAGGGCGAATGGCCAGACCGAGGCAGGTTCGGTACGAACAGGAACACGTCTTGTTGGAATTGCTGAGAACCAGGAACCAAATTCCGTCTCGTGTGTCATAATAGTTGCCGGGGCACAGAAACTCGCTAGAATCCGTGCCCCAATCGCACCCGTAGCTCAATTGGATAGAGCGACGGTCTTCGGAACCGTAGGTTTCAGGTTCGACCCCTGACGGGTGCAATTCAAAGCCACAAGTTTCCTTCCCGGAAGCTTGTGGCTTTTTTTTGTTTCACCGCACTCGGGTCGCGAATGCGGGTTGGCTCGCCGTTATGGCACAGGCTTTTTATGCTGCAATCCTCGGGGATCTGGTCAGTGCGTTGAGAGTTTTGAAAGCTCTCAGGAGGAGGGATTGCATCGTGAACACTCGACAGGCGTTTCTGGTTCCGGTGGCTCTGATGATGGCATTGTTCGGGGCGAGCGTGACAAATCAGGCGGACGACTTTCAGTTGACGCTCCGGAGTCAGTCACTTCGCACTGGTTCGACATCGGAGTATCAGCGGGCCGAGAAGAAGGTGAGCTGGAATCCTTCTGAGACTGCGATCATCGTTTGCGATGTCTGGGATCGCCATCACTGCCTGAATGCCGTGCGACGCATGACCGAGTTTCTTCCTCGCATGGACGCCCTGCTGAAGGAGGCTCGTGCACAGGGAGCCGTCATCATTCACTCACCCAGCGACTGTATGCCTGCGTATGAAGGCCATCCGGCACGGCTGCGAGCTCTGAAGGTTCCGGTGTCGGCGGCATTGCCTCGTGATGCGGCGTTCTGGTGTTCGCAGATTCCTTCCGAAGAGCAGGCGCTTTACCCGATCGATCAGTCGGATGGCGGTGAGGATGATGATCCGGCAGAACACAAAGAGTGGGCTGCAAAGCTGGCATCAGAAGGCCGCAATCCGGGATTACCCTGGAAGGCTCAGAATGACGCGATCACCATCGACGCTGAAAAGGACTACGTCTCCGATCGAGGCGACGAAGTGTTCAACATTCTGGAAGCTCGCGGGATTCGTAATGTGATTCTGGTCGGAGTGCACACGAACATGTGTGTGCTCGGGCGACCGTTCGGACTCCGCCAGATGGTTCGTTCGGGCCGCAACGTTGTCCTGGCCCGCGATCTGACCGACTGCATGTACAACCCGGCTCGATGGCCATACGTCGATCATTTCACAGGCAATGATCTGATCGTGTCACACGTCGAACGATTCGTGTGTCCTACGATCACCAGCGATCAGATTCTTGGCGGCAGTCCTCATGTTTCGAAGTTCGACCAACGCAGCCAGCGTGATGTGATGCAGGTCGAGGTTCCTCGTTTCTCGGCAAAGACGGCAGGCAGTCA
>JAEUII010000347.1 GCA_016795145.1 Planctomycetaceae bacterium
GATTGAAGACTGTGCTCACGCGCATGGGGCGACGCTGGATGGACGTCATGCCGGGACGTTTGGTGAAATCGGCTGCTTCTCATTCTATCCCACGAAGAACATTGGAGCCCTGGGCGATGCGGGACTGTGTCTGACTGGAAGTGCCGAACTGGCGGAGAAACTGCGACAGCTTCGCATGTATGGATTTGGTCGAGAGCGAATCGCGTCTGTGGATGGAGTGAACAGTCGGATTGATGAGCTTCAGGCGGCGATCCTGCGTGTTCGGATGAAACACTTCCCTGAGACTCAGCGAAGGCGAACTTCCATTGCTGAACGCTACATGACTGAACTGCAAAGCCTGGACGTGCGATTGCCGGTTTCCGATCCGCGTCGTCGCCACGCCTGGCATCAGTTTGTCATTCGCACGCCGAATCGGGAACGTGTGACCGCAGCCCTCGACGAGAAGAGGATTGGCTGGGGGATCCACTATGAGTATTGCCTGCATCGCATGCCGGCCTTTGCTCCATTTTTTCGCGACGGACAGTCGTTACCGGTCACAGAAAAGGCAGCGGATGAGATTCTGTCACTTCCAGTTTCTCCCGAACTCACTGATCAGGAATGTGATCGAGTCATTCGTGTCTTGCGGGAAGTGTTGCGATGAGGGCCGCCGAATACCAGGTGATGGCGGAGGTCGAAGACAGCCATTGGTGGTATGAGGCTCAGCGTTCAGCAATGCAGAGCGTTCTGCAGAAGTCCGGTCTGCTGGAATCTCTAAAAGGTTGTTCCATCCTGGATGCGGGCTGTGGAACAGGAGGGCACCTGAAGTGGCTGCAGACGTTGCTCGGTTCCACCAGACTGGCCGGCTTTGACCGAAGCCACGAAGCGATTTGCAGGGCACGGAGCAAGGTTCCCGAGGCGCAGATTTGGGTTGATGATCTGACCTGTCTGTCTCCATCGTACTGCGAAAATCACTTTGATCTGATTCTCTGTTCCGATGTGATCTACTCACTGGATCAGACCAGGGTGTTCTCTGCCCTGGAAGCACTTTTACAGCCTCTGCGCTCTGGAGGATTGTTTCTTTTGCATGTTCCGGCTCTTCCATGGCTTTACAGTCGCCACGATGTCTCGGTGGGAACTCGGCATCGCTATCGGGAGAGGGAAGTTGCTGAACTGCTGACGAAGCTCGGTCTGGAAGTGATGTTCCTTTCGTATCGAATGAGCATTCTGTTTCCACTTGTTCTTCTGCAGCGACTGCCGTCCATCATTAGCCTTCGATGGCAACGGGGCCGAGGAACAACAGCGGCAGTGGAGTGCCCCGACAGCGAGCCTGCAGACACGCCATCGCAACTGCGTCTTCCCGCGGCATGGTTGAACGGGCTGTTGAAAACGGTGATGGGCAGTGAGTCGTGGTGGCTGAGTCGAGGCGGCACTTTCCCGGTCGGATGTTCGATCATCGCATTGGGGAGGAAGCCATGACACAGCCTGAGACGCAGTGTGCGAAAGGAACTCCGCCGCAGGACGGTAAGCCCGGTCGGTTTGCAGTGAGCGTGCTGGTTGTTGCGCTGGTCAGTTGCATTGGTCTTATGCTGCCGATGCTGTTTGCGGGACCTTTGGTTTTGGATGAGTATGGCACTTACTGGATAGCGGGAGATGGGCCACTGTCGTTGTGGGAACGCAGTCTGAACTACGAGAACATTCCTCCGCTGGCGCCGGCCATCAATCGGTTGTTTCTGAGGCTGTTCGGTGAATCTGAGTTTGTGTTCCGACTTCCTTCTGCTCTGTGCTACGTCGCATCGATCGCTTTGATCTTTCAGCTTGGTCGCCGAGTCAAGGATGCAGACTTTGGTGCCCTACTGGCTCTGATCCTGGCATGGCATCCTGTTCTGCTGGATGAAGTTCGTATTGCACGGTGTTATGGACTGACACTGCTGTTGTCGATTGCTGTCCTTCATTCGACAGTACTTTGGATCAAGTCCCTGGAGAGTACTCGTTATCCGCTCATCTGGGCATTGTCATCAGTCTTGCTGATCTGGACACATTACCTGAATGTCCTCCTAGTCCTGATGACATCTGTTCCGCTCGCGTGGTACCTCTTTAGCGATTCATTTTATGGAAAAAACAAACTGCTCTTGATGTGGGCGATCATTGGCTGCTGCGTGTATCCGCTATTGCCGTCTCTCATCAGGATGTCCGTCTGGGGTGAGTATTTTGGATTTCAAACGGAAGCCAGCGTGACAGAAACTGTCTCGTCATTCTGGTGGGCTGGTTTGCCAGCAGCACTGGTCGCCAGGTACGTGTTCCATCGTGGCGGCTATTTGAATTCGTCTTCCCGGAACACAGGGAAGCGGCTGCGATGGGTTTTGTTTTTCTGTTGTGTTGTGCCGATGCTGGGGGCCATCCTCTTCTGTCGCGGCGATTTCGCAAGTCTCGCGAATCCTCGTTATCGAACGTGCGTTGAAGCAGCGGGAATTTGCCTGTGGCTCGGAATTGTCTCAAAACAACAAAAACCAATTCATAGTATTGCCGTCGTTTGTATCGGGCTTGTGGTCACGTGGATTGGCTGTGGGCACCTGCCATGGCATCCCAAACGTCTCAGCACACCGCAAAGTGCTCAGTGGAAGGAAATGGCCGTCCGCATCCAGTCAGACGGCCATTCGGAACAGACAATCTTTGTTCAGAGCGGTCTTGGTGAAGCGGCCCTGCTGCGCGACTTCTTTGCCGATGATGTACTGCAGGACTATGTGGCATGTCGGATGGGGCGAATGTATGTCAAAGGGGACCATCGTCGAATTGGACTCCCATTCGTGTGGAACCTAAACCCTGAGATGAACCAATGGTACAGGGATCAGCTTCGAGGGATCGCAGCTTCGCGGACAAACAGTTTCTGGCTGGCGGCGGCGACCGACACGGATCTCAATGAAACATCAAGTCTCTACTTCGAAGAGATGGCCCGCGAAGAAGGATTTGAAATGTCCCAAAGTCACGTACTTCCGAAAGCAAAGCTGATACTGTTTCAGCACAGGAACCCTCAGCCGTGACGAAGGATCACCGCTCTTCCACAATGGAGCTGTTTGTTCGCTGGCTCGCATCGATCCCGAGTGTGTTTGATGGGCTTCGATGGATTCTGGAAGGTGGCTATCGTGGACACGAATCCGTATTTCGCATCGAACTTAGCAATGCAGTTGTCTCCGAAACATCGCAGCGCGTTCTTGACATCGGTTGTGGTACAGGACTCCACGCGCCGAGGTTCAAGGCAGACTGTTACCGCGGGGTTGATCTGTCGGATCGTTACGTTCAGGCGGCTCGCAGAAAGTACCCGGCCCATCAGTTCGATGTGGGTGATGCCCGCAAACTCGTTTTCGGCGATGACTCCTTCCAGACAATCCTGATCTCCGGACTGCTTCATCATCTGAACGACGAAGATGCCCTTGCCGTGCTGCGAGAAGCCGCGCGCGTTCTGAAACCTGGAGGATCGATTGTGATCTGGGAGGACATTCCAACGACCAGTTTATGGAATCCTGTTGGAGCCATGATTCATCGACTGGATCAGGGAGACTGGATTCGGACTCCGGATCAATATCGGCAACTCATCGAGCCATCATTCTGCATCGAGAGTGAACGAACATTTCGCAGCGGGTTCATGGACTACGTTGTATTTCTCGCCAGACCAAAGTGACTTTGGCCTCACACAGGCTCATGCCAAAACACTGGTCAGGGAGACGGAGGAGCAGGCAGTGGTTCTGCATTTTCGACAGGAGCTGGAGTTGTGATGACCGACGTCGGAGGGCACATGACGACGGCTGGTTCGGGCTGAGGCGGACCGAATTTCGGCGGCGGTGAAAAGAGCCAGTAGGAGCACTTCGTCCAGAAGCCGAGTTCTTTTGGTGCCGGCGGATGGGTTGTCAGGTAATACCATTCTGCGACATCCAGCGAGATCTCATTGATGAAGGCTCGCGGACTGTTGTGGCCTGGATCAGGATCCGCCGGTCGGGCTTCACCAAAAATTCGATGTCGGATTTTCCGTTTTGGCTCAGGTTCCAGCAGGCCATATTCTTCAGCCGACCAGGTCGTCGTTGTGTGTTGAATGCACGCCTGAGTTTCGCCGTCCAGGAGCTTTATCTCCATCGTCGCGCGAAACGGAAAGTAGGGATGATATTCCACGACTCGAACCACAAGGATCTGATTCACGACGGGCGGCGTGGGCGTCAGCAGCAGGGGATTTGGAGACTGGGGGGGAGGATTCGTATTGAGGGGATCCTGAAAGTTGATCGTCAGAATGTCGCCGGTTGGCACGGGTGCCAATGGTGTTGCCGTAGCAAGGTGGCTTGGCGGGAGGCTGGCAAGAGGCACAACAGACAGCGATGCTCCACAGAGCTGTAGTTCGCGATGGATGGCCACTCCAAGGTCGGAAGCAAACTTCACGTGGATTGGCAGATCCGCGGACTGCATTGCAAGCCCCAGACGACTTGCCGGGTCTCCGAGCGATGGAATAATTGTTCGGTCACCGTGCTTATCTTCAATCAACGTATGAGCCGGGTATCGAGTTTGAATCGCAGGGACACGCGCTGATTCCATCATCTCCGGACCGCGGCATCCTGAGAGCAGGCAGGCGATCATGATGGCGGCGATTTGTCCCCGCCGGCACGGAATTGCGATTCCCTGATTCAGTGCAGACATCAGAGCGATCCAGTTGCGGGAGGCAGCGATTTGAGTTCATTCACCGCCTGAGAACCCTCAGGAGCCGGTGGAGTCTGAAGCGGCCCGGGGCTCGACTGTCCGTTAAAATCCTCCGGTGTATCCTCGATCTGGCGCACTGCTTCGTTGAGCACTTTGAATTGTTCTATATCTCTCCTTGCACGTTCTTCCTGTTTTGCCTGCATATTTTGCAACTGCAACACAAGGTTCTGCATAATAGCCTTTTGCTCCAGCGCTGTGTTCTGCAGATCGGCGTCCCGTTTCCTGATGTCTTCTTCCAGCCTCATCACCCGCTCTTCACATTCTACCAGTTTGGTTTCCGCAGTAACGACGGGGGTGACAACGGGAGCAGGGGGCACGGCCGGTGGCTGAGTACCGACAACAGGCGGCGGTGTCATTCCCGGCTGCCCCGCTACTGGTGGAACCACCGCATTCTGAGGCGCCGCGCAGGTGGGACAGGCTGCATCCGCCGGGTGGCTGCCACCGGGAATTCGTTCGCCCAGAACCGACCAGTTCGCGACGCATCCGGTCAGTGAGCAGGTCAGTATGCAAAGAGCCAGCATGCCAGGTCGTGCTGACTGGTTTGAACGAGTGGAATTTGATTGAGTCTGATTCACCATGGTTCTATGTCCGGGATGCCGTTCAGAGATTCTGTCCAATCACTTCGACGCATCAGGGTTCTGGTAATCGAGTTCCACGACAGTGACTTCGCCGCAGCTGCAGCGGAGCTGAATCGAAACAACATCCCCGGTCACCGGATCTGTTGTGATCGAGACATTTGATGGTTGAGTCTGACAGCTGGATGCTTCAATGCTGGTGGAGAGTTTCACTGGTGCTTCGCTGAACCGAACCTGCTGTCGTGAGAGGACTCGACCTCGATTGGAAACTGCTGCTGTCATGGTTGTCGTTCGAAAAAGTAAGGCACACAGGAATGATCACGAATGGTTCGGTTGCCGAAGGTCTCAGCTGACTCTTCGACGGACGATCGACTTGAGCTGCAGTTCTGCAGATGCCAGGAGCCGTGAGACTCTGGATTCCGAGAGATTCAGGACTGCTCCGATTTCTTTCATCGTCATGTCGTCCTTGTAATACATCGTGACGGCAAGTCGCATTTTGTCCGGGAGCTGTTCGATCGCATCGGCGAGTAATCGCTTTTCATCATCACGGTGCGAATCTGCGTCAACCCGAGTCGTTCGTTCGGCCGGAAGCGGCAGCTCACCGAGCTCTTCGGCCCAGCTTTCCGGGCGAGTGAGTCTCATGGCTGCAAGACACTCTTCGACTTCCTTCACCGACAATCCCGTTGCAGCAGACAGTTTTTCGGCTGTCAGAGGCGGTGTCATGTGCACAGAGGCCGTTCGAATCTGAGCCCAGTGCTGAAGGATTGCCTGAGGAACCGGGCAGTTACGCCGGAGTTCGTCCAGAATCGCGCCTCGAATTCGCTGATAGGCGAATGTCGTGAACGCAGTTTCGCGATCCGGGTCAAACTGGCCAGCGGCTTCGACCAAGCCGAGAATTCCGGCTGACTCAAGGTTTTCCTGATCCACATACTCCGGCAATGTTCCAAGCATCTTGCCGAGTATGTGTTTCACGTAATACAGATGCTCCAGGATCAGACGATCCCGAAGATCTGCCTTACAGACTTTTTTGTAAGCTTTGACAGCTGAGTGCATCCGTGTACTCATGTCTGTGACTTCGTTTTCAACAGTGGTATTGGCCCGGTGTGCAGACTCTGCTTATTTCAGCCAGGATCCTGGTCAGGACCAGGTTCACTGATTCTTTGCAGAGTCCACACAAAGAGTCTGACAAAGAGTCCGGAAACGATTGCGGCCGTTACAGCACGCAGCACAATTTCCGCAGGACCGACACTTCGGAAGATCCCGACAAGGATCACCGCACAGGCAACAAGCAGTCCGAATGCTCGTCCCCAGGGTCGCTGATCCAGAATGATCTCGTTCAGATTCATTGAGTTCTTTTTTCAGATCACAAAGTGACTTTCATCGGTGATCATCACTCAGCCACGGCAGCGTCATGCTGCCTGAGCTGAGCCTCGTAACGCCGGATTGTCCGCCGGAGTTTCTGCCCCAATGATCTCATCAAACTGCAGCATCACCGCGGCATCGATGACAAGGTCATTGGGAATTTCCTGGTAGGCAATAACTCCGACATCCGGAGCTGTTCTTGCCAGCAGTCGTTTCATTGGTCGTCGAACGCGCTGATCCACAAGCACGGCCAGTGGCTGCTGTCTGCGTTCAGAGTCCTTCCATGCCTTGCTGACCGCTTCAATCAGTCGTGTCAAAGGCCCAGCTCCGAGAGCAAGCTGGTCCTGGTGAAGCGATTGACGCAGTCGGGTATCCAGCTTTGGCTCCATCGAGAGGACTCGAAGTCGCCCATCGCTGCCTCGGAATCGCTCACAGACAAGACGTCCCAGATCAATACGAACGTGGTCGGTCAGGTCTTCCGTCGTCTTTGACGATGGAGCATGATTCACGATCGATTCCAGAATCAGCGTAATGTCGGCCAGCGGAATGCGATCCTCCGCCAGCTGGACAAGCACCTGATGCAGCGTGCCCATACGAATCACCTCCGGTTTGATTTCATCCACAATGGTCGGGGCGAATTCCTTTGCCCGATCCAGCATTTGTTTCAGGGCTTCGCGAGTCAGCAGCTCGTGCGCAAATCGTTTCAGAATCTCACCCAGGTGAGTGATCAGAACGCTGAGAGGATCCACAACGGTGCATCCATGAACTTCCGCAAGCCGCCGGTTTTCCTGGGCGATCCATCGAGCTGTCAGTCCAAACGCAGGCTCAACAGTAGCCTCACCTGTCAGATTCACAGGGCGGCCTTCGGGAAGAATGGCCATCAGCTGTTCGGTGCGAAGTTCACCGCCAGCCACTTTTCGACCGGCAACAAGAATTCGATACTCTTCCGGCTGAAGCAGAAGGTTGCTGTTCACGCGAATGGGAGGAACCCATACGCCCTGTGTTCGTGAAAACTCTCGACGCAGAGCGGTGATGCGTTCCGACAGACCTTTGACTTTCTTGCTCTGAATGAACGGAACCAGTCTGGCACCCACTTCCACGACGGCACGATCAGTCACCAGGAATTCATCCAGATGGCGCTCATCGTCCGGCTGTCCTGGACCACCGTTGGGATCTGTGCCTTCAGGAACTTGAGGTGCGGCAGGAACTGGTTTGCGTCGATTGGCCAGCAGCAGCAGTCCGGCAGAAACACCAAGGAACGGCAGCTTTGGCAAACCTGGCATCATCGCAATCAGTGCAAGGATGGCAGCACCAATCCAGATCGGGCGTTCTGACTTGAACAGCTGCCCCTGGATTTCGTCGCCAAGACTGTCGTCCGATGTAGTTTTCGTCACCAGAACACCAGCGGTCGTTGCTATCACGAGTGCTGGAATCTGAGTAACGAGACCATCGCCGACGGAAAGAATGGAATAGGTTCGAATGGACTCAACCAGAGTCTTTCCGTTTACGACGCCCATGATGACGCCGCCAACCAGGTTGACTCCCGTGATGATCAGTCCGGCGATCGCATCACCGCGAACGAATTTGCTGGCACCGTCCATCGCCCCGTAGAACTCAGTCTCTCTCGACAGTTCTTCGCGACGACGTCGTGCTTCTTTATCGTTGATTGATCCCGCATTCAGCTCTGCATCGATGGCCATCTGCTTGCCAGGCATCGCATCCAGAGTGAATCGAGCAGCAACTTCGGCGATTCGACCGGCACCTTTTGTGATCACCATGAACTGGATGGTGACAAGGATCAGGAAGATCACGAGTCCCACAACCAGCTGCCCACCGACGACGTAGTTGCCGAATGCCGTCACGATATGCCCGGCGTCGCCATCCAGCAGAATCAGTCGCGTCGTCGCAACGTTCAGGGAGAGTCGGTAAAGCGTCAGCAGCAGCAGCAGTGACGGGAAGACCGTCAGTTCCAGGGCTCGCTTTGCGCTGAGAGTGACCAGCAAAAGGAGAGTCGTGGCGGCGAGGTTCGCTGCCAGAAGAACGTCCAAAAGCCACTGCGGCAACGGAACCAGCATCACCACAAGGCCAATGATCATCCCGAATGACAGCAGAGTCTCGCTCTGCTGCATCCAGCCGGATGGGCCTGAGGTTTTTGCGGTTACCGCCGGGGCTGACATAGGGACAATTCCAGAAAGAGGAGTGATTCAGAACGACAGCGAATCGTCAGTGGAAGCTTTGCCCAAGCACTTTGGAGATCAGTTGCCACCCATCGACCATAACAAACAACAGAATCTTGAATGGTGTCGAGATGACCATCGGGGGCATCATCATCATTCCAAGTGACATGAGGATGACGGACACGACGAGGTCAATCAGAATGAACGGGATGTAGAGACAGAATCCCATGATGAAGGCTGTCTTCAGTTCGCTGATGACATAGGCCGGAATCAGAACAGGAAACGGTGTGTCCGCCGGGGTTTGAATCCTGGTAACACTTGCCATCTTCGCGAACAGAGCAATGTCAGCTTTTCGAGTCTGGCGGATCATGAAGTCATGCAGTGCAGCACGGCTGATCCGCCATGCGACCTGACCGTCGATCACGTTACTCAGATAAGGCCGAACGGCGTCCTGTTCAATGCGTGTGACCGTGGGACCCATGACGAAGAGCGTCAGGAACATCGACAGTCCAAGCACGACCTGTGTCGGGGGAATTTCCTGAGTCGACAGAGCTCGTCGTACAAACGACAGCACGATGACGATGCGTGTGAACGCCGTCATTGTCACCAGTGCCGCAGACATCAGGGTCATCGCGCCGAGGAACAGCGCGACCTTGATTTGCGGCGAGAGAGTCTGGAATCCGTCTGATTCCAGAACCTGCTGTACTGTTTCTGCCGAGTCCATTCGTGCAACCTTTAACTGAACCTGATCCCTGGAAGACGAGATCACATCCTGTGATGCCGTCTGACTCTGTTCCTAAATCGTTCGCTGTATTTGTCGTATCCTCGTTCAGAGTTCTGCGATTGTCTGTCCGTGTGCAATGGGTTCCGTTGGCATTGGCTCGTGCATTTCCCTTTGAAGCTCATCCGGGAAGTTCATCGGAGCCAGTACCAGTGTTTTGATTCCGCCTGCGTCCGCTGCGACAAGGGCGCGAAGCCCGCCGATCTCGATCAATGAGACAATTCGACCGGGGCCGACCGACAGTGTTTCCACGACACGTGACTGACTGCCGGAGGCCGGAAGCAGTCCGCGTGCTCGTTGCCATCGACGAATGCCAAGAACCGCAAGGATTAGCAGACAGAAGGCGATCACCAGCCACACGGCAGCGCGAACGATGACGTTGGTCGGTGATGTCGCAAGCGTGACTTCCGGCGAATGACCTGGAGAAGTTCCGGATCCGCTGGATCGTCGTTCCGGTTCAAGATCCAGGAATGGTGCGTTGTCTTCGTTCGTGCTGTCAGAAGAGTCTGTGCCTTCAGCCGACTCGCTGGCCACCGTAGCAACCGGATTCTGCGATTCCGTTACAGCAGAGTCTTCAAATGTTGCGGACGCCTGCTGAATGTGAGTTGAACCGGCAGACGACCTGCGTGGAGTGGCTGCTTCCGGTGTCTTTCGGAGGGCAGGCTCTGCGACAGGATTCGATGTTGCGTTCTTCTTTACTGACGCTTCGGCCACCTTGCGCTGCAATCGAATCTGAAGCGATTCTTCGGTGGAAACTTCCTGCGATGCGGTTGAATCACTGACTTCGTTGTTCTGATCTCGAGCCTGCCAGCTGCTGGATGAGGTGGATTGTTCACTCTCTTCAGTTGTGTGGCGTGTTTCGCTCGATGAACGTGCGCTTTGAGCTTTGATTCGGCTAAGAACTTCCGGGGGAATTGTGTTTTCTGATGCGGAAGAGGACCGGCCCCGAGTCGCTGACTGTGCGAAGACAGAATTAACAGAACTGCAGATGAACAGACCCGCAAAGAGGCTCAACAGCAACGAACGAACTGGCACGACCGGTGACGACCGGTGTGTCAGATGGGTTCGAGTGTTGCGTCCTTCCGTGATCACTTTGAGAGACCTTCCTGGTTCTCACTGTTCTGTTTGCTTGACTGCAGAGATGTCTGGCGACTTCGACTGCAGTGACTAACGTTTGACGGCTCCTGGTCGACTTCCGTCTTCGTGACTCACAATTTCCGTGATGCGGACCGCGAATCGATCGTCAATGACAACCACTTCACCGCTCGCAATCCGAACACCCTGAGCCATCACATCCACAGGTTCGGAAACCGCGCGATTCAATTCCACGACAGCGCCTTCGCCAAGCTTCAGCAGCTCACCGATGGACATCGTGACACGGCCAATTTCCACAGAGATCTCGATCGCGACTTCGGCAAATCGTTCCAGAGGCATCGACGAACTGGCGCGAGTGCGAGTGACCTGAGGAAACTCCACGGGGTGAGCTTCAGGAATCGCAGTTTCCGCGTTCGACATGATCTGATCGATCGCCGTTTCGTTGTTTTCGAGGGTGTCGGCAGACGAAGTACTCACGCCTGTCTCCTCATTCTTTCGCTGATGCAAGAATTCGAAATCCCTGTCGCTGCCCCAGACGACACGGGTGTCCGACCCACTGCAGACGCCCGGCAATCTTTGCTTCGAGCGGTGCACTGGCGGACTGATCAAGTACCAGGATATCGCCTGCTGCCAGGCGGTTCAGTTCCCCCAGTGTCAGGCTGGCTTTGCCGAGCCCGATCACCAAAGTCACCGGAAGGCTCTCGGCCAGAGAACGCATCTGTGGCGATGCGGTCTGAACGGGAGCCGCTGGAATGGCCGATTCGTTGATTCCGATGGATGTCAGTCCGGCCTGTGGCATCAGCAACCAGGCGGAATCGGAACCAACGGGTGTGTGAATATCGATACCGACTCGAACCAGGTTTTCACGTGGCTGGAAGATGCGGCTTCGCAGAGGTCGAACGATCAGTTGATCCATTTCGACCGGCAGCGGTTCCACTTCGGGCCAGCCCTGACTCATCGCGCGGGAGATTTCGCCCAAAAGGAGTTCGAACAGAGACTGCTCAGCCGGCGTCAATGGTCGGTTTTCCGGCCAGGTGTCACCGAGTGTTCCGAGCATCTCACTGACCAGAGTCAGAACGGTGCGGGCCGAGAACGCAACGATGCTGTCGAAGCGGTCATGACCAATTTTCAGCAGCACACCGTAACCTGGATCCGGCAGAGCCTGTTGAGCTTTCTGCGCGACGGACGAATCAATCTGAGCGGGTGACAGAGTAATCCGATTTCCCACGAGTGCCTGCCAGAACTCCTGCAGCACGGAAACGGAAGTCGCGTGCCATGAAGTCAGCGCGCGACTGGCCGAACCCGTCAGGCGACGAGGTGCCGTGAAGTCCAGGCTTGTGGGATTGGGAACACTCATTGAACGTTAAACTCTTCGAACAGAACGTCATAGATCTGGTCGTAACCATCCGGGCAAAGCACTGAATTGAAGTAGTCTCGAATCTCACGACGCAGACGGTTCTGTCCCGCTGCACCGCGAATGTCATCAAGATTCAGGTCAGAGATTTTGCTCAGCAGCCAGTTGCGAAGAACGATCTTCTTCGCATCAACACGCTTCTTCAGATCTTCTTCTTTGGACTTCGGAATCTGCATCGTGATCGCGATTCGCAGGTAGCGAGACATGCGACCTTCGTCGAGATTCACGACGACTTCCTGGTCCTTGTCCGGTTCTCCGAAAGGCAGAAAGACGGTCTCTTCTTCCTTCGGGAGCTCGAACGCTTTGACTCGTTTTGTGGACTTATGTGAATCGCCTTCTGTGGCTGTGCCATGTTCAGCCGACTCACCGCCTTCTTCTTTTTCTCCTGTCGCCGCATGGCTTTGGCTGGAGAGGAGAAACGGAACTGCAGTGCCCAGTCCGGCACTGATCACACCGACCGCGATCCATGGCACGATGCTGCCGCCGGAGGGTTTGTCCTGACCCTCCGCTGGCGGATGTTCTTCTTTCTTATGATCTGACATAATCGACTCACTCAGAAGAGTTTGCTGTTCAGGTCCGTTCGCCCCCCGCGAACACCAAACCTCAAACCAAACAAAGCAGCGCAGCGCCGTCATGGCGGCTGGCATCTGCCCGTATCTGATCAATCGACCGGTCCGCCGGAGCCCAACAACGGATTTGCGGATCAGGTAAACTCTGCGGCCTACTGGGTGTTGCTGCCTATAGTGGTGACTCCCTGCCGATCAGGGTGAATTCCTGTGGCTGAGTGGAGGTTCTCGCCCCTGAGGGAAAACACTCACTGATTGTGAACGCGGGAACTCGGGCCGCTGGTAAGGAGCGAATGCACGACACTATCATCTGAGACTGCTGTCCAGTCATCTGAAACTGAGGTACAGCATTCCTTCCGGACGTTCCTGCTCCACGCTCCTTCCTGATCGAGATTTCATCCCATGGGACAACCCACGTCTCCCGCTCCGTCGCGGATGGCTCAGTACGCAACGTTGACAGCCGCACTGCTCGGCTGGATGTTTGACGGGTTTGAGATGGGATTGTTTCCGGTGATCGGAAAACCCGCCCTGAAGGACCTGCTGACGGACCAGAGTCAGCTGGACCGATGGTTCGGCGTCATCATGGCCGTCTTCCTTGTCGGCGCTGCAAGTGGAGGTGTCTTATTTGGATGGCTGGGTGACAAGATTGGACGCGTGCGAGCGATGTCGCTCAGCATCTTCACCTACGCGGTGCTGACGGGAATGTGTGGCTTCGCAACACACGCGTGGCAGATTGCCGTCCTTCGATTTATCGCATCGCTCGGCATGGGCGGCGAATGGTCTCTTGGCGTCGCACTCGTGAACGAAATCTGGCCCGGAAAATCTCGCGCGTTTATTGCCGGTTTGATCGGTGCGGCATCAAACGTGGGATTCCTGCTGGTCGCGCTGCTCAGTATCGGGCTTGGTCAGATCATTGAACGTGTTGAAACGTTGTTGCTGGCAGTCGGACTTTCACAAGGGCTCACCAACACGCTGCTTCAGAATTCTGCGTGGCGGTTCCTGATGATCAGCGGAGCTTTTCCGGCGTTGCTCATCTTCTTCATTCGGCTGTTCGTGCCTGAATCATCGAAGTGGGAAGAAGAACATGCCTCAGGGAAGACGTCCAACTGGAGCAATTCGGACCTGATGGGTGTGCTTGTTGGTTGCTTCGCGGCGATCGGCATCATTGCCGCGTGGTCTCCGATGGCGGCCAATCTGCATCCTGCGATCGCAATTGCGATCACTGTGGTTGGGCTGTTGATCGCGATGCTCGGATTCCTTTACCCCGTGAAGATGTACCTCGAACGAACGATTGCTGCGGGTGCGCTTCCGAATGGTTCATCTAGCTTTGTGCTTGGCCGGATGCTGCTGGGGGCTGGACTTGCCGGGATTGCACTGCTCGGAACCTGGGGCTCGATTCAGTGGGCTCCTCGCTGGGCCAGTGAACTGCAGCCGGATACAGAGCAAGTGAAATACTTCGCTGCTCAAAAGACTCAAATCGCGACGGCTCTTGGTGCCATCGTGGCAACAATCCTGGCTGCCATGGCCGCGGGGAAGTTCGGAAGACGTCCGACCTATGCGGTGCTTTGTCTGGGAGCATTTTTCAGCGCGGTCTATTTCTATCGATTCCATACCACGTTCAATATGCAGTTTCTTGTGGCCGGCTTCATTGCGGGCGGAGTCACCGCGTCGTTTTACGGCTTCTTCCCGCTCTACTTTCCGGAACTGTTTCCAACAGCAGTGCGAGCAACAGGTCAGGGATTCTCTTTCAATTTCGGGCGCATCATTGCGGCCATCGGTGGGCTGCAGACGGCAAACCTGATGCAGATGTTCGGCGGCAGCTTTCCGAAAGCCGGATCGCTGCTGGCAGCCATCTATCTCGCAGGAGTCTTCGTGATCTGGCTGGGACCGGAGACTCGGGGGCGGGAACTGCCGGAGTAGGAAGGCTGCCCTCAGCCGTCTGCTTTTTTCCAGCATGGAGGCGTGAGAAACGCGCCTGGTTCGGCGGAGCGAACCGCGACTATGTTGTTGTTTGCTCCGCAAACAGAACGCCGAGTGATGCTGTAGCACGGGTTGGGTACCGGCTGGCGGCTGGATGATCAGGAATACGCTATGCGTTTCGAACGTGCTGCCCATGTGGGATGGCTGCCCTCAGCCGTCTGCTTTTTCCAGCATGAAGGCGTGAGAAACTCGCTCGGTTCGGCGGAGCGAACCGCGACTATGGCGAATTTCCTGGTTTTTCACACCTTTGAGAAGAATTGAGGCTCAACCGGTACCTTGGAATACCCGATTGGAGGCTATTCGGGGCGACTTACCGCGGATTGGAAATCCTGTGAAATCGTGATTTGATCCGACGGAACAGGATTGCTATCCTTCGCCCCCTCGAATGTGAATTTCAGGCTTTCCTTGGGGAGATAACTGGCTCATGGGCACGAAGAAGACGGGTAAGGGTCGGCGCAAAATCGGTCGCAAGAAAAGAAGAATGCGATCAAGAATCCGACATCGTAAGGGCTAATACCTGCCGTCCGGCAGCCCATGGCTGGTGGAAATTGTCGCCGTATCAACATGGTTGATGGGTTGATGACTGGCGGCTGAACGCGCCAACTGAAAACCGATCAGTGCCCCGCAGTGAACACTGAGGCACACTGACCAAAGACTTTGAAAGCTCGGCTTGTGACGAACATGCCGAGCTTTCTTTTTGCGCGTTCTGGGAGAACTGGTGAGTCGGAATGGGATTCCGGTTTTGCCAAATGGCAGACTTTGAGGGTTGCGGGAAGCTTGACATCGCCGAAAGGAGGTTGAATCCTGTGCAGAAATGCGTGTGCAGACTCATTCTGGCACCGCATCTTTCCCGCCTGTTCGCTGAGGACTCACCATGCCTCGTCCCCGCCATAACCGGACTACGGTTTCGACCGTTGTCCTGAGCATTACTTTTGCCACGGTCATTGCCTCCGGCTTACGCGACACTGCGTTCGCTGATCCGCCATTCCAGAATGCTGAGGCTCTTCGACAGAAGATTCAGCAGAAGGAACAGGAGAAGCAAAACGCCGACAAGGAACTGACTCTGCGAAAGGGAGCGGCTGACGTTTCCATGCAGCGAGTCCAGGAACTGCAGAAGCAGCTGGAGGCGGCTCAGAAGCGGGCCGTTGAAGAACAGGCCGCCGCTCAGAAAATGGAGGCGGACGTCGCTGCCCTGAGTACTGCTCTGGCCGAACTGCAAAAGGTACTCCCACAGCATGAAGCAGCTGACGCTCTGGTCGCTCGTGCTGCTGAAGCGTCAGGACGACTGGCGACAATGCAGGAGGCTCGACAGAAGCTTCAGACTGAACTCGCCGGACTGCGAAAGTCCGCCGTCGAATGGCGCAGCAAGGGGACAGATGCCGATCAGCAGATCGCAGCACTGATCGCCCAGCGCCCGGAACTCGAAAAGAAAGCCAATGAAACGAAGGCGGCTGCCGATGCCGCTGAAGCCACCGTGACGACTGCTCTGAACCAGTTGAACGCCGCAAAGACGGCGATGGAAACGATGGCCACCGCACTGAATCAGGACGAGGCTCGGATTGTCGAAGCGAAAGAATCTCTGGACCGAATCGGTCGCTCGATCGGGTCGCTCGAAAAGTCTCTGACAACTCTTCGCGATGCCGCCAAACTGACGGGGGTCGATTCCACGGCAGCTATTCAAAGTCTGGAGAAGGCTCTGGCAGACTTTGCTCCTGTGAAGACGAACACGGACGCAGTGCTGGCCAGCCTTGTCACTCGGCGTGATGAGCAGAACAAAAATCTCGCTGTGGCCAAAGCGGAACTGGAAAAGAAGACAGCCGAACACCAGGCGGCGACTGCTGCTGCGGAACCAATGCGAGCTGCCTACAAGGCGGCTTCTGAAGCACTGGCGGCGAACGTCTCGAGAGAATCTGGCCTGAAGACCGTGAAGAATGAAAGCGACATGTGGCAGAAGACCCTGAATGCTCAGCTGACAGGGCTTGAACCTTCCTTGCAGAAGATCGAAGCGGAGCTGCAAATCGTGTCCGCTGAAACTCTTGTCGTCCGGCGAGAAGCGGAATCTGCTCTGGAACCGCTGGGACGGTTTGTGTCGTTCTCCCGCCATGTTGCGCCGATCCTGGCGCAGCGATGTGTGGCGTGCCACAACACTCGAAGTCCTGGTGGTCGACTGAATCTGGATTCCTTCGCCGCGTTGAGCAAAGGTGGTGAAGCAGGCCCGGCCTTCCATGCCAGCAAGAGCGGTGAATCGCTTCTGTTGACGATGATTCAGGATGGCTCTATGCCGAAGGACGCTGATCCTCTGACGGCCGAACAGATTGACGTTGTTCGTCGCTGGATTGATGTCGGTGCACCGCTGGATGCAGGTGTTGGCGCTTCGTCTGATCTGTTTGATGTGATGCCGGAACTGGCTCAGCCACAGCCTCCGAAGGAATATCGTGTTCCGATTCCGGTGACGGCAATCGCCTTCAGCCCTGATGGAAGTCGACTCGTCTCGTCGGGCTATCACGAAGTGCTGCTCTGGAACGCTGCTGACGGCTCACTGGCACGGCGAATTACGAATGTGTCCGAACGAGTCTACGATGTTGAGTTTACCGCCGATGGCAATTCGATTGTTGTGGCTGCAGGTACTCCTGGCCAGCTTGGTGAACTGAAACAGTTTTCTGCTGTGGACGGCAGCCTGACGCGAACGCTGGTTCGATCACGTGATGCGATCTTTGCGGTCGCGATTAGCCCGGATGGCAGCAAAGTGGCCTGTGCGGGAGCCGATCGATCCATTTCCATTGTGAACATGACGACCGGCGAGCCTGTCGTAAAGATCGAAGATCATGCGGACTGGGTGATGGACATCAACTGGTCACCGAATGGGCAGCGGCTTGTCAGTGCCAGCAAGGACAAGACCTGTAAAGTGTTTGATGCGACCAATGGCAATCCGGTGATCACTTTCCCAGGCCATGGCGAACCTGTGTACTCGGCAGCTTTTTTGTCGGACAGCGCGACGGTGACCAGCGGCGGCGGGGACAAACGAATTCGAGTCTGGCAGTCTGCCGATGCGAAGGAACTTCGCGGCATTGGCGGCTTTGGTGGCGATGTCTTCCGCATTCAGATTCTGCCTGACAATCAGGTTCTTTCTGCCAGCGGAGACGGCAATGTCTATCAGCATAAGTCGGCCGACGGCGGCCTTGTTCGAAAATTCTCTGGACACAAGGACTGGGTCTATACAGTCTCTTCCAGCCTGAGTCGAAAGCAGATTGCATCCGGCAGCTACGACGGGGAAGTGCGAGTCTGGAACATGGATGATGGCAGCAGCGTCAGCTCGTTCATCGCCGTTCCTCGTGAGAATTCCGTCGCTGCCACCGGCGAATCGAAATAACTCAACGCCTCACAAAGAGCGTTGAATGTTCCCTACCGAATGAAATCAGAGCCTGCCGCAGTCTTCACGTGGTAGGAACCTGAGACAACAGATCATGACTGAACAGAAAACAATTCTGGTGATCGAAGACGATCGTGATATCTCCGCGACCATTCAAAGTGTACTGAGTGGTGCCGGATATCGCGTGCTGACAGCTAACAATGGTCAGGACGGTCGCCGAATCATCCAGCAGCAAAAGCCGGACCTGGTGCTGACCGACATGATGATGCCTCGCATGGGCGGATTCCCGGTGCTCGAGTTCCTTGCAGAGATTCCCGAAGCGCCGCCAGTGATCATGATGACTGCGAACGAAGGAAGCCGGCACAAAGCCTATGCAGAGATGCTGGGAGTCGTCGACTACCTGCGTAAACCATTTGCGATGGAAGTCATGCTCGAATCCATCGCCCGCGCCATAGCGGCCCGCGCGGCGGAATAGACAGTGTCCGCCAGTGGGCTGCTGCTTCAACCACCGCAGCATCACACTCAACGCTAAGGGGATTCCCTCGCGCGAATGATCCTGTCGGGATGGGGTAACCCGACAGTCAGCCTCTGTTGGGGCCGCCAGACGGAGACTCCCCTACCAGCGTGCCGCGGCAGCTCGTAGCATGCGAGATAAGGACTTCAGGGAAGAAGTCATCTCCACCCTTATCTTCGGCTGGCAGCTCGCATCATGTCGTGGTTCAGTGCACGGAAGTCATCACGTCGAAAGTACTCTCGAGTCTCTGCGGCAGCAGAAGTGTTTGAAGAACGAGCAATGCTGACGCAGCTCGTTCCTGTTGAAGACTATTCGGGCTGGTATCCACAGGTCGTTAACACAACAGCGGCCGAAACACTTCTGGCGTCATACCGTCCCGAATCGAAATACATTGACTTACAGATCCTGAACCATGCAACAAAGAAACTGAGTGCGCCCCAGACTATACGGGGAACTTACTATGTCGAGGCGTCTCCTGATGGTCGGACCATTGCAACGCAGTTTGCAAGTGGCGAGGGCTCGTCTAAAGAGACTACGATCCTATTCTACAAACGCAATGCAGATGGAAAATTCATCGAGTCAGCCCGATACGTCTTCCCTGCGAGTCCGGGAGAATCTCTGCCATATATCGAGTCGAACGTTACTTTCGAAGGCGGGTATGCCCGGCTGTCTCCCTCGAAGGGTATCGATAGACTTCTCTGGCTGTCTGCCAGCGAAACCATCAAGCCGAAGGTTGTCTTTGAAGGAGAAGACTGGCTCGCTCCAGTTGTGGTTCGACGTGGTGATGAAACCTACCTTACTGTGTTCGGTCAGGGCCCGCGTTTGATGACCTCAGGTGTACCTGGAAAGGCAATTGGGCGCCCCTCATCAGAACCACAAGTCAGGATCGGGAACCGATTGTTGTCGCTTACAGGGTGGTCGTACGAGGGCTGGGCACTCATCTCAACCGATACGTCGACAGGGGAAGAGGTTTCTCTGATGAGTATCGCGCCACGCTATGGCTTCGGTGCTGATGTTCCAATCCTTGTAACCGACCAGGGACCGTCTGGAAAATCAATCTTCCTGCTCCCAACGGAATCGCGATGGAAGGTCGTCGTCACGGATGGCACTGCGGCTGGCACAAGCACATATCTGGGGACCGCAGTTGCTGATCTGTTTACCGGCCACACCACTGCAGTCTATGTGCCGGCAACCCAAAGTGTCATCGCCAACTGGGGCGGCAACGAACTCTGGTCTTTTGATCTCCGTACCGCCTCATGGCATCAGGTTATTGACACCAATATGTACGGCGGTGACCAGATTACTTCTCTCACAGTTAAGGAAGATGGTGCATGGTTTGAAGCGTTGGAATCGGACGGTGATTACGGGCTGTACCGAACAAACGGAATTGAGACGACGAACGAGTACGACTTTGTTGCTCGGGGCGGGTTGGAAGTGGTGGGAGACCATGATTCTACGTGGCTCGTCAATCGTGGATACTTCACGGTGCTACCATCGACCTCGGTTCGTCTCTACGAACTGAAACTGGATGCTGAAGCTCCTGTTCCTGGTCCATCGGGACTATCGGCTGAGATTCGCAATGGACGTGGTGGCAGAACACTCCACATTGAGTGGTCCGCCCAACCTGATGCCCGGAACTACGAAGTTCACGTCACACCCTTTGTTGACAGTGGCGAGGATCGGTCCTTTCTGGAGAGTCTCAATGAAAGCTCATGGTCTCAATCCGAAACGACATTCGATGTCCCCATCGATGACAAGTCACTCTACGGTTGGCAATCAATTCATGTTCGATCCGTTGGTGCGTATTCCGCACCCAGTGAATGGACGTCAATACAACTGGCAATGACCGATGCGCTGAGTCCCCCGAAGCTTGGGCAGTTCTTTTTTGTAGACGACGAGCTGCGATTTGGAGTACGCAGCCTCCCTGCGGACTGGAATGACCTCAGCCTGACAATTCGGCGATCGCAGGACTCTTCGATTCTATACAAGACTGAATACCTCGGCGATTATATGGACTTAATATCTCACCAGTCACCTTTTCAGAGTGAGATTTGGAATGAACTATATAGATATGTAAGGATCCCGACGTTTGGAGACGGTGACTACCTGGTGACGCTGACGCGGCAGTATATCGATCCGAACCCGACTCCTGTTGACATGTCACTGCCGGCGAGTGAAGTGACCTATCCGCTCTCTCTTCGTCGTGGACAGGTCGTTCTGAATCCGGATGCAGTGAATGTTGCTGCGGGTTCAGAGTCCGTCCGATTTTCCTGGGCGGGTACTCAGCGAGGAACGGAAACAGGCTTTCAGCTTTTGGTGAATGATCTAAGTCGAGGCGTGCCGCGTGTCATCAACACATCGGTCGTGGGACATTCGTTTGAACAGTCATTGCCGAATGGTCGCTATCGGGCATTTGTTGGCCGGAAAGATTCAATAACCGGCCAGACATTCTGGAGTCCTGCAAAGGAGTTTGTCGTTACTCGGCAGACTCCGACCCTCACGAATCCCGTCGTCGAAAGTACCAGGGCTCGACCGTCGTTTCTGTGGTCCGGTGACAAGGCGTTTGATTACGAGGTGTGGGTAAATGATCTGGGGACGGGGAAACGCGTGGCTTTCGACCGAGTTACCCGGACAACTACATGGATACCGTCATTCGACCTGCCAGCCGGACGCTATGCGATTTGGGTCCGTCAGGTTGTGGCATCCAACGCCGTCTCGAACTGGTCACCTCGTCACGTCTTCGTACAGCACGAACCTGCCATCATCGTCACCGATGGGCTGAACCCCGGCCTGGATCAGACGCCGACTATTACCTGGGCTGGCCGAACAGATGCAACTTCATATGACATCTGGGTCAACCAGGCTGGAAAACCAGGTGCGGTGTATTTACGAAGCGGGCTGTCCGTGACAAGTCACACAATTGAACAGCCGATTGGCAACGGCGTCTTCACCGTGTGGGTTCGCGCAGTGCTTCGAGACGGACGACCCACGCCATGGGGAACCGGGCAGAAATTGATCATTGGAGCACCGGTCGTTGTGTCAATCACAGGTTCCGCTCTCGCCTGGACAACATCTCCGACTGCCACACAGTACGAAGTGTGGATCAACTACGAAGGAGGTGAAGGGCCCAAAGCTGCAAAGGTGGTGAACGATGCGTCTTACAAGTCGACCGTGTTTGCACTGCCGACAACTCTGCTGAGGGGAAGATATCGAGCCTGGGTGCGTGCCATCCGGCAGGATGGTCTGACTGTGTACGCCGGTGACTGGAGTAAAACCATCGAGTTCACTATTTAGCGTGGATTGACGCCTTCGCAACGTCGGCAACGTTGACTCGAAGGTGCGACGTTGGTGATTCGGGCTGGCTGACTGTATGTTGCGGTTGTTGAATGGTTCAAACCGTGAACACAGTGAGTCGTTATGTTTCGTCCGCGTGTTGTGATTCCTGCTGATTCGCCGCCGCTGGTCGGTGCGTCGCCTTGTCTGGCACAGCTGGATGAGATTGCTGACGTCGTTCTCTATCGCGACCGACCGGCTGATGATCAGGAAAAAGTTCGGCGAGTTTCCGAAGCAGACATCCTGCTCAACTCACGAGGCAGTCTGAAGTTTCCTCAAGAGGTTCTGCAGCAGCTTCCGCGGCTGAAGATGATTGCAGTTTGTGGAATTGGGTACGACGCCATCGACCTGCCAACTGCGACTGAGCACCGAATTGTTGTCTGCAACGTCCCCGGTCGAACGGCCACGGTCGTTGCGGAACACGCTCTGGGGCTGATGTTCGCGGTGGCTCGCAACATGGCCTTTCAGACTCTGGAGCTAAAGGCCGGACGTTGGAGAGGCGATCTTGGTGTGTCTCTGACCGGTCGGCAGATAGGAGTCATTGGAACCGGCAACATCGGCTGCGAGATGATCCGACTCTGTCGTGCCGTCGGAATGAAGCCTGTCGCCTGGTCACTTCATCCCGATCCCGCGAAAGCCGCTCGACTGGGGTTTGAATACGTCACGCTGGAAGAGTTGCTGAAGACGTCGGATGTTGTCAGCCTGCATACTCGACTATCCGATCAGACTCGAGGACTGATGAACGCGGAACGCTTTGCGATGATGAAGCGCGGATCCATTTTGATCAACACGGCTCGAGGTGCCATGGTGGAGACGAACGCTCTTGTGGAGGCTCTGGAATCCGGTCATCTGTTTGGTGCAGGACTGGATGTTTACGACGAAGAACCTTTGCGAGCTGATCATCCGATCCTGCAGTGTGCTCGCGTCGTGTTGACTCCGCATACGGCCGATACGACTCAGGAAGGTCTGGATGTCCTGACGCTTGGCTGCATCGACAACATCCGTGCGTTTCTGAATGGCAATCCACAGAACGTGGTCAACCCCGATGTTCTTCGAGGTCATTAGCAGGAGCCCGGGGCCTTGAACGACAATACATCACCAACCGGAGACTCCGAAAACCCCTACGCGCCGCCGATCAAAGAAGTGCGCACGTCTGTTGGCGACAGTGTGCAGTTTGCTCCAGGGTTCTTTGAAATTGTCGACGGAGTTGTGATCTGCCGCGGCGACTTCAACATCTCACCACTCTGCATCGAGACAGGAGAGCCTGTTCGGAGCGGTGACAAAAAAGACTACAAGACGACGCTTTTTGCGCCGAAACAGAACAGAACAACGCTATTTCGATTTCTCTTCTTTCTCCATCAGTCAATTTTCGTCACTGGATTCGTACTGGGGTATCTGCTCGATTCGAAAATGCTGCGGATCAGTGACGTTCCGCTCGGTGGCTTCTTCTTCGCGTACCTTGCCTTCATGATCTTCGTTCTGTCTCGCTTGCCTTCAATATCACTTATCTTTCGACGCAGCAGGGCAGGAGTTCGTATAGGCAATCGGCGCAAACGTCTGCCGGTCATTGTTCTGTTTGCGACGCTGCTTTGCGGCCTGTTCACATTGAAAACTGCCTTTCACATACACGTGTTGCTGGGTTTGGCAGGTACGGCACTTGCGCTCATCATTCCCACAGTGACTCTACATTATGTGCCTTCTCCGTATGCGACACGAGACGCGGCTGGCCGTTTTCATATTCATGGACTGCAGCCGCCACTGATCGAAGCGTTGCAACGTTATGCTCAACAGGTGGGTTCATGATGCGATACCTGATTCTGATACTCCTGTGCGTAATGGCCTGTATCGCGTATATCCAGCGAGCTGCCGTAAGTGTTCCCGCGGAGACGATAGCAAAAGATCTGAGTCTCGCTGATCTGGCCCTCAACATGGGGATGATTCAATCCATCTGGTATCTCGGCTATGCAATCTTTCAGATGCCCGCAGGATGGCTCGCAGATCAATACGGCAGCCGAAGAGTTGTGGTAGCCTTGTGTGTGCTCTGGTCTCTTTTGACGTTGGCAACGGGGTTCTCGTTCAGTTTCCATTCGCTCGCAATCCTGTGGTTTCTAATGGGGGCAGCACAGGCCGGCGCGTTTCCGTGTGCGGCCAAAGCCATTGGTCAGCAGTTCGATGATTCATCCCGTGCGTTTGCTTCCGGCATGCTGGCCGCCGGGATGGCGGTCGGTGGAGCAGCGGCTCCCGTGCTTGCGGGGAAGGGACTGGTTTGGCTGGACCAGCTGACCTCCGGGACGTCACTGCAAACCGTTGCAGAGTGGCGACTGCTCCTGATGGTGTTTGCCATCCCCGGTATCGTCTGGTCGTTGAGTTTTCTGACACTGGTGCCTCAATCATGCTTGCCGCCGAGTCTCTCGTCTGCTCAGAAATCCGGATTGGGCATGCAGCAGATTCTGTCGAACCCAAATACATGGTTGCTGTGCCTTCAGCAGTTTTTTCGAGCCGCGGGGATGGTCTTCTTTCTGACGTGGTTCCCAGTCTTTCTCCAGAAGACTCGGGGAGTCAGCGAGGAGGTCTCCGGCACCCTGACAGGCTATGCTGGAATCGGCGGTGTCTTTGGAAGTCTTCTGGGGGGAATCACTTCGGACTTCATTCTGAAGGCGACGAATAATCGCTGGGCGGCGAGGCAGGGGCTGGCGATTCTTGGAATGTCGATCTGCTCCGTTCTAATCCTTGCTTCTTCTGCGATCTCGGATGTTCGGCTTGCCGTGGCCATCATCGGATGCGGGGCGTTTGCCGCGACCTTTGGCGGAGTCAGCGGGTACACAGTCGCAATTGAGTTTGGCGGCAAGCGAACGGCGACGGTATTTAGCCTGATGAACATGTTTGGCAACATCGGCGCCATGTTGTTTCCCCTGGTTGCTGGGCTTCTGGTTCGCGTCACCGGACAGTGGAGCCTGATGCTGTATCTGTTTGCTGGTATCATGGCCGTTGATGCCGTTTGTTGGGCGCTGTTGAATCCTAAGAAACCGGTGGATGCGGAGTGACCCCAGGTCATCCTCGCGCTCCGCTGTTATATCTCATTGCGAGTCTTCCATGCTCAGCCTTTCGACACCTCAGTTTCGCTGCCTGTCCGCCATTGGACGCTGCGACATTACTCCGCCAGTCGGAATCTATCATCGGATGTGGGGCGCGGCGCTGCATGATCGTGCGACGGGAGTTCACAGGCCTCTGACGGCCACGATGCTCTGGATGAGGCCGCCGGAAGCTGAGTTGCAGAGCGACGACCGGATCATCGTGTCGCTTGATCACTGCATTCTGGAAACGTCCGAGATGCAGTGCATCAGTCGGGTAATCAGCGAAGTAACCGGAGTGCCGCCGGAGAACGTTCTTGTTTCACTGACACATACTCATGGTTCAGGCTGGATGAGTCGTGCTCGGAGTGAATTTCCTGGTGGCGACATGATCGGCCCTTATCTGGAAGAGCTACGCAGGAAGTTGGCTGAGCTCGCCAGAAGCCTTGTGAACCAGCATGTTCAGTCTCACGTCGTCTGTCAGCCAGGACACTGTTCGCTGGCCGGTTATCGGGACTTCTTCGACGAAGAACGTGGCCATGCGGTGTGCGGCTTCCAGCCAGAAGGCAGCGCTGATGATACGGTGATGGTGGCTCGATTCACCGATTCGAACGGGCGGACAACTGTGACGATTGTGAACTATGCGTGTCATCCCACGACCCTGGCCTGGGACAATACTCTGATCAGCCCCGACTGGGTCGGTGCGATGCGTGAGACGGTTGAACAGAACGCCGGGGGACTCTGTTTGTTCCTTCAGGGCGCGTCGGGTGATCTGGGGCCGCGTGAAGGCTTTGTTGGCGATGTGGATGTCGCTGATCGCAATGGCCGGCAGGTCGGGTTCGCCGTGCTGTCGACTCTTCAAACGGTTCCGAAACCAGGCACCACTTTTGACTATCAGGGTCCTGTTTTGTCCGGGACATGGATCGGTACGTGGAAGCATGTGTCACAAACGCAGGATCAGCAACAGAAGAATGGTCTCTGGAAATGGTGGTCGCTCACTGTTGATCTTCCTTACCGGCACGACTTGCCAACGATCGAAGACACGACTTCGAAGCGAACCTACTGGCTGGAAGAAGAAGCGAAGGCTCGATCCACTGGCGACACGGAGCAGCTTCGAAAGTGTCGAGCCAACGCGGAGCAGATGACCCGCCAGCTGACTCGCCTTCAGGCACTGGCTCCGGGACGCTGTTGCCCGTTTCCTGTTCGCATTGGTTTGATGGGAACGACGCTCTGGATCTTTACACCCGGTGAGCTGTATCAGGTGTTTCAGCAGGAACTTCGACGTCGATTCCCGGGCTATGCGATCTTCGTCACGACATTAACCGGAGACTGGCAACCCGGTTATGTGCCACCAGCTTCGTCCTTCGGTTATGGCATCTATCAGGAAGTGATCGCTGCGACGGCACCGGGTTGCCTGGAAGCACTGATCGAAGAAGTCAGCCGATCGATTCACAAACAGCTTCGATGATGTGTTCAGTAGGTGCCGCTTGCCGAGCGGCACTTCGCGGCCTCGCCGCGACCAGCGACCAACCCGGTCTCCATCGGATCACAAGTGAACGTGGAAAAGCAGCATCCACGTTGGTTTCGTTGTTGGAGTGGCGTCGGCATCAAGAGCATGCGAGAACAAGGTTCGCCTGGCGGCGAAAGTCTCGCCCGGCAGGCGAGACCTACAGGGCGCCGTATTTGCGTCGTTCGATGATGTCGCTGATCTGTTCAACCAGTCCGGCGACGAAGCGATCCAGGTTGGATGCGGCTTCGGCGGATCGAATTCGCCAGTTGTTCAGTTCTGACATTCCTCGCAGGCCGCGAAACAAACTTCCGATGGCGGTACCGACCGACTTGCTGTCCGGACGAAAAATCATGGAGGCGGCGTTGTCCGGAACCTGTTCTTCGGCCGCATCGATGATGGCTCTTACGACGACCAGCCGAACGTTTTTCTCAGTGCACACCTGAGCCACCGCGAGACTGGTGGTGTCAACGGCCAGGGCGCCGCTGGATTCCGCAAATCGTTTCTTTTCCTCGGGCGTTTCCGGGTGCTTGTCCGCGACGAGCAGCTTGCCGACATGGATTCGCTTGCGAGCGCCAATTGTGCACTTCACCGGAAGACTGTTTCCGTGAGTATCAGCGATTTCGTTCGCAACGACCAGGTCACCCGCCTGAAGGTCCGGTGACAAGGCTGAGCTGAATCCGACGCACAGCACCCACGAAGGATGATGTTCGTCCAGAAGCAGCTCCGTCGCCGCTCGATGCTGAGCATATCCGACACCCGCTTCGGCGATGACCAGGCGAACCAGTTCCCCCAGAAAGCCGCCTCGAATCGTAATGCGGCCTTCGGAGTAACTTCGCTGCCGGTCGACTCGCTTCAGGAACGGTTTCATTTCGCCGCGGTGAGTACACACGAAGCCGATGTCCGCCGATCGTCGATCGGGGACAGGCTCGCTGTTCTGACTTCCGGACTTGCTGGAACCGCTGCTCACGCTGACGCCTCAAAGTCCTTCATGAACTGAACGAGTGCATCCACGCCTTCCGACGGAAATGCGTTGTAAATGCTGGCACGCATTCCACCAACACTGCGATGTCCCTTCAGCCCGCTGAAGCCTTTCGCTTCTGCCGCCTTGATGAAAGCGTTGTCCTTGTCTTCGTTGCCGGTGACGAAGGTCACGTTCATCAGCGAACGACTGTCCTTCTGAGCGGTCGTGCGGAAGAGGGAGCTTTGTTCCAGGAAGGAGTACAATCGACCGGCCTTGTCCTCGTTGCGAGCCGCCATGGCTGCAAGTCCGCCATGCTTCTTGATCCATCGGAAGACCAGCATCATCAGGTAGATGCCAAAGGTTGGCGGTGTGTTGTACATTGACTCGTTTTCAGAATGAGTCCGGTACTGCAGCATTGTGGGAAGACTCTTACTTCCTGCTTCGACGAGGTCTTTGCGAACGATCACCAGCGTGACTCCGCTTGGGCCCAGGTTCTTCTGAGCACCTGCGTAGATCAGTCCGTACTTTGTCACGTCGATCGGGCGGCTGAAGATGTCGCTGCTGGCATCGCACACGAGAAATGCGGACGAGGGAATGTTCGTTGGCTCTTCGCGGAACTGAGTTCCAAAGATCGTGTTGTTCGATGTGTAGTGAACGTAGACCGGCGCTTCACTGTACTGACAGCTTGCCGGGATATAATTGAAATTGGCATCCTTGCTGGAACATGCAATGTGCGTCTTGCCGGAAGACTTCGCTTCCTTCAGAGCCTTCTCGGACCACATTCCGGTGACAAGGTAGTCGGCCGTCTTTTCCGGTGTCAGATAGTTCATTGGCACCATAGAAAACTGCAGAGACGCTCCGCCCTGCAGAAACAGGACGGAATAGTTGTCAGGAATGCCTGCGATTTCGCGGCAGAGAGCCTCGGCTTCGGCCGCCACCGCCATGAAGGGCTTGCCGCGGTGAGAATGTTCGCAGATGCCAATTCCCGTGTTCCCAAGCGACAGCAGATTTTCCTGAGCTTCCTTCAGAACACATTCCGGCAGCACTGCCGGGCCCGCGGAGAAATTCCAGATTCGGTTTGTCATTGTCCTTAACTGCTTTCAGATCTTGAGCTTGAGACGGGAATGATGCTTCCGTCGTGTAGAGCCGGACGGAATTCTAGAGGTTCGCGGCCAACGGCTCAAACCTGGTCCAATTTGCTTCCGTCCTCAGGGAACCGTTCCGGCCGATCCCAGACAAGGGACTCAGCAACGGGCAAAACACGCTCAAGGGCAGGAAAATCGGGCCAAACCGGGTCTGACGGTCGTAGTGGTTGTAATTCTCCTTGACCCTGCCGATTTTTCACTTTTAGCATGTTTGCGGAGAAATGGAGAGATGCGGTGACTGTTCCTGATCGGTAATCTGTTTGCTTCAGGGCAGGAACTGCGAAAGGATTCCGTTCGAGGCAACCGGACAAGTCGGACGGTTGCGAAGTCGGAGAAGGATTCCGCCGAAGTTTAGAGTGACAAAATCCGTGGTTGCTTCGACCACATTGCGCCAAATCGGTGCTCAGTTCCGGAGTACTGTTGATGAACGTTTATTTGCGATACACCCTTTTCGTCCTGGTCCTGCTTGGTCTTGGGGCACAGGCCTATCTGGCAGGTAGCGTATTGAAGCGTCGTTTTGCGATTGAGGCAGACCTCGCAAAATCAGTCGTTGACGCCAGCAAAGCCATCGAAGCAAAATCAAAGGCAGAAGTCGAATTCACTACCGCTAAGACGGCACTTGCGTCTGCAAAGCTTGGATGGGGCAATGAATGGAACTTCCCGGCCGGTGGTCAGGTTGGAGCCGTTCAGGTTGTTGCGGGCGGAAATCTGAATGTGAGCGGACTGGGGGCAAATACCGGTCTGCGAGCGGTCGATGTCAACGGAGCACCATCGGATCCTGCGGTTCATGTGTTTGGTTTCAGCCCACAGAATCAGCCGGTCTACCTGGGTGAGTTCCATGCTCCTGTTGCTCAGATTGCAGCAACCAATTGTGTGCTGGTTCCATCCAGCAGCGTGAATCTGGAAGACATTAATCAGGACGCCTTCTCTCGCGGTATTCGGATGCGAGCGGAGATTCCAGCTGGACCACGTCGGTCGGTCGAAAACCTGGCTCAGAACATTCGACGATCGGTTGAAAAGCGAGACCTTGCGATTGAAAACGGACGCCGTCAGCAGGACCTGAATACCGCTGCTCTTGAAGGACTTGACACTCGCAAGCGAGAACTGCTTGGCGATCCAAATGGTCCGGATGTCGCTGAGTATCCTGAGTATCGAGTCGGGCTGGTGAAGGCACTCGAGAATCTGGAAGAAGAACGAAACGCCGTCCAGCTTTCAGTTGATCAGCTCCGTCGCCTTGTGAAAGCCGCAACAGAAACTCGACAGCAGAATGTTGAGTCTCTTCAGCAGCTGGCTTCCAGGCTCGAGCGAAGTTCTACCCGCGTGACTCAGCGAGCTGAGTAATCTGCTGCTAAGTGAGACCGGGCGCTGGTGGCGGGCTGCACTTGCGCTTGTCCTGAGGTTCTCTGTTGCAGCGAGTTTTTAGGGCTGCGTTCTCTCAGCGGCTCGTGCTCTTCGTCATCTGCGGAGCCAGCTGGCTCGTCAGGCTGCGGAAGAGATCCACGTCGGCTGGAAACATATCGGATGACTCTGCGAACCCTGGAAACTGTTCCAGCGCGGCTCGTGCTTCATCCCGTCGCCCAAGTCCAGCGAGAGCGGCAACGCGATAGGTATGTCCTGCCAGCGACAGTTGTTTAAGCGGCACGGCTTTCAGAACATCAAACGCACCCGCGGAGTTGTTTTCTGCCAGCAGGACCCTCGCCTGAACTTCACGGTAGGCAGCTTCATCCGGATAAGTCTGAATCACGGAGGAGATCAGCTCACGGGCTTCCGGAAGATGCTTCTTTTCCACGGCAAGAAGCCATGCGATGCGACTCTGGATTCGGCTGGGATCAATCGTCATCGGCAACACGGACTGCAGAGTGTTCTCCGCCAGTGCATGCTGGCGCGCATAGATCAGCAGGTCTGCGTAGAACGCTCGCAGTTCTGGGCGCTCAGGATGCTTCACGATCAAATCGTAAACGCCCTTCATCGCATCCGGCAGAACTTTGTCACGATCCGGTGAAGCCTGAACCAGTGACAGCCACGATGCCGCGCGGGTTACAACCTGCGGTTCCGATGGCTGAGCCTTCAGCACATGCAGAGCTTCTGCAGGCTGGTCGTTGCGGATATACGTACGAATCAGTTCCGGCTCGAACGCTGGATTCTGCTGAGTCAGCTTCAGGGCAAACCTGGCCGCGGCATCCTTCAGAACCGGCACTGTGTCTTTGCGGTGGACTCGCTGTTCCTGAGTAATCGCCATTTCTGCGGAGATAATCGCGAGCTGTATCGCCTGATCGCTCGTCATTCCCTTCGGTGGTTCGTTTACAAGCTTCTCAATTTCTTCAACCGCGGAAGCGGAGTTTTTCCGTCCCAGCGCCAGTCGAATCAGCGCGGCGCGGATTTCGGGGTTCAGAGGTTGTTCGGCAACCAGCGTTCGGAGTCGTCCTTCCACGTCCTTTGAAAACTCGCCACTGACGCGCGAGATGGCTGACTGAACTTCCCTGCGAGAAGGAAACTGGAGCGAAGCCTGGTCGAGCACGGACAGTGCCGCCAGAATCTGGCCCTCAGCAAACAGCCGGTCCGCGCGAAGCAGAGATCGCTGCACGGGATCGGGGATCATCGGCTTCTCTTCACGCAGCAACTCATCCAGCTGTTCCCAGCGACGAAGCGTCGGACGCTGCTGAAGATTCCGCCGAATCATCAGGTCGGCAAGGTACGGTGCAACGCCAGGCAGATCCGTCAGTTCCTGGTACGTTGCGATCGCCATATCCAGCTGTCCGGCTTTCACAAACGCGGAAGCCATTCCAAGTTTGCCAGGCAACGACTGTGGCTGAGTTTCCACGACGGCGCGAAAAGTCTCCAGGGCCGGTCCCAGATCGCCCGAGCGTGTTCGGCAGATCGCAAGACTAAGCTGTGCTCGCGGGCCAATTTCAGAATCGCCTCGGCTAAATGCAATTGCCTGTTCGAGAGCCTTGATGGCTTCCGGCCACTTTTCTTCTTCCATCAGAATGCGGCCCAGGCTGTAACTGTATTCATCACGCGGCAGTGCACCAGACGGAATGCTGTCCAGCACACGTCGAGCCTTCGCGGTTTCTCCGGAGGAAATCAAATAGTCGATCAGAGCTTCGTGCTGCTGAAACGCATGAGCATTCTTCTGGATGCCGGCTTCCAATGTCGTGATTGCGGCCTTTCGCTGACCCGCTTTCCAGCAAACAGCTGCATGAGACAAACGGACGCTGGCATTCGACGGCTCGCTTTCCACAAGCTTCTCAAAATGCTGCATCGCACGCTTCAACTGCGCTTCGGTACTCTGGTCGCCGCTTTGTGTTTGAGCCTCCGAGTTGGCGCCGGCGTCCTGCCAGGAAGGAAGACTGCGGACAAGCAGGGAGTTCAGTGTTGCATCGGCCGGAGCCTGTTCGAGAGCGATCCAGAGGTCACTCATCGCCTCATCACGTCGACCTTTTTCCAGATAGTATTCTGCTCGCAGGCGGCGCGCTTCCGCAGAATCACACTCCTTCGTCATTCGCGTCAGCAACGCTTCCGGCTGGTACTCTTCAGGAGTTTCTTCGTCAGCCAGACGAGCCAGTTCGACATAGGCTCCTGGGAGTTTTTTCGTGCATTGAAGAGAACGTCGCAGGCCATGAATCGTCGCTTCACGATTTCGCGCGGCGTTCGAACAGAGACTGCTGAGATACCAGACTTCGGCGTTGTCGGCCTGAGTTGTCTGAAGCACTTTCAGATGAGCATCCGCGTCCGACATCAGGTTCAGTGACACGGCAACTCGGGCCTGACGCAGTCGAAGATCGTCGCTCGTCATTCCTTTGCGGAGCAGGTCTTCGTTCAGTCGAAACGCCTGATGCAGTGCTTTCGGAGTCTGAATCTTCTCACTCAACAGCCATGACAGTCGTTCCTGGGCTTCGAGATCCCCGGCCTTCAGAGCCAGGTATTGAGTGAGGTGCAGCTGAGCCGATCGGTAATCTTCCTTTTCGAGCATGGCCATCGCCGTGCTTCGAAGGAAGTCGAGTGTTCGTGAAAACTGTCGTGCGTGAAGTTTGCGAAACCCAAACCAAACGCCAAAAAACAGCACCGACATGATGACCGCAGCGCGCAGATTCAGCACTCTGCGTTTGGACGTCGTCTTTGAAGGTGTTGTGGCCATGGATGTTTCCTGGCGAGCACTGCTCATCCGGGATGAAAGATCAGAAGGATCAATGTGTTGAAGGTCTATCAGAGCGACGACAAGAGCTACGACTTAAGAACATCGCGAATGACGGGCAGAGCCTGCTTCAGAAAATCCTCAGACTGAGCCAGATCGTCGGCAGACTCCCACGAACGATCGACAGCATACAACTTGTAGAGAGCCGGTCGGGCTCGATATGAAAGACGTGGATTGGAAGGAGCATCCCAGAGTCCGTCTTCGCTCCATCCCCAGAAGACTCGTACGGTTTCCGACAGCGGCATGTCCTTCAGACGGAAGGCGGCTTTGTTCAGAGTGATAGTCACATCGGTGGCATCTGTTACACCGGTCATCGTTGGGCCGGACACAATCTCGTAGCCGACGCCTTCGAAGCAGGCCGTGGGCGGATGGACGCTCATCGGGCCGCCGTTGCCGCAGAGGATCGTCAGCGTTGTCGCCAGTCCTGATTCAGAATGTCGATATGTTCGGCGGATGTACCCGGCAATCTCGGCCAGCCGCAGCTCACGATCTTCAATCACTTCGTTGGTGGCAGTCCATGCACCAATCACTTCGGGAATTCGCTTCAGTCGTTCGCAGGCCGCCGCGAGCACCGCCGGATTGTAGATCCCGCGATTGATCAACGCGTCCACACCAGCGCCGGTCAGCAGCAACGCCGCGCCGCTGAAGCACATTGTGAAATCGCGCCGATTCATTGGTGTTCCGGACGACACTTCAAAACTCCGAAGAATCCAGGACGGGAACGAACAAGTGACCTGACGACCGTTGTTCGCGGACTAGTGCTCCGTGAGAACAACGAAGAGAGGGTGCGTCATTCCCGTGCAGGCGGGAACCCAGAACGTGAAAGCTGGGTTCCCGCCTGCGCGGGAATGACGACTAAACCCAAGTTGATGTGACAAACCACTATCGTGACTGTTCCGGCATGACGGAGAACGTATTCGGAATACGCGACGTCATGATGGATGGTCTTGCTTCTACCGCTTCCACAAACAGACAATCGATCAGCCAAAGTTCCAGAGATAACAGAAGCATGGCCAGGGGCATCATCAGCCAGCCGCTGAGATCATGAAAAATCAGGTCAGCGGTTTCCTGTCCAACCGAATGATGAGCAACCGCGGTCGCGACGATTCGAAGAATATTGCAGATCAGAGCAATCGGAATCGCACTGAACAGAATCAGGATTTTCTCCCATCGCGTTCGGCGACTCACGATGACGGCCGCGGCAGAGATCGCGATGAAGACCATCAGCATTCGAAGACCGCTGCAGGCTTCCGCAACGCCCAGTCGAGTTTCGCCCATCAGAATCGTGTTCCCCTGAGCAATCGCGGGGATGCCAAAGGCCTGAATGAACCATGCCGATTCGTTCGCTCCCATCAGCTGCAAAGGAGCCGACAGGAGTTTCTCCACCTGGAATGGCAGAGGCAGCATGAAGGTCAGGAAGAAAACAGCTGGCCAGATACCGACAAAGAAACGTCGGCCCCAGATCAGAAGAACGGTGCCAGCGATGAAAAGAATCAGCCCGACGCCATCAATGGCTTCAATGTAAAACCAGGCCGCAATCAGGTGGGACACAACGCCCAGACCAATCAGAATCAGGCCGGTCTCACAACAGCGTGCATCTCCGCCGGGAATGCGATCTCGCCGGTACCAGCCCAGCCAGAGCGCGATGAGCGGAATGACGAAGCCGTGCGAATATTGAGGTTCAGTCGTCCAGCGAGACACACTGTTTGTCAGCAAGCCTCGAAAGACCAGCAGACCAAGAGCGGCAAACGCGACCGTGAATCCGAGACGGGTGATCCAGTCCGGACATCGCCAATTCGCAGGTTCAGCGTTTGAGGCCATGGTTGTTTGTTGAAAAGAAAACATATGTAGAGCAGCTGTCCCAGCTGCTCCCTCATCACAAGTCCAACGTCAAACGTCAAACTTCACAGCAGCCATCCCAGCTGACTGATGCTCTGACGCCACACGATGTTGCCAAAAAGCTACACCATGGATGGAAGCCTGCAGGTTTTACTGCCTGCGAAATCAGACAGTTCGGGCAATGCCTGCTGGTCGGGAGAACCGTTCCGGATGTGACGGCGAGTCGTTGTGATCCGCACAACTGCTGCAGACTGACTGCGAGGAACCGTGACGAGTGGTTCAGGCAGAATCGGAGCACGAGGAAAGTCACTGCTGCTGGGTGGAACCTAGGTTTCCCTGTTCGAAAAGGGAAAGCCCTCCTCAGTCTGCGCATCGATTGCGAAAGCCAACTCCATGAAGCTGTCACAACTGTCTGCTCGTCTTTCCACCGCCGCTGCACTTCTTGCCAGTGCGATGACGCCCTGCTGGATGTCTGCGGAACTCAAAGCACAGGAATGCGCGTGTCAGACGTCAATCAGTCCCTACGCAATGCCGACGTTTCAGCCAATGACGGCGATGGGACAGGTGCCATTTGCTCCGGCACAGGCAGGTGCTCAGCCCGTTCGACAGCAGGGCCAGGTCGCGTCTCGACTTCCGGCCGGCTGGCCAACTCAATGGGGTGATCCCATCATCAGCGTTCCGCGTCATGCCAACGGGCAGAATGCTCTTCAGAACATCGCTGGTCGTGAACAGGCAAATGAAGGACTGGTTCGTGATCCATTCACAGGACAGATGGTCCCAACCAGTTTGCAGGCGCGCTGGGACAAGGTTGCGACAACGAGGAATACGGCGGAAGCCAATACTGGCTCATCAAGCACGACAGGCGCCACGGTACTGACGAAAGAAGAAACCAAGTCAGCGATCGCGAAGACGGCAGAAGAGACAAGTTCGCAGAAGGTCGCAAAGAACGATACAGAGAAGTCACAGTCAGGCAGTTCCGATAAGTCCGCGTCCGGCTCTTCCTCGAAGAAGGCCAAAACGGGCGGTGGTGGCGGTGCTCCCGGCGGCGCGTTTGGCGGTGGACTCGGCGGCAATGGCGGCGGCGCTGGTGGTGGCATGGGCGGAGGAATGGCTGGCGGCGGAAACGGTGGCGGTGGTGGTGGGAACGGAACCAACGGAATCAACTGGAATCCTCAAACCGGCGGTGCTGGAAATGCTACGGGCGGTGGAGGCAGCACGACTCGCACGGCCAACGGCGTCCTCGATCAAAAGGTTGACACTCAGACGAACACGACTGGTGGTGGAACGACTGGTGGCGGAACGACTGGTGGCGGAACGACTGGCGGCGGAACGACTGGCGGCGGAACGACTGGCGGCGGTACAACTGGTGGCGGCACAACTGGCGGGGGCACAACTGGCGGGGGCACAACTGGAGGTGGCACGACTGGCGGCGGCACAACAGGTGGTGAAACAACAGGTGGTGGAACAACAGGTGGTGGAACCACTGGAGGCGGTACGACTGGCGGTGGCTCCAACGATGGCGGTGGCTCCAATGACGGCGGTGGCTCCAGTGATGGTGGCGGCTCCAGTGATGGTGGCGGCTCCAGTGACGGTGGCGGCTCCAGTGACGGTGGCGGCTCCAGTGACGGTGGTGGCTCCAATGACGGTGGTGGATCCAATGACGGTGGTGGATCCAATGACGGTGGTGGATCCAATGACGGCGGTGGGTCCAATGACGGTGGTGGATCCAATGACGGCGGTGGGTCGAACGATGGCGGTGGTTGCTTAGTCGACGTGAATCCACCGACCCCATCGATTCCACCGTGTGATCATGGCAATCATGGCCACAATGGTGGAGGTGGTTCAGGAAGTTCCGGCGGCAATGGCGGCAACTGTCCTGTGCCTCCAGGAACCGGTGGTACGGATCCAGGTTCTCCAGTCGTCCCTGAACCTGGCACAGCGCTGCTGCTGGGGATTGGAGGAGCGATTGCAGGTGTCCGTTATCTGCGTCGTCGAACAGTGGCTCAACCTGCGGCGACATAGAACGCTTTGCGTGATGAGAGTCGCTCAGAATGAAGAGTACTCGAAGCTCCCTTTCTGCGACCGGCATATAACGCCGCAATGATGAAGACGGGGATTCGAGCATCGGCATGAATCGGCAAACGCTGCCGAACATCCGTTCCAAAATTTTCCGCGGTCACTGGCTCACATTGACTGCATCTCCCTGCGCGTCGTACCGTCCGAGGCATTCAAAACGGGCGAGTTGGCAGGCTGTCAGAGGATATCAAAAATGTGTGGAATCGTTGGCTACGTCGGATATCGCTCTGTTCCCGAATTGCTGCTTGAAGGTCTGCATCGTCTGGAATACCGAGGCTACGACAGCGCCGGGATCGCGGTCCTTGGCGATCGCGACATTGAGATTCGCAAGAAGGCTGGTCGAGTCAATCATCTGGCGGAGCTGGTTCGAACAAAGCCAGTCACCGGTCGAGTTGGCATCGGGCATACTCGCTGGGCAACTCACGGTGCAACCACCGACCAAAACTCACATCCCCATGTTGGTGGTAACGGCGATGTCGTCATCGTTCATAACGGAGTGATCGAGAACTACGACGTCCTGCGCAAGCAACTGACTCAGCTTGGCTACGTCTTTCGTTCACAGACCGATACCGAAGTCGCTGCTCATCTTCTTTCCCACCATCTTGAAGAGCAGATTCGACTGGGTGGAGAACCTGGTGATGTCGAAACATGCCTCAAGGCCGTGTATGCGACTCTGGATCGACTCAAAGGAACCTACGGTCTTGGCATCCTGTTCCGCGAATGTCCGGACACGCTGATCGCCGCACGATGTGGTAGTCCTCTTGTGGTCGGCGTCGGCAAGGATGAGTACTTCCTGGCGAGTGACGCGAGTCCTCTGGTTGGCTACACCAAAGATGTTGTCTACCTTTCTGACCATGAGATTGCGGTCCTGCAGCCTGGCAATCTTCGCATTGAACACCGCAGCCGCGGCAGTGTCTCTCCAAGCGTTCAAACTCTGGAGCAAGTGGCGTCTGACACGGACCTTGGTCAGTACGAACACTACATGCTGAAGGAGATCTACGAGCAGCCGCAGACGATTGAGAATGCTCTTCGAGGCCGACTGGACGGCGAAGAAGCAACGGCGGTGATCGGAGGTTTGAATCTCACAGCGAAGGAACTGCGACGCATCGACCGCATCGTTCTGACCGCGTGCGGTACCAGCTGGCATTCCGGCCTTGTCGGTGAATACGTTCTGGAAGAGTTTGCTCGTATGCCCACGGAAGTGGAGTATGCCAGCGAACTTCGCTACCGCAATCCTCCGATGTCCGACCGAACCCTGGTCTTCGCTATCACTCAAAGCGGTGAGACTGCTGATACTCTGGCGGCCATGCGAGAATGCAAACGCAAGGGCCATCCGACTCTGGCGATTTGTAACGTTGTCGGATCAACGATTGCTCGTGAAGCCGACGGCGGAATCTATCTGCACGCTGGCCCGGAAATCGGTGTTGCATCGACCAAAGCCTTTACGTCACAGGTCACTGTGTTGACCCTGCTGGCTCTGTACCTGGGCCGCATGAGGCACATGTCGTACCCAGCCGGAAAACGCATCATCGGCCAGCTGCGTGACATGCCGGAGAAGATCAGCAAGGCTCTGGAATGCCATGCTCAGGTGAAGGATGTCGCGGAGCGATACCATCACTTCAACAACTTCCTGTACCTTGGCCGACTCTACAATTTCCCCGTCGCTCTGGAAGGCGCGTTGAAGCTGAAGGAAATCAGCTACATCCATGCCGAAGGTTATCCGGCAGCGGAAATGAAACATGGCCCGATTGCTCTGGTGGACCAGCAGACACCCAGCGTCTTCGTGGTGCCTCGAGGAGGCATTTATCCGAAGGTCGTGAGCAACATGGAAGAGATTCGAGCACGCCGCGGCCCGATCATCGCGATTGCCTGCGAAGGTGACACGGATATTGCTCGCATCGCCGACGACGTGATCTACGTGCCCGATGTCGAAGAATACCTGCAGCCTCTGGTCTGCGCGATTCCTCTGCAGCTGCTCGCCTATCACATCGCCCTGCACCGAGGCTGCAACGTCGACCGACCTCGAAACCTGGCAAAGAGCGTGACGGTGGAGTAGGCGAGACATCCGATTCCAGTTTTGGAAACTGAGTTTCGCCTAGGAACCCTCTGCTGGAATTTGTGTCGTGCTTTCTGTGACCACCGATTGCTGGTGGTGGACCGCTTTCATTCTTTACGGAAAGCTGTGTCATGGGACGCGTCGTCATGTCGATTGATCCGGACATCTTTACGGTGAGCAACGTCTTTGCACCGGAAGAATGTCGCTCGCTGATTTCACGAGCCGAAGATTCAGGCTTTGTTGCCGCGTCAGTTCGCACGTCGCAGGGGCGTCAGATGATGACGCAGCTGCGAAATAATGATCGAATCGAGCTGAACGACCCGGAGCTGTCAGCAGAGCTGTGGAATCGCATTGCTCCATTCCTGCCCATTCTGGATGGTCATTACCCAACTGGCGTTGATGATCAGTTACGATTCTATCGCTATACCGCTTCTCAGCAGTTCAAACGTCACAAAGATGGTGTTGTCACGAACGATCGCGGGGAAACCAGCCGACTCTCGTATCTCGTCTATCTCAATGACGACTGCGAAGGAGGAGAGACCGCCTTTCGCGAATTCCGTAATTCGAACGGTACACCGGAAAAGGTCGAGTACATTGTTTCTCCTTCCACCGGCACAGCATTGCTGTTCAGACATGAACGGTGGCACGAAGGATGCCCTGTAACTTCGGGAATCAAATACGTCCTTCGTACCGATGTCTTTTATTCGAAAGAGACCGCTGCAACATCGCAGAGTCGACAGTAGTTTGCAGTCCTGAGCCCGAGGCGCTAGCCGAGACACGCACAGGACCGGAGCAATTCAGATTCGAATTCCGGCACACGTTATTGAGGTAAGAAGGTCGGCTAGCGCCTTAGAGGGCTACGGGGCTGTCTACCACGGCATGTTGCCACAAGAAAGACCGTGACCTGATGCAATTGTTACGGTAGAATGCTTCGTAAGGAGCCGCCCATTATGACACTCGATGTCCACCTTCAACTTCCACCCGAGTACATTGACGCACTGCGACAACATGCGGCTGCCAATGGCGAAGACGTCAGTACGTACGTCAGTGCGCTAATCACAGACCACTTGCAGTCTGACGCGAATTTCACTCGGAGATCAATTGGCTCCCCGCAGGATTTCGACGAGTGGCTCAACTCGTGGGCAGAGCGACATCCCCAGTTGAAGCACGTCATTGATGACAGTCGCGAGTCGATCTACGCGGGTTGCGGCGAATGAAGATGCTGGTCGACACCAACGTGATTCTGCGATTCACGCAGAAGGCAAATCCGAGCCATGCTGTGGCCAGATCGGCTCTGACGCACGTGTCGAGATTAGGACATGAACTGTGTCTGGTCCCTCAATCGATCTATGAATACTGGGTCGTCGCTACCCGTCCAATCGCCGTCAATGGATTTGGAATGTTGGCCGGAGTCGCTGACCGACACGTACAGGAACTTTTGCAGCGATTCACGCTGCTGCGAGATGAGCGAGGCATTTATTCACGATGGCATGACCTCGTTGTTATGCACAATGTTCAAGGGAAGCAAGCCCACGACACACGACTTGTGGCCGCGATGGAACGGCACAGTGTGAAGCGCCTGCTGACTTTTAATAAGTCTGACTTTGGACGCTTCCCGACAATCGTTGCGTTTTCGCCTGATGAGATCGTGTCTGGCATCATGCCAGCTTAATGCATTTCAAGACAATGAGTTCAGGTTAACAGTAGTGGAACTCGCTAAAAATCCCCAGGGGCGCAGCACCGCTCGCAAGGTTGACGCCACGCGATTCAATGCTTGACGAAGAACTGACAGTCTGTTGAAAAAGAATGTCATACAGTGCACGTCATGGTTAGAAGGTCGGCTAGCGCCTCAGGCTCAGAGGGGCTGGCGGAGGTATGCGGCGATGCCCATTCCGCCGCCGATGCAGAGGGCGGCAATGGCGTTTTGGGAGTGGCCGTTGGCGATTTGCCAGGCAAGGTGACAGACCAGGCGAGCTCCGCTGGCAGCCAGTGGATGTCCGATTGCGATGGCTCCACCATGAGCATTCACTTTCACCGATCGACCTTGCCACTTCATCGACTCAGCGTTTGCGGCATCCTGCCATCCCAGGCCAAGTTCGGTGAAACAGGCAAGGGTCTGAGCAGCGAAGGCTTCGTTGATTTCCAGAGTGTCGATTGCCCCTGTTTCGACGCCAGCTTCTGCCACCAGCTTTCGAATGGCGTGAACCGGGCCGAGTCCCATGCGGGCGGGATCACAGCCGATCGACGTTCCATGAACCCATTCGCACAGCACATTCCAGCCGTGCTGTTTTGCAACTTCGGCATCCGCCATCACCAACATCGCAGCGCCGTCGTTGATGCCCGAGGAATTGCCGGCGGTCACGGTTCCGGCAGCATCAAAGACGGGATTCAATGCAGCAAGATCACTTCGACTCAGGCCTGCTCGTGGATGCTCGTCATTCAGCACGGTGGTGACCGGTTCGATCTCGTCCCCAAAATGACCTGCTGCCAGAGCCTGCTGGTAGAGAGTCTGACTACGTACTGCCCACGCATCCTGATGATCACGGCTGATCTGAAATTCCGTCGCGAGTCGCTCCGCGGTAATCCCCATGTGTTCGCCGTTGAAGCTGTCACGCAGTCCATCGGTCAGCATGGAATCCGCCAGCTGCGAAACGTCCGGCTCCTGACCTCGGCCTGGACGCGACACCAGCAATGCGGATCGTGTCATCGACTCGACGCCACCAGCCAGCACTACCGAAGCGGCTCCGCTGTGAATCGCCTGAGCCGCCAGCACGGCCGACTGCATTCCGGAACCACACATCATGTTGACGGTGAATGCAGGAACGCTCTGCGGGAGCCCACATTTCAGCGCAATCTGCCGAGCCACATTCATTCCATGACCGGCACTGAGAACATTTCCGACGTTCACCTGATCGATGAGTTCCGGCGGAACAGCTTTCATCGCGGATTGCGCAGCCGCGGCTCCGAGTTCTGCCGGAGTCAGCTGCGAGAGTCCACCGCGGAATCGACCAAACGGAGTGCGCTTTGCTCCGACGATCACGATCTTCTTTGAAGACTGCCTGGTCAAGCTGATCCACCTCACGGACATCAGTTTCAAGTCACCGAATGAACCTGTTGCTCGTTTCGTGACTTCTCAAAACACTGCCGATGACATCACAACTCTACTGACGACTTTCCATCGACGGTTCCTGCGCGGTGGATTGTACTGCTCGCCCGGTTCGACGCGACTCATAGAGGCGGACCACTTTCTCCAGCTCCGGTTTTTCGTTCGCCGGAGCCGCCGATCGAGCTTTCTTCGCCCAGTCCGCCGCCTGGTTCATGTCACCAGCTTCAGCGTAGGCCGCTGCAAGAGTACTCAGGCTCATCCATTCTTTGTAGGCCGTTAGTTCGCAGGCCTTTCGAGCGACCACGACCGCTTGTGTTGTATCGCGGATCCTGGAGTTTTCACTGGTCGCAAGGAGCCACGCGTAATTATCCCACGCGCGGGCGAAACCGGGACTGAGCTCAATCGCCTTCTCGTAGTCTCGAACCGCCTCTTCATCGCGTTTCAGACGAACCAGAGCGGCTGCACGGTTGTTGTAAGCTCGAAACAAATTCGGCTGTGAATCGACCGCATGGTTCCAACAGTCAATCGCTTCTTCCAGACGGTTCATATTGAAGAGCAAGTTTCCCCGATTGTACCACGCGGCAGCATGAGTCGGCTGAACCTTGACGGCCTTCGCATACATCTCAAGAGCCTCATCGCCGTGCCCGTCACTGGCAGCCATGTTTCCTTTGACATACCACGCATCTGCAAATGACGCATCAAGCTTCAGGCACTGATCGAGATCCTTAACGGCAAGATCTTTCTGCTGAAGCTGATGCCGTGCCAGTCCTCGGCGATAGTAGATCTCCGCAGTTTCAACGCCCAGGCTCAGCACGCGAGAAAAGTCGTCGATGGCTTTGTCAAAGTGCGCCGCTCGATGCTGCATCAGTCCGCGACGAAGGATTGCATCTGTGTTCTTTGGCTGGCGAGCAATGATGGCAGAAAGGTCCTCGATCGCGACCTCGAACTCACCCTGCTTTTCTGCCAGACTTGCTCGAAGGATTCGAGCCTGTTCATGGGCCGGATGATTCACAATGAAAGAGTCCAGCTCCTGACGTGCTCGAAAATTCTGGTCCAGTTCCATCAGGCACTGACAACGAATCCACTGAGTCTTCACGGTGTCCTGCGATCGAACGGCGGCGGAGTCCAGGTCTTCGAAGGCATCCTGGAAGTGCTTCAGGTGGAACTGACACGTGCCCCGGATCCGACGAGCATCAGCGTTCTCCGGGTTCTTGCTCAGCACGGAAGCCGCATCATCAAGTGCCGTCTTCCATTCCCCCAGATCCGTGCTGACATCTGCGTGCATCAAACGAGCGTCGAAGTTGTCAGGTTCATTCTTCAGGATGATGGCCAGATCATTGCGAGCTTCCACGTACTGTCCAATGCGAGCCAATGCGGCTGCTCGCAGCATTCGAGATTCTGACGTTTGCTGCTCATCGGAAATGCGATTGATCGCTTCGATGGCATCCGTTTCTCTGTCCTGCCGAATCGCCAGGTCGGCTCTCAGAATCTGCGCTTTCGGCGAAGCAGCTTCGGGTTCTGTCAGTGCAGCGAGATCCTGATCCGCTTCGGTGAGTTTTTCGCGGGCAAGGTACAGGGAAGCTCGCAGCAGGCGAAGATTGCCTGGCAGTTCACCAGCATGCTTGTCTGCAAACTGGCTGATCAGCGAAGCAGCTTTCTCTGTTTCTCCCTGCGAATGAAGTCGTTCGGCCAGAGTCAGCACGGCCGCTGAATCGTCTGGTGCCAGTTCGAGACATCGCTGCATATCCGACATGGAGGCAACGGCTTCGCCAAGGCTTAGAAACACATCGGCTCGCTGGCGATACAAAGAGGCATTCTTTGGATCAATCCGCAGCGCCTGAGTCAGATCGGCAGCGGCCAGGGCCGGTTCATTCTTGTCCGAATACACAGCGGCTCGAGCGACAAGACCAGCCACATGATTGGGGTCCTGGCGAAGGAGTTCATTCAGGTCTTCGAGTGCGAAATCACGTCGCCCGGCTTTGCGATGCAGAAGGGCTCGTTCGTACAGCAGCGGAGACTGTTCACGCGAAAGTGAAATCAGACGCGTGTACGTTTCAACCGCTTCGTCTTCGCGATTCAGTTCTCGCAGAAGTCTTGCCCGAATACTGAGCGCATCGATGTTCGAAGGATCGGTTTCTAAAGTCCGTGCGAGTTCGGCGATGGCCTCTTCCGGCTTGCCAGCTCCTTCAAGACATCGGGCTCGTTCGATTGACACAAGGATCTTCGTCGACTTGTCCTCACCGGACGTTGTCCCTGATGCCTTCACCGCTTCAAGATCTTTGAGTGCCGTTTCGTAGTCCTTTGAAGAACTCAACAGCGTCGCTCGAACGAGCCGAGCTTCGGAATGTCCGGGGTTGATCTGCAGAACCTGATTCAGATTTGCTGTCGCGGCGTTGGTGTTTCCAAGTTCTGCGTAAGCTCGAGCCAGTTCGACCATTGCATCGGTGTTCTTTGGTGCCAGCTGCACGGCCATTGAAAGATCGCTGACAGCTTCCCTGGCCTGACCGGAGCGACGCAGCAAACGTCCGCGTTCCAGCCACGGTTCGGCATTTGTCGAATTCAGCCGGCAGGCCACATTCAGATCGGCCAGTGCACGATCGACATCGCCGGCAACCGCCCAGGCAATGCCTCGCATCAGCCAGCCTTCCGAATTTTCACGATCCTGAGCGACAACGAGATTCAGATCTTCAATCGCCTGTTCAGGAGCCGCATTCAGAAGCAATCGTGCCCGACGCAACCGTCCATTCAGGTGCGATGGTTCCAACTTCAGCAACACGCCGAGATCGTCGAGACCTCGTTCGCGATCCGCGAGATCCAGAGACGCACAGGCTCGATCGTAGAGAGCTTCTGTTTTCTGAGGGTTGATTCGCAGGCATTCGGAGAATGATTTGATCGACAGGGCGGTCTCGCCCATCGCTCGCTGAGCAACGCCAAGAGCCAGCCAGCCTTCCGCCCAGTCTTCCTTCAGGCGAACTGCGGCCATCAGGTCCGCAACAGCCTCTCGACGATGTTCAAGCGCCGCATGGCTAAGCCCGCGCATGTACCAGGCTTCGGCAAGATTTGGATCGAGTGCAATCGCGCGGCTAAGCTGCTGAACTGATTCAGCATGGCGCCCGGCATCACGATGTTCCACGGCCACTCGAACCATGGCCTGAGCCTGCTTCTTCTGATCCGCGCAGCCGGGGAGCAGAATCACCGTTGCTGCCAAAAGAACCAGCGTTGACAGACGGCTTCCTGCAGAGTGCAAAACTGGATTGCGTGAATTCATGTCAGGCCTCCGCCACACCATTCAGAACCCGCGCTCTGCCGACACACTGAGCGCAGCGACGACGACCGGAAGGGACGCCGTATCGGAGGGATCGTCAGATTGAGTACAGCAGTTCCGTTCGATCCGATCGACACGGGCGGATTTTTCGGACCAGTCCCGCGCAGCCAGAAAGGTTTGACTGCTTTTGCGGACCGGACCTGTGCGGGGCGGGTGATTGCTAGGTGTCACACCTTCGCTGCTGAACAGGACGTCAGCGGGATCGTGGTTGTTCTGTGAGCGAAGCCAGGAAATTCCGGCGTGGAACTTCTTCCCTGCCGGAACATGGAGCGTGGCAGATTCCAGTCTGAAGTGAGCCCTCACGAACGGCCGAAATCAGGAGAAGCAGGAATTGCCGATCAAGTTGTAGGCGTCTGGACTCCGCATGCTTCGGGAGCAACATGGCTGATCTGTCGGCCGGGCGTACAGCGACGTGACGCATTTCGAGTTTGGGAGTGGAACCGAATGGACCTGTCCGGAATTCTGTCTGACGATCAGATCGGCATCCTTGGCAGCCTGATGGCATTGTCCGTCTGCGGGCTGATCATGGCATTAAGTTTTCGATTTGGACCTGCAAAGAAGCAGGCATCCCGATCAACCATCGTGACAATCAGCGCGCGAGCTGCGACTCACGAAAAGGCAACGGATCGCAAAGCAGCCTAGTGCGTCTTCAAGTCAGAGAGTTCGGGTTGGCGGCTGCGGATCCTGCTGTAGTGGATCTTGCTAAAGATCCCAGAGTCGCGGCACGATCCGAAGTTCAGAGCCTGGCGAAAAACCAGGTTCTGTTGTACCGACGAGCAAAACTCTGCGGTTGCCGGGATTTGTCTGTATCAGAACGGTTTTGGCGTTGAGCGGAAGAATCAGAGCAGAACTTGATTCCGCGGGTGAACAGGGTCTTGCGACAGGAACTGTTCACGCTTATATCTGCACGCAGTCTTTTTCATTGCCGTGTTTCTCGTGGTTTCCTTCAGGTGCTGACTATGGTCCGTCTTCACAAAGTCGCCGGTGGTTTCTTTCTGCTTGCACTGGGATATTGCCTGGGAAGTCTGAACGTTCATCAGCCGGAATCGCTGAAAGCTCAGGCGGACGAAGACAACAACAAGTACGGCAGAGAAGTGCTGACAGCCTATCGCAATGTCAACAAGGCAATGCGTGACCTGAACAGCCTGCTGTCTGCCGGTGGTCAGAACACAACCATTTCGCCAGGCCTGAATTTCTTCGCAGTGTCGGTCGGCGGAGTCAACGCGGAACAGGACCTCGAAGAAGGCCGTGGCGTGGATCCTGAAACCTTCGCGGCACTCTACGCAGATCTCGCAAGCCCGAAAATTGCCGAGCATCTTGACTACGATGAGCTCGGTCGCCTGCGATACAAGAAGAACGTGATCCGATTGTATTCACGCGACCGCCTGCGAGCGGTCTTCCTTGAACGTGACCGTCTGGCTGTGAAGGCTGAAGCGTCTGAGTGATTCGCACTGTGCCTCGTGTCTCCGACGCGAGACCTCACCACTGTTCACAACCAAAACCGAAACCCGAAAACGGAAGACGGAAAACGGAATCGAAGACAGTAAACGGAATTAGAATTTCCCGCCACGGAGTGACGGGGCACTTTACGCCGCTTCGCCTCGAACGATCGCCTCGCCGCCGTAGCCGCGTCGAATTGCTCGCCGAGTCAGCATCAGCTCCACCATCAGGAACACCAGAAAGATTGTCAGCAGTGCGGGCCACAGTTCCGTAACGGTTTCGTCACCATACATGCGGCTGGTGAGATCGCTGAGCGAGTCGGTAAAGCAAATGCGATCGTTTGTCACAAGCCGTGCTCGATCTTCATCCGTCAAAAGCACCATTTCGTCTTCGGTGTGATCGTAGTTCACAACGAATGAGTCTGCGGATTGCTGGCCAGCGAACTTCAGGCCGCTTCGATAGATGCCGGGTGTCAGAGTATCCCGAAACGTAGCTGTCAGCCGTTCATTGCCTTCAACAACGGGGACTCGCACGTTCTGGCCGCCAGGGACTGCGAACACGAAGTCCGGCAGCTCAGTGGAGTCGTTGCGAGGTGAATCTCCTTCGACCGACGGGGCATCCTTTGCCACAGCGTAGGCGGCTGCATCCCAGGGCATCTCAGCCAGCAGAGGCTCACCGTACCGGACATTGCGATGACTCTGCGCGGAGGAAACGTGGAAGACCGCTTCGTGGAGGAAAGGGATGAAGTCGGACTTCGTTGGCAGGTCATTCCAGGTGCGATCGAGTGTCGTGGTCATCAGCAACACGAAGCCGCTGCCATAACGAGTCTCCATGAGAAACGGATCACCGTTGCTGAAGGTCGCCAGGACCGCTGGAGGATCATGCTTTACTGGTGTCGGTGCTGTTTCCTGAGCCGCGCTAGTTGCGGTCGCCCCGCTATTCGCCCCAGCGACATTGGCCGCAGCATTGCCCATCACTGGATTCATTGGAGTGGTGCGAAACAGGATCCACGACGCGAACGATGCCTTCAATAGACTTCGCCCGGGATCCGACCGAAAGCGGTCCAGCCAGCCAGGCTGAATCGACAGCGGAGCAACTCGCACCAGGTCATCCGCCTGCGGTGGAGCTTCTCGTGTTCTGACAACATCCAGTTGTGGCAGAATTTGAGTCTGGCGGAAGCACGCATCAAATGTTTCTATCGTCGTTTGAGGACCGCAGGTAATGATCAACCCTTTGCCTTCTTCGACACCCTTTCGAAGAGCAAGTGCGATGGCAGGCGACAGGCGAGACACGTTGCAGCAAATCACTACGCTGGCAGCACGCAGGTCGTCTTCTGTCACTTCTGCGGCATCTCGCACCGTCGCCAGAATCCACGGCGGGCGATCTTCCAGAGGAGCAAAAGCGAGCTCAGCGAAAAACGTCGCTCGCTCAGAGCGGATTGGTGAACTGGAGCCGTTGATCAACAGGACGGGAAGAGACTTTGCCACGTAGACGGCCACATGGCTGGAGTTGTCCACGGTGATGGAATCGTCCGTCACATCGGCCTCAACGGTCAGGACATGACTACCAGCTGCGGAGATTGCATGGTCAAATTCCAGCACCGTCTCCGACCGGGCTCCAAGTCGAACCGACTGTGTCTCCCCCGCAATCGCCTGGCCGTTTTGAAGCAGTCGAACGGGTATTTGAACTTCGCCATCGGAGTCATTTCGAACCGAGACCTTCAGGCGAACTGGAAAATCGGGAACTGTAACTTCACGCGACAACTCCACAGCGCCAACAGAGACATTGCGGCGCATGGGAGCCAGGCCTTTGGTGACGTCGACAGACCAGACCTGAGGTTTGACGGCCGGGAACTTGCGCTGGTCGTCAAACCGAAGCCATGCGGCATCATCGCCGGCCTTCCATCCGTTCGCCTGTTTGTCGGAGAATACAACGACTTCCCTCGCGGTGGAGCTGCTTCGGCCAAGAATCGCGAGAGCTTTCTCCAGGGCGGACATCATGGAGCACGCACCGGATGGCGGCGGGATCTTTCGCAGTTCCTGTTCGATCACGACGGGATCACGCAAAGGAGATTCAATGACGGATCTTGGCTGATCGCGGGCATCGATAATCGCCACACTGTCATCGCCGCTCAGTGTTCCAAGGAACTCGATGGCGCGGCGAATCGCATTCTGATGAACCGAGTTCACACCATCTGATCTGGACATCGAATTTGAACCATCGATGACCAACACGACCGTACGCGAACCGGAGGAACGGTAGCCTGACAGCCATCCGCCTGGGATCCACGGTCTCGTGACCGCAAGCACGATCAACGCAATCAGCCCAATACGCAACATCAGAAGCAGAAGCTCTTCCAGCTTAAGCCGTCGCCGAGTCTTCCTGGAGGGATTCAAAAACTGCATGGCTCCCCATTCGACGACATCGAAACGTCGTCGGCTGAGCAGATGCGCCATGATGGGAAGGCCAATCCCGGCCAGTCCCAGCAGAAGCCATGGGTTCAGGAAGAACTGAAACATCAGACGGACACGCTAACTTCCCACGCCCATGAGTCGCCGTGTTCGGGAACGACGATTATGAGCGCGATTTGTTCATTCCCGAAGTCTTCGAAATCGGAGACTGCGGGTACTCATGTTGTTGCGGAAATAGTGGACCGATGAGTCTCGCTGTTCCCGGAGGTTCAGACGGAGTTTACAGACCTTTCACAAAAGGTCATGTTTCCCCAGTGAATTCTGCGGCACCGTGGCACAGGAACTGGCCGGCCCAATTCCCATCCGTGGGGTTTGACAGGATGACTAACGATTCAGGGCGGGTTTGTTAGAATTCTCCGCTCAATTGCCGCCCCGGAGCACCTTTGTCCGCGGTTGACGGCATCCTGTCCAAACCGGTCATCTGCCGGTCATTCGTTGGTTGTTTGATGCTTTTTCTGGAGTAGTCGATCCCATGTCACTTGCCATTACTGACGTCCATGCCCGCGAGATTCTGGATAGCCGTGGAAACCCAACGGTTGAAGTGGACATCACTCTGGAAGACGGCACCGTGGGACGCGCGGCGGTTCCAAGCGGAGCCAGCACTGGTGCTCATGAAGCATGCGAATTGCGCGATGGTGATAACAAGAGCCGCTTCCTCGGCAAGGGTGTTCTGCATGCCGTTCAGAACGTCAATGAAGAGATTGCTGACCTGATCGTTGACCTCAACGTCATGGACCAGGCGACGATTGACGCCACGATGATTGAAGCAGACGGCACGCCAAACAAGTCTCGACTTGGTGCCAATGCAATTCTGGCCTGCTCACTCGCTTCTGCTCACGCCGCTGCAGCTGTGTGTGGTCTGCCACTCTACCGATACCTTGGTGGTGTTGGTGCAAACCGACTGCCAGCACCGATGATGAATATCATCAACGGCGGTGCTCATGCGAATAACGGCCTGGACATCCAGGAATTCATGGTCATGCCGCTGGGCTTCCAGACGTTCAGCGAAGCACTGCGAGCCGGCGTGGAAATCTTCCACCACCTGAAGAAGGTTCTGGCATCCAGGGGACTCAGCACAGCAGTCGGTGACGAAGGCGGATTTGCTCCGGACCTGAAGACGAACGAAGAAGGTCTGGAAGTCATCATGAAGGCGATCGAAAGCGCTGGCTACAAAGCTGGCGATCAGATCAAGATCGCAATGGACTGTGCCGCGACCGAGTTCTTTGATGCGAAGACCGGAAAGTACACCGTTGACGGAAAGACGATCGACAGTGATGGCATGGTGGCCCTGCTGGAATCATGGACCAACAAGTACCCAATCTGCTCAATTGAAGACGGCTGCTCTGAAGATGACTGGGACGGATGGAAGAAGCTGACCGATAAACTCGGAAAGCGAGTTCAGCTGGTGGGCGACGACCTGTTCGTCACCAACGCAAAGCGCCTGGGCGACGGAATTGCCAAAGGTGTTGCCAACAGTATCCTCGTCAAGGTTAACCAGATCGGTACTCTCACAGAAACCATTCAGGCCGTTCAGCTGGCCTACCAGAATGGTTACACGGCTGTGATGAGCCATCGATCAGGCGAAACAGAAGACACGACCATCGCTGACCTCGCTGTTGGTCTGCGAACCGGCCAGATTAAGACCGGTTCTGCAAGCCGAACTGACCGAATCTGCAAGTACAACCAGCTACTTCGCATCGAAGAACAGCTGGGTGACCTGTGCACCTACGGCGGAACGATCCGTTAGTCGACAACGGCATCGTTCGACCGGCGACGATGCCATGCAAGACAGCGAACATAACCTTACTGAACCGGCGGATGAGCTGCAGTCTCCTGCAGAATCATCCGCCGGTTCTTTGTTGGTGTCACTCTCATTCTGGTGCACTCTGACCGCCGCCAGCCTCATGTACGCCGCCGTAAGCCTGTCACCAAAACTGGAAGAATGGCTGACAGCGCGAGATCAATACACGACGAATGCTCACAGGCTGCAGGTTCTGGAAAATGAAGTCGATGACCTTGAACGAGTCGTCACGGCGATGAAGAAGGATCCCGAGTTTGCTCGACGCATGTCGGAGCAGATTCGATTGCTCCCTGGCTCCGTCGCCGAATCGTCATTTCAGGATTCACATGTCGATCCGTTGGATGCTCCGGCTCATGCCCCTGCAGGAGCATTCAGTAACGAAGTTCGCCTGCCGTCCGCTTCATTGCCTCGTGAGCTGCGACGCTGGATTCTGGACCTTGCAACAGACCCTAAGCTGCGCAGGTGGATGCTGGCCACATCTGCAGGCCTGACCTTGCTCGCGTTCACTTTGCTGAACGAATCGGGCAAAGCCATTGTGCTGACCGTCGTTGGGAGCATCGCAGCCATTTTCAAAGGAGCAGTCGGACGATACTTCCGCCGAACTCCGCCGCAGGAACCAGCAGCGCCGATGACCGATGCTGCGTCAGATGTGTAGAGCGATTGTCCTTAATCGCTTGCGGCAGTAGGTTCTTTCTGCCGGAAAGAACTTTCGCCGTCAGGCGAACCGTGGTCTGACGGGTGCCGTTGCGAAAGCCATGTGCACTGGGACGAACACGCCTGCACTTTGGCTTCCGGCCGCTGCGCGTCACAGGCGTTGCCTGTGCTACCCGGGGGCGCGGCACTGCGAACGACTCAGCCACGTTGACCGGCGAGAACTTGGAACGTCGCTTGGTCGCTGGTCGCGGCGATGCCGCGAAGTGCTGCTCGGCAAGCAGCACCTACAGAATCGCTAATACACCCACGGACGAGCCTGCTTGATGGCGACTTTGCCGTCTTTGGTGATCTTGAACTCGATCTCCATGGCGAACTTGTCGGTGTCGGATTTGCCGTAGAGCTTCTGGAAGCGTCCGTGGATCTTCGCCATGTAGCGTCGAAGATCTTCCAGCTGATTCTGGTTCAGGATTGGCTTGCCATCAGCCGCTTTTCGAACGACCTGCTGGCCGTCTTCTTTCCACCAGCCCAGCAGAATTTCCTCAGGCGATGAATCCTGATCCGGGTTCGTGACCAGGTCTTCTCCGACCTGAGCATTCACGTAGTAGTTGCCGTCGGTCTCGTAGAGAACATCGTCCGTGACAGCCACACCGTTTGCGAGTTCATCGCTAAAATTCGGATGCAGCAGAACGCCCATCGCCACCTGCATATGATCGACTCGATAAAACTCCCGCTCTTCAAACGCGCGGAAGTTCCAGAGGCTTGCGTAGACCTGTTTGATCGATGAGGACAGATGGCCCTCGTCAGGACGATGAGTATACGAATCATAAAGGCCTGCCCCGCTGAAGCCTGGAAGGTCTTCGTTGTTGGTGCTGGAACGGCAGCGAATCCCTGTTCCTTCGGGGAACGTTTTTTGAATGTCGGAGATGGCGGTCATCATCCATTCGGGCATCGTGCCGCCTTCGATCATGTCACGAATCTTCTTCAGCTCAGCTTCCTGATTCTCGCGGCTCTGGGAAAACGATTCGCTCTTCAGAACATCAGCCACTTTTTCATAGAAGCCGTTGTGCTTCATGAATTCGTCATAGAAATAGAACGGCACTGCGGCACCGTTGGGTACCGTCCCTTCCGGGAAACCAAACGACAGCATTGTCGCGATGTTGGTTGTCTTCACACCAAAGGCTGACGAATCCTGGAACTGAATTTTTGAGAGTGGCAGGATCTCCTTCTTCTCCAGATCACGCTTCAGCAGCTGAGGCTCTGAAGGACGCAGAGCAGAAAACCACGTGTCGACTTCCTGCTGAGTGGCTTCGCGAATCTTGTAGCCCTGTGAATTCACCTCGTATCGTACATACTTGCCCAGCAGAGACTTCACATCGTCGGCCTGAAGAGCATTCGACACATAGGCGTTGGGAACTTTGTCCTGCACAGCTCGCAGATTGACGTGTGACAGTGGCGTCTGTCGAACTTCCGTGATCACACCAGCAACGCGAGGCATCTGATTTGGCAGAGTTTTGCAGATTACAATGTCGCGCTGATTCGGAAGCGAAGTCCCTTCCATCACAACCAGTCGACCGAACGATTCGCCGGGGTTCATTGGCAGGAAAGCAATGTCGCCGTAAATGTCACTGTCGAGATACACAGCCACATCGGAATTCGCGTACTTGTCCTTTTCAGACTCGTAAAGGCGAACGTTGCCTGGCAGCGGATGGAAGGCCAGCTTTCCAGCAACGAACGGCATCGTCTTCAGGATCGTGTCCCGCGCGAATTTGATCTCTTCGAACGAGTACTGGTCGTTCGGCTGGAAGTCGAAGATGTACAGGCCGACCGTACCGTTGGGGCTGCGAAGTCGAGGCATGTAGCACACCGCACCACGCATCATGCGAGTGCCATTACCACCGCCCGGACCGCCGCCACCGCCGGGTCCACCACCGGGGCCGCCGAATCCACCGCGACCTCGGCCGCCACCCGGTCCGCCCTGCATTCCAATCGCGCCCATGAACTGGGGGTGAGCCTGGTAATTCTGAGTATTCATCCAGTACGTCTTCGCGTTGTCCGACATCGCGTTTTCGATGATGAACTTCACGAACTCAATCCCGCTCAGGTAGGTATCCATTCTGACGGGTCCCTGGTACGAGAGCTTTTCAAAGGTCTCTCGGTCCGGGACTGAGGCAACACCCATTTCAAACGGCAACTTGTCCGGTTCGATCTTTTCGCGGTTGCCCTGCTGTCCGCCAAAACCGGGGCCTCCCCCAAAGCCACCACCCGGCTGAGCATTCACGGATGCGGGACAGATCAGAATTCCGGCCATGATCACACCAAACAAACCAGTTTGAATCGTCTTCATGGAGCATTTCCGGAAAAGGGGCGACATCTGCTGACGGCGAAATGAAAACAGAGATTTCCGTGGTAAACCAGGCTCGAACGGACACTGTTCGCACTTTTTGGCATCTCTGTCCATTTCCTGCAACAAACTGCCCTTCGGAATTCGTTCAACGGCTCTCGAGACTGTTGGAGAAATGCCATGTTCAACGCTAGAGTGTCCGCTCTTTCGGCCAGCCCGAATGGGTGAGATGGCCGAAGCTTTGATACCAATTTGAGCTGATCGTTCTGCAATGAGCCGTGTTTCTGATGTGTTTTCGTCGACCGTCAAATCCTCTCGAATGGCCTTCATGCCTTTTGTGACGGCCGGTGACCCGGACCTGGCGACTACTCGCGAAGTGCTTCTGGCTTTACGTGATGCGGGTGTGGACCTGATCGAGCTGGGATTTCCGTACAGCGATCCAATCGCCGACGGACCAGTGATCCAGGCCTCCTACACCAGAGCGCTGGAAAAAGGTGTTACGGTCGAACAGATCTTCGCGACGATGGCCTCCGTGAAAGATCAGAACCTGCCACCTGTGCTTGCGATGGTCTCCTTTGCCATCATCTTTCGACATGGACCATCGGAGTTCATTCGAAAGGCGGCGGAAGTAGGCTTCAGCGGGCTCATTATTCCCGATCTTCCCGCCGAAGAAGCGGACGACACCGGAGCACTTGCGAAGAAACACAACCTGGATCTTGTCCAGCTGATTGCTCCGACGACGACCGAACACAGAACGCAGCAGATTCTGAAAGCGTCAACAGGCTTTCTGTATTGTATCTCCGTCGCAGGCACGACCGGCGCGCGGCGAGAACTGCCGGCGGAACTGACCAGTCAGCTTCGGTCTTTGCGAACTCAGTCCCGGCTTCCTCTGGCAGTAGGCTTTGGCATCAGTGGTCCCGATCAGGTGGCAGGGTTGTCGAATGTCGCTGATGGAGTCATCGTCGGATCGGCGATGGTCAAGCGAATTGCCGACGCGGGCAGCTCAGCCGAAGCCGCGAAGGCTGTGAAGTCATTTGCGGAAGAAATGAAGTCAGCAGCCGCGAAAGCTCGACCGTCCCTGTCGATCAACTGAGCGTGAAGAATTCCGGACACGGGGTTCATCTCGACTCGGCGCCATTGCCTGCTATGATCTGAAACCAGAAATCACTTCTCCGACCTTCGGAAACTGTTCATGAAAACGCCACAACTCGTCGCCGTGCTGATTGCTGCGGTCATTGCCATCGCAGCCCGACTTGTTCCGATGCCGATGTACAACTTTTCCGCGCTCAGCGCACTGGCGATTCTTTCTGGAGCCGTCATTCGGCCCGTTTGGCTGGCCGTGCTGATTCCGGTTGCGGTTCGTCTTCTGACCGACACAATTATTCACCTGTCGACCGGCTACGGCTTCTACGGTTCGATGCCCTTTGATTACGTTGCTTATGTGCTGCTGGCCGGCATTGCGTATTTCATTCAGCCACGCATGATCCCTCAGGCTATTGGAATGGCGCTGGCAGCAACGCTGATATTTTTTGCAATCAGCAACCTCGGTGCCTGGTGCATGCCTCACGCTGGCCAGTACCTGTATCCTCGCACGCTGGAAGGGCTGCTCACCTGCTATCGCAATGGTCTGCCATTCATGAAAGGGACCTTCGTCAGCGATATGGTGTTCACGATCGTGTTCTTCACGGCTCTGCAGGCATTCTCGGTGAGCGCTAAGCAACCAGCTGCCGGTGAGGTTCGATAGTTCATGCGACACGATGGAAGAACGCCCGATCAGCTGCGAACCATTCGTATACAGCGAGGCTTCACGAAGACCTCCATTGCGAGTGTTCTGATTGAAGCGGGCAGTACGATGGTGCTGTGTACCGCCAGTCTGGAGAAATCACTTCCTCCGTGGCGAAAGTCCAAAGATCCCACCGTGCCACCAAAGGGCTGGGTCACGGCTGAATACAACATGCTGCCTGGCAGCACGACACCTCGCAAGCAGCGAGATCGCAGCAAAGTGGATGGTCGAACCACGGAGATTCAGCGACTGATCGGCCGATCGCTCCGCGCGGTGGTGGATTTCGAAGCCCTGGGTGAGAATACTCTGACGATCGACTGCGACGTTTTGCAGGCCGACGGAGGAACTCGCACGGCCAGCATCACAGGTGGGTTCATCGCACTTGCCGATGCCGTGCGACAGATTCAGGTCCCCGGAGCAAAGCCCATTCTTCTGGACACGGTCGCAGCCATCAGTGTCGGAGTCGTCGATGGCGTTCCGGTGCTTGATCTGGACTACGTCGAAGACAGTCGTGCGGAAGTCGACATGAACGTGGTCATGACCGGCAGCGGTAAGTTCATCGAAGTCCAGGGCACCGCGGAAGGAGCTCCGTTTGAACAGGAGACTCTGAACCAGATGCTGTCTCTGGCGAAACTCGGCATCACACGCCTGACGGAACTGCAGAAGCCGTAGTGGTTTGCCAGAACTGGGTAGCACGTACGAATTGCGTGTGCCGAAGGCGCCGGAAGCCGATGCCAGGATGTGGCATTGAGAGAAAAAGTTCGGCAGAGGTTTGAACCGCGAATGGACGCGAATTCACGCGAATGAATCGCATCAACTTGAGCTTCGCTTTTCGTTCTGCGCCCGTCCTCAGACGAATGTAATCTCGCCGGCTGTGTTTCCGGCCCAACGGGCCATTCGTTTACCTAGCCTGGGCCATCGGCCCAGGAAAGGTCGTCACCAATCCACACAGGCCTGAAGGGCCGATCGTTTAATGATCATCGCAAGGTGCTGTGGCTCAGGGATCTTTAGCAAGATCCACTACCTCCAACCAGGAACAACGAACCAAGAACCAAAAAACGCCTACATCGCCGCAGGTTCCGGCTCTTTCGCAGCCTTCTCTTTTTCCAGCTTTTCAGCAAGTGGTTTCACACGTTCGATCAGGCGTTCGTTGGAGCCGATGGCGTCGATCTTCCATTGACCGTTCTCTCGCTTGAAGCGAACAGGTACCGGCGGTTCATTGGGGATTGTGAGAGTCGCGGTGGCTGAGTCTCCGGTTTCGGAATACGACGAGACGTCACCTTTGAGCAGCTCCGGCTGCAACTCGGGGTCACCTGTTGCGATCAGAACAAGCGCCATCACTCCGTAAGCGGCTCGCAGGTGCTCACGCGGATGCAATTTGGTGGCCGCGGAGAGAAGAGCATCAACTTCTTCTGATGGACTGTTCGAAAGCTGTCTGACAAGTTCATCCGTGTTGACCTCAGGATTCGGCAAGCCTATCTCACCGGTCAGGTCTCCACTCATTTTCGTGACGCGGGCGTGATACTCTTCTGCGGCACGACCGCTCCAGAATCGGTTCTGTACAGCCTCGACATAAGAACTGCCATTGAGGATCTCACGCACGATGCCTTCGTTAGTGAAGTAGTCAGCCAGCTTTGACCATTGCTCCGTTTTATACGCCGCTCGAACATTCGCGACGGCCGTCCACGGACCGGGTTCGCGGTAGTAGCGTTGAAGCTCCGTCGGCAGGTCAGGAACTTGCTTTTTGCCTACAGCCCTGTCTTCAATCTTCAGATCGTATTCAAACCAGCGACCACTGCGAGCAACGCTGATTGTGAGAGGCAAATACTGCGAGTTCCATCCCAGAAGGCCCGGGCCCCGGACTTCGGTCCCGGGGATCCATCCTCCGGCTGTCGGTGCATACGCGACATTACTGGCCAGCGGAGCCATTGTTCCTTGAACTATCGGCATGCCGGAATCATAAAGGTTTAACCTGCTGCGGAACTCAGTCTGTATTTCCACGGGGACAGCATCATCCAGCTTTGTCCACATTTCGTTCTCGATCGTTCGCAGCTGATCCGCAAACACTCGGAGTTCCGTCGTCTGTACGCCATTCGAATCCACAGTGACGACGGCATGCTTTGCTTCCTCATTCAAGTACCTGGTGTGAGTCTCCTTCAGGATCGTATTGACTGTGGCCAGTTGTTCGTCGGTGAGTTTGAACAGTACGGCATTCAGCCGGGGTACAGCGTCTTCGAAGACAATGGCTTGCTCTGCAGTCGTGGGCATAGCATAGGCATCGCTCGCAGGCTGAGGTGCCGCTGGGGACAGTTGGGGTTCCGGAACTGAGGTATCGTCTGGCACAGGATCCGGTGGTATTGCGGCAGCGTTGAGTTCCGGCGTTCCCGTCACACTCGCCATATTTGAGTCTTCGCTTTCCAATTTCGTAGGCTGCAGCCCCTGCAGAAGACTCTCGTTAGACCCGATGGCGTCGATCTTCCATTGACCGCCTTCGCGTTTGAAGCGAATAGGAACTGGCGATTGATCAGGAATGTTATTGATCACCAGGGTTGCTGATGCCGAGTCGCCGTCCTCGATGAGTGCCGAGAGTTCTCCTCGCAACAGTCCAAACTCATTCTGATCTATGGCAGCCAGGAACAGCACCATCATTCCAAATTGTCGCTGAATATCTTCACGAACCAGTTGTTTCGTGCCAGCAGAAATCGCTTCATCGAATTCATCCGGCGGCAAAGCGTGAAGCTGCTGTCGAAGGGGATCCAGATTCAGTTCCGGAAAGTGGAATGGTGCTCCTGCCTTGGCCCCCGGAACACCGGCAAAATCCAGTGTTTGACCAAGCAGGCTCCTCACGCGAGTTGGAAATTCGAGCGTACTGTCGTCGCTGTTGACGGACGTCTGCAGCATCTCCATCTGCTCGCCCATTTTGAGCAGTTCACGAACCATTGCTTCGCTCGTGAAGTGACTCGTAAGCGTCATCCAATGTTGTTTGGAATACTCCGCGCGAGCATTCGCGACGGCCATCCAGGGACCGGGTTCTCGATAAAACCGTTGTAGAGTCGTCGGCAGCGCCGGGGCTTTGTTCGAGGGAAGAAAGATCGAGTTGTTTGAATCGATCGCCCACGTGAACCAGCGTCCGCTGCGCGAGATCTCGATCTTGAGCGGGTAGTATTCTGAGGACCAGCCAAGTACACCGGGGCCCAGCGAAAGCGGTATCCGTTTCGCGGTAACGGGGCCCATCATTGGTGTCGATGGCGAGCCATTGAGATCAACACTTTCTCCCGAGACATTGAGTTTCAGCTGTTCTCGAAACGCCTTTTGAATCTCCACGGGCACGACATCATCCAGCCTGGTCCACATGTCATTTTCAATCGCTCGCATCTGGTCCGGGAACGCACTGATCTCGGTGAGCAACACACCGTTGGCATCCACCGTCACGATCGAATGGAGTGCTTCTTCTTTGAGGTAACGCTGGTGAGTCTCCTTGAGGATCGTGTTGACGGCAGATCGCTGCTCGTCAGAGAGATTGAACTGGTTCGGATGAATCATCGGAACCGAGTCTACAAAACGTATGGCTGACGCCTCTAAACTCGGCGCCATCATGTCCATTGAGCCCCCTTCGCCACCTCCGCTCATCATCATTTCATCGTTGCTCGGATACACGAATGGTTCCGACACTATGCGGTCTTCCGTTTTGAGCTGATCTCTTGCGGTTGAATTGAGGTCAGCGATCGCCTGCTTCGCCTCACGATCGCGAATCGACTGCGAGGTGGTGAACTGCGTCCAGCCTTCCATGCCCAGCAAAATGATTGCAAACAACATCGGTGTCATGAGTGCACCCAGCACAAAGGCGGAGACAACTCGTCCGACAAGACGCTTCCTTTTCGGGCTATCCGAAGCATGTGAGGATGCTTCTCCACGCAGTGCTTCCACATCGACCTTCAACTGGCTCGCCTGCTGATAGCGACGATCAGGCTCCTTCGCCAAAGTCCTCAGGACCACTTCATCAAGTCGAACGTCAGTCTGCGATCTTTCCGAAGGTGGTGAGAATCTGCCAAGCGGAAGTTCACCGGTGAGCAGTTCGTAGAAGACAACACCCATCGAATAAATGTCGGCTCGATGATCGATGCTCGGCTGTCCTTCGATCTGCTCCGGAGCCATATAAGCGGGCGTGCCCATCAGCTGATGAGTTCTCGTCAAAGTCGGCATGGTGGGCGACTGCCCCAGTAGCCGTGCAAGTCCGAAGTCGGCGATTTTGACGCGACCTCGTTTGTCGATCAGAATGTTCTCCGGCTTGATGTCGCGATGGACAACGCCCTCATCATGAGCAAACTGTAGAGCATCACACAGCTGACCGACGATCGCCAGAGCATCCCGAGGATTCAGCTTGCGGATGGGCTCGGCCTGAAGGGCTTGCCGCAATGTTACTCCGTCCACAAACTCCATCAGAAGAAAATAGATCCCCTGTCGCTGCCCGAATTCGTACACCGTGACGATATGAGGATGACTGAGAGACGCCAGCAACCTGGCTTCGCGAAGGAATCGTTCTGTGAACCCCGCGTCCGCCGCCATTTCGCCTGGCAGAACTTTCAGAGCGGCGATGCGATCAAGCTCCTTCTGGCGCACTTTGAAAACCGCTCCCATTCCGCCCTGCCCTAGAAGCTGAAGAATCTCGAGCTGCGGAAACGCAGACGTGAGAACGTCAGACGACGGAGGATCCCAGGTTCCTTTTGCCCCTGGTCCAAACGTGGAGCTTTTCATTCCCTGCTGAAGAAGACACTTCGGGCAAAACGTCTGGCCGTTCGCGGTGACTAATTCTCCGTCGCAGATCGAACATACTGACGGTGTCATAAGATCGCCCTCAAGCGAACTGAATCGCATGAATCAAAGTGTCCAGGGAGTGCAATGGCACAAACCTCTTTGATTTGTGGTCTTTGTAGCGGCAGGGCGCGAGCCCTCCGGTGAAGCACTTGAGCTTACCGGTCAACACCGGACGGCTCGCGCCGTTCCGCGACAAAGTACTTCACAGCGTTGCGTTGTCAGATTCATGCCATTGCGAAGGACTCACAGCCCCTCTAATATCAGGAGAAGTATTTCTCGGCGAACGTTACAAACAATTTCTGAAGATTCCGGGGACGCTTTGCATGCCAACTTCGCCTGTCCCCGTTGAGAACCGTCCGCCAAAGCGATTCGTCACGACTCGCTGGAGCCTCATTCTTCAGGCTCGAGCGACGGACACGACGATTGCTCGACAGGCCCTGGATGAACTGTGTCGCAGTTACTGGTTTCCCGTGTATGCCTTCATGCGACGCCAGACAAACGATATTCACCTGGCCCAGGACTGGACTCAGGGACTGTTCGCCAGTCTTCTCGCCGACGAGGCTCTGACTCGGCTGAATCCGGAACGAGGACGCTTTCGATCCTTCCTGCTGGCGGCCGCTCGGAACTTTGCGTCCAACGAGCGAGATCGTAACGCGGCTCAGAAGCGAGGCGGCAACACTCAGATTCTGGCTGTTGATTTTTCGGAAGGAGAAGTACGGCTTCAGAGCCTGCCCGTGAGCCAGTTGACCCCAGAACTGCTCTTCGAACAGCAATGGGCGCTTGCTCTGCTGGAACGAGTGATGAATCAGCTTCGTGACTGGTATGTTCAGGCTGGTGCGATCCATGTCTTTGAACAACTCAGCGCGACGCTCTCCAACGATCCGTCCGCTCAGCCACTGCGTGATTTGGCGCAGCAACTGCAGATGTCCGAGGAAGCTGTTCGAGTCGCCATGCACCGAATGCGAAAGCGTTACCGCCAGATTCTTCAGAACGAAGTCGCTCAAACGACCTCCAGTGCAGAAGAGGTTCAGCAGGAGCTGGCGTATCTGCTGAAGGTGTTGTCCCAGCGATAAGTGCGCCCTCTCCCGAGTTTGCTGGCGCTCGCTCGACCTCTCCCAAACTTCGTTCGGGAGAGGGGCGAAGCGGACAATCGTAACCGACCGGTCAACTGAACCTGAGATTCCGCCCCAAAGGGGCATTCAGGGCTCGAATATTGTATAGGTTCACAAACCCACGGCTGAGGACAGCCGTTCTAAAGTGTGGGTAGCACGTACGAAGTGCGTGTGCCGCAGGCGCCGGAAGCGGTTGAATGCATGCGGTATTGCCAAACGCTCGTGCACAGAAACAACCTTGATTCCCCCTGGGCTTCCGGCCGCTGCGCGACACAGGCTTCGCCTGTGCTACCCAGTGTAGAGCGATTGTCCTCAATCGCTTTTCAAAGACTCAAATCGCAAACGGCTGAGGACGGCCGTTCTAAAGTGTGGGTAGCACGTACGAAGTGCGTGTGCCGCAGGCGCCGGAAGCGGTTGAATGCATGCGGTATTGCCAAACGCTGGTGCACTGAAACAACCTTGATTCCCCCTGGGCTTCCGGCCGCTGCGCGACACAGGCTGCGCCTGTGCTACCCAGTGTAGAGCGATTGTCCTCAATCGCTTCTCAAAAACTCAAATCGCAAACGGCTGAGGACGGCCGTTCTACCCACGCATGGCATTCTCAGCTCAGCATCAAGTCGGCGACTTCAAAACACGAGGCCTGCTTTCCCGTGACTTTGGGAATTTGAGAAAAATCCGGACTTGTGACAAACGACGCATTTCCGAGGCTCAACCAGTCTTTACCCGTTTTGCCACGCTGAATTAGAATCAGCAAACTGCGGGGAATACGAATCTGCACACGTGTCCCCTGCGGAAGTCCGCGGAGACCGATTGAGCTGATACTCAACCGGGTCGAGCGTGTTTGATGGATGCTCAGGAACGGAAATCCCACAACTCATTCGGTGAATGCAATGAAGATAGCAGTTCGACTGGCTGCAACAGTCCTCTTCACATTGTCCCTGTTGGTGCCCGCAATGGCCCAGGGACCTCAGGATGCTCAGATTACGGTCGCTCATCCCGGCTTTGATTCACTCAAGGCGGACCTGAAGGCGATTCTTGATCTGACCACTCCGGCTGAACAGACTCAGTGGGAGAACATCGCCGGTTACATCGACACGTTCGTCGTTGGTACAGACGGGACTCGGCCATTCCAGGTCCAGGTGCTGACCGGATTGAATCCCAGCGGATTGCTGATTGCCGTTCCACTGTCTCAGTCACAGCCCCTGTTCAAGGAATTCCGGGAGAACATCGAGTCCCTTGGTTATGAAGTGGCGCGAGACAGCAAAGATCAGACGCTCTACAAGCTGAGTCAGGACCCGGAAGTTGGCTGGCTGCGTGTTGATGGCGAATCGAAGTATGCGTACTTCATTCTGACACAGCATGCCGACCAGATGCCTCAGCTGCGTGAGATTATCGTGAAGGCAAAGCTGAATGGCGTCGCGATCAATGGCAACACGATCGCTGAACTTTCGACTCCCGATAAGAGCGAGGCTGCTCAGGGCGTGCGTCGAAAGTCTTTTGATGGCGTTCGAAATCCAGCGATGGAGAAGATTCAAAAGCGCCCTGAAGAATCAACGACGGAATATGAACTCCGCAAGCTCGCCACAAAGATCACGATGGATGAAGGCGAGCGCATCGTTGCTGAAACCGATACGCTGAACATGCTGCTGAAGCTGGATACATCAAAGCCAGGGGCTCCAACAGCAAACCTGTTGACGACCTACAAAGCTATTGCTGGCTCCAGCATGGGCGATGTGCTGGCCCAGTTTAATACTCAGCCTGACGTGTTCGCTTCCATCGCGAAGTTCCCGAACTCTGCATTGTCGATTCGACTGAATCATCCGGTTGACGCGATGCGACAGAAGAACTTCAACGAGTTCCTCGACCTGACTCAGAAGGACATGTCAGCTCGACTGGAAGCATCCAAAGAACGAAGTGCTGCAGAGAAAGAAGCCTCCAGCAAAGTCATCGCGGGCGTTACTGAAGTCGTCAAAGCATCCATCAAAGCGGGCTGGTTCAACGCGTTTGTGGAGTCCGTGCCCGATGGTCAGGGTGACTTCATGACGATCATCGCCTACACAACACCTGCGGCAAAGAACCTGAATACGATTCTGCCTGATCTGGCCAAGGCCGGGGCCGGCACCATCGTGGAAATGAACAAAGACAAAGTCGGCGATGTCGACATTCACCGAGTTCAGCTGGCAGAAGGATTCATTGATTTGTTCGATGACGTCTTCGGTGCCAAGAAAGATATCTTTGTGGGTATCGGCAAGGATCAGGTCTGGATGGTTTCCGGTGTGGGAGCTCTTGATCAGTTGAAAGCATCAATTACCGGACTGGGTGCTCCTGCGGCAACGACGACTCCGCTTCACGTCGAAATCAAATTGCTGCCATGGGCCAAACGAATTGATGACATCAAGAAAAAGGCGGAAAAGCCAACCGGTGCCGATGAACTGGAACTGTGGCGAGCTGCCGAACGCCGTCGTGCTCGTGCGATCGCGGCATTCGAACAGGGCAACGACACCGTCGTGCTCGACTTCAAGGTGCAGAACGGAGAACTGACCGGTGACTTGATGATCGACACAGGTCTGCTTCGATTCGTCGGAAAGCTGATGTCAGCGTTCTCCAAAGAGAACTTCGAATAATCCTCCCCGAGGCGCTCGTATGCAGAGCGAAGAGCTGAGCGATTTCGATTCGGACGACAATGATCTTGATCCGTCCGAATCGGAATTTGCCATTGAAGACATCGAACTGGCCTACCGCCAGGCCCTCGCGGCACTGGATGAAGCGGAGCGTCAGGTCGGTTCGGTCATGGTGGACTTTGTGGAGCCCTCCGCGGCTCCCGAAGAGTCCGCTGTCACTGATGGTCTTTCCATCGGCGCGCAGCTGGCGGAAGATCTGAAGACCACCGCCGCGCAGACTCAGGCCACCGAACAGGCTGTTCTGGTTGAGGGCATTCGTCGCGTCACCCCGAGAGAAGTCATCGAGGCTTCGTTGTTCGTCGGTGGTGATGTGGCCTTGACCGCCCGCCGCCTGGCATCGCTGATTGGTCAGGATGTTGACAATCGTGTGGCCGTCTCGCTGATTGATTCTCTGAACCAGACGTATGCACGCGAAAATCGACCATACGAGATTCGTCTACACGAGGGCGGATATCGTCTGGAACTCCGCGAAGAGCATTCTGACATCCTGACTCGCACGTTTGGTCTCGGCCCGCGCGAAGTGAAGCTGTCCCCGGAGACGCTGGAGATTCTTGCCTTTGTCGCATGGAATCAGCCCATCGATACTGAGAAGCTGGCAACGATCGACAAGCCCGGTGCGATGACTCAACTGCGACAGCTTTTAAGACTGCAGCTCGTTGAAATCAAACGCACCGGAAGCAAGCGATCCGACGTGTGCTACGTCACGACATCCCGGTTCCTGAAGTTGTTTGGACTTCAGTCGATCGAGGATCTGCCAACGGCGGATATTTTTTCGTTTAAGTAGGGTTCAGGATTCACTGGCTGTTCGTTTGGTGAGCCGCAAAGCGCTAGCTGCGGGTTAACCTTGGGTTTAGCCGTCATTCCCCTCATCGTTGTTCTGACGGAGCACAAGCGCCTTCGGCTCAGTTGTCACCCAGATCACATTTCCTGTGCCAGATCTCGAATGTCGTCGAGCACATCGTCCAGTTCAGGAACACGAGCACCTGCGACGCGTCCGTTGCGATCACATTCGTTCAGCAACAGCAGCGTGTCATAATCCTCATGTTCACGCAGTCGCTGATGCAGGCGGAAGCCGATGCTTCGGTCTCGGATCTGATGCGCGTCCATGTGATGCTGAATCAACCAGGCGGTTCGCTCCGTGATGAATCCATCAAGAGCTTCGAGTCCGGCGTTAACGTGATCGTTCGCATCGATCCCTTTGCCAACGTCATGCAGCAGCGCGGCTAAGAGAAATTCTTCATCATAGGGAACTGTGTCCGCGGCCAGAACGTAGCACTGCAGCAGATGATAAAGGACATCTCCTTCAGGATGGTATTCGCGGCTCTGAGTCACTCCGGCGAGCGGAATGAGCAATGATCGATACACAAGAAATCGATCCGGCGCTGTTTCTGCAGCGGCAGAGACTCCGTCCGCGAACGCGTCGGGATATTCCTTCGCAAGGAACTGTTCAAACTCGGGCAATGTCGCTCGTTCAATCGCTTTGCCAGTGATCGAACTCTTGAACTGGTAGGATACTTTGTCCGGTGCGTACATGGTCAGCTCGATCGGAAACTCACTCTCCAGATGGAAATGAGTATAGGTCCGTTCTTCACCGTGCTTACGTACACGCTTGCGTTCCAGCTCATAAGCAAAGCCCTCCGCCTCAAGTCTGGCTTCCACAGCTTCAGCCGTCGCGGAGAAGATGTGAATGTCGATGTCGGAGCCTTCACGGATGTGTCCCGTGAACGTGCTGCCGATGATCTTTGGCCGGAAATTGGTGAGGATCCTCATCAGCCGCAGCGCTTCAAATCGCATCTCCCGAAGTCGATCAAAACGAGAGGGTCCTTCGTACAGGTTGGCCAGTCGAAGAATCTCTTCACGAATCTCGGCGTTCGTCGGGAGTTCAGATGGTTTGACCCATCCCTGACACAGTCGCTGAGCAGCCTTGAGTTTGGCTCGATAGTATTCTGATTCACTTCGGGAATACATCAGCCGTGCGGATTCCACAATAATGGCACGCCGCAATTTTGCATCTGTCATGAAGCATGTGTCGGATTGTGCAGAGACGACTGAAAGCAAGTCGAGTTCAGTACGCCTTTGTTTCGAGGCGGGATCTCTGACAGCAACACGCTGCAGTGATTCGCTTCCAAACGAACAACGCTGATCCTGCTGGATCAAACATGGTTGTTCTTCAATTCCTGCTTATCCCATCTGAGCCGACACGCGGGATCGCACCAGTTTACGCTCAGAGGTCAACTGATTTCAAGATGACACTGGCGTGGGTGCATGCGACAGTACTCACATCGCCCGGCGGCGCGGCGTTCAACAATTCGGCAGATCTCGCTCCAGGAACTCATTCAGGCCTTCGCCCCAACAGATGAATTGCTTCAGCTCGAATCAGTGAAAGGCGTTCACTGAGTTCGACCAGCGATTCCAGATCTGCACGTTCCGTGTCTGTCAGCAGTCCCTCGTTGTTGCGATCCATCAACATCTGTAGTCGCTGGTCTGCTTTTGCTGGAAGCCGAAGTCGGCCCACGGACTCTACCCATTCCAATGGTGCATCAATCGTAGTGCTCACTCGTTCTTCTCCACGTGCCAAAATTATCGTGCCGCAACTCGACTTCCTACGCAGTCTTTCTCAAGAACTGCGAGCAACCAACGGGCACTATCAGTCTAACATCCGTCGTTCGCATTCGATACGAATTCTGAAAAATGCTCCCACTCAACCTGCCCGGAACACTGAAACCTGAACACTGAAACCTGAACACTGAAACCTGAACACTGACGCCCGCCCCCTGGCATCTCAGCCACACTCCTGAAATAATCCCGGTCCTTCCCTACCTTCACATCCTGCCTTCGGAATCGTCGCGATGTCACACAGCGGCCGCTTGTCTCTTTTGCTGCTCATGTCTCTGGTGCATTCGTCCGGTACGGGGGTTGCCGACGATTGGCACAAACTTGCAGTACCGGATGCATGGCGAAGCGTGCCGGCCGGAGAACTCGCGCCGATCAACGGGTACTCGTGGTACCGCGCACTCGTGCGAGTCCCCAAAGACTGGGATGGTCAGCAGCTGACTCTGTTTGTCGAAGCACTCGATGATGCTCGTTCTGCCTGGGTTGGTGGTCAGGCCGTCGGCGTCGCAGGAACCTTCCCGCCACAGTTTCGAAGTGGTTTGGGAGAACGCGGTCGGTACGCCGTCGAAGCCGATCAGGTCAAAGGCGGCGAATTTCTGACAGTTGCCATTCGAGTCTACCAGTATGATCCTCGCCCTAACTTCAGCGTCGCGCCGCCCGTATTGATGAATGAAGCAAAGAAGAAGGCGATCCGACTGGAAGGAATCTGGCAATATCGCCCTGGTGACGAATCAGCATGGTCAAAAGCGACTGCGGCGGATTTTGGCGTTGATCCCTCGGCCGCTATTTCCGATGCCGACGCGGCAGCTCGTGGTGTCTACCAGAAAATCGACAGCGTTGATGACATCGAAAAGTATGTTGCGCGCCGAAACGGTGACACGGATCCGCTTTCGCCTGCTGAGGCCGTGAAGCACTTTCGAACACCGGCCGACATGTCCGTACAGATGGTTCTGGGAGATCCCGAAATTGCTCAGCCACTCTTCATGACGTGGGACGAACGAGGACGATTGTGGGTGATGGAATATCGTCAGTATCCGGATCCCGCCGGCCTGAAGATGATCAGCCGCGACACGTTTCTTCGCTCCGTATACGACAAGGTTCCTCCACCGCCGCCCAATCATTTCCGAGGGGCTGATCGAATCAGCATTCACGAAGATACAAACGGGGACGGTGTGTACGATGCTCACAAGATCTTTGTCGACGGGCTGAACATTGCGTCGTCTGTTGCGATCGGACGCGGCGGTGTGTACGTCACGAATCCGCCGTATCTTCTGTTTTATCCGGATCGTAACCAGGACGATGTTCCCGATGGCGATCCGGAAGTCCTGCTCGAAGGCTTTGGCATCGAAGACTCCCATTCGGTCATCAACAGTCTTCGCTTCGGTCCCGATGGCTGGCTCTACGGGGCACAGGGAAGCACCGTCACCGGAACCGTGCGCAAACCTGGCAGCAAAGAACCGCCCGTGAAGTCACTCGGGCAACTGATCTGGCGTTATCACCCGGAACGGCACATCTATGAGATCTTCGCGGAAGGCGGCGGAAACTCGTTCGGCTGCGAGATCGATGAAAAGGGACGAGTCTTCTCGGGGCATAACGGCGGGGATACTCGCGGCTTCCATTATGTTCAGGGAGGCTACCATCGAAAAGGCTTCGGCAAGCACGGACCGCTGTCCAATCCATACGCGTTCGGCTTTTTCGAACAGATGAAACACAACAGCGTTCCGCGGTTTACTCACAACTTCATTATCTACGAAGAGAACACTCTGGCTCAGAGATTTCGAAGCCAGTTGTTTGGCGTTGAGCCTCTGCAGGGACAGGTCGTGCTCAGCAGTTTTCGGCCGCATCAGTCGTCGTTTGAGACGGAAGATATTGAGCGAGTTCTGAAGACCGACGATCCCTGGTTCCGTCCCGTCGACATCAAGGCCGGCCCGGACGGCGATATCTATGTGGCCGACCTTTATGAACAGCGCATTGACCATAGCAGCCATTATGCCGGTCGCATCGACAAGACTTCCGGACGCATTTACAAGCTGACAAAACCGGAAGGTTCCAACGGAGCTTTGCAGACCGTGGCCGCAGCGTTTGCCAAGGCTGATGGGGCAAGACTGGTGGATCTGCTGGAGCATCCTTCGAAGTGGTATCGACAGACGGCCGTTCGACTTTTGGGTGACCGACATGATGTGAGTCTGGTTCCACTGATCCGAGAACGTCTCAGCAAAGCCTCAGGGCAGTCGGCGTTGGAACTGCTGTGGGGTCTGCACGCCTGCCGTGGACTCGATGATGCTGCGGCGATAAGTCTTCTTGGGCACGAGGAACCGTTCGTTCGAGCATGGACTGTTCGCATCGTCTGCGATGCCGCGACCGTTAGTCCGGAGATTGCCCGTGCAATCGCAGCCGCCGCGGAGAAAGAGCCGTACATCGAAGTTCGAAAGCAAATGGCGAGTTCGGCGAAGCGACTTCCACCGGATCTCGCCATTCCCGTGATCCGCGCCTTGCTGAGATTCGACGAAGATGCCGCCGACATTCATCAGCCGCTCCTGATCTGGTGGGCTCTGGAAGCACAGATGGGACGAGCGAATGTGGATCAGATCGTCGCTCAGTTGCTGAACGATCCTGCTGTCTGGCAACGTCCGTTGATGAAGCAGACGATGATTGAACGACTGATGAAGCGCTACGCCCTCGCGGGGACTCGATCGGATCTTCTGGCGGCAGCAGCACTCATTAAGTCGGCACCGGATAAGGAAGCGGTCGAACGTTTGCTGAAGGGATTTGAAGAAGCCTTCCAGGGCCGAAGCCTTGCTGGTATTCCTGAAGAGCTGGCATCCGCATTATCAGCAAGCGGTGGAGGATCTCTGGCTCTGCGGTTCCGACAGGGACAGTCCAGCGCCGTGCAGGAAGCCACAAAGATTATTCAGGACACGACCGCATCCCGCGATGTGCGTCGACAGTTGCTGGAGATCTGTGGTCAGGTTCGTTCGCCCGAACTTCTGACCGTTCTGAAATCTGTCGTCGCGGCCGAACAGGATGATGTCGTTCTCGCCACGGCGATTGCTGCCATTCAAAACTACACTGACGAGTCGATCGCTCAGGATGTGCTGAAACGTGTCCCCGCAATGAAGCAGGAAGCGTGGCTTGCGTCGGAGACTCTGCTTGCGAGTCGGCCTTCCTGGTCAGCCGCTTTTGTGGCCGCCGTGAAGTCAAACGGCATTGCGAAAGACAGGGTGAGTGATGCGGCCGTTCGTCGCATGGCCATGCACTCGAACGCGGACCTTCGCAAGTCGATCGAAGAGCTCTGGGGGCCAGTCTCCGGACCAACACCCGCTCAGATTCAGGAAGAACTCGCACGAGTCGGCAACGAGTTGGCTCAGGGAACCGGCAATCCCAAAGCGGGCAAGCAACTGTATCTTCAGAACTGTGGACGTTGCCACTTGCTGTTTGAAGAAGGCGGCCGGATCGGACCGGATCTGACACCGTTCGCCCGCGACAACCTGGAACGCATGCTGATCAGCATTGTGAATCCCAGCCTGGAAATTCGCGAAGGGTTCGAAAACTATCTCGTCCTGACAATCGATGGACGAGTACTCAACGGGTTCCTTGTAGAGAAAGACAGCCAGATTGTGATCCTAAGAGGCGTCGATGGCCAGAATACGGTACTGAAACAGGCTGACATTGAAGAAATGAAGGTCGTGCCTCAGTCCGTCATGCCCGACGGAGCCCTCAGAGCCTATACCGGACAGCAGCTGCGAGATCTCTTCGCCTACCTTCGATCGACACAACCCGTGAATTACTGATTCACCCAGTGTAGAGCGATTGTCCTCAATCGCTCTACCATCCCGCCACTCAACGCCGACAGCGATTCGCACAGGGGAAACTTCATGCAGGAATCAGATTCAATGCTTGAGGACACAGCCAATGCGAGACCGGAACTCGCGACTCGATGCCGGCGTCCCTATGCGATCAGACTTCATTGCATGGTCCTGCTGCTGCTGTTGTCCACAGAAGTTGTCATGGTTTGGCTCCGTCCAATACTGTTCACAACACTTTATCAGGCGAAAGAAGCACTCTCATTTGAGCTGAAAGAAATGATGGATCGGAAACCAAAAGTACCGAACAACACTTCTTCAGATACCTGGGCCTTGACCATCAGGGCAAAGAAACTGAGTGAGGTCGTGTGGTATTGCAGGATTGGCCAACTGGCTTGCTTCGTTCCACTTCTGTTTTCAGTCTTCATTGTGACGACAAAAGATCGTCTCACACTCCGGTATCTGGCTCTTCTCGCAGGAGCAATCCCATTGGCGTTAGGGTTTTACAGGCAGGAGCTGGCCGATTTCAATATCACTTTGCTCGCCGCTGGCGACTTCCTGAATCAGCTGGTCGTGGTCGCTCTTAGCACTTACGTGTTGTCTCTTAACGGTGTGAATGACTGGCAGCGATGTTCGACTGCTGTCTCCGCCGTGCCGATAACTTTCTTTGTGGCGACCATAGTTCAGGGGAACATCACGTCGGTCGCTTTCATGAATATCACGGCCACGATTGCAACAGTTGTCTTCAGTGTGTGTGCAGGCTTCTATTGCAGGGTCTGTTTCTGCAGAATCGGCCCTGTCCTTTCCCAGTGAATTGCCAGCACAACTATTCTGATTGCAGAGTGAGTCGTTGTTCGCTCCACGAACAAATTGCCGTCTGTTGCCACCCGATCACATGACCGTTCTGTTCGGTGGAGCGAACAACGACTTTGCTATTCATCCTACCGACGTCTTTTCCAACAGCGCGCTGAGCTTTGCGACGCCTTCGGAGTTTCCGAAGGCGAACAGGCTGTCACCAGGCTCAATCACCAGATGACCAGGCGGCGGGAAGATTTTCTGGCCGTTGGACTTTCGAACACCCAGCAGCATGATTCCGGAATCTCTGAGACCTGATTCGCTGAGCTTCCGACCGACAAGGACAGAATGAGCCGGAACCTGGACGTCTGCAATTTCCCAGTCGACTCCTTCTGACTCGGCAACTTCCACGAAGTTCTCGATGCTTGGTGACAGCATGAAGCGAGCCATTCGAATCGCGCCGGAAGAGAGTGGGTTCATCACTCGAGTTGCACCGGCCTGCATCATCTTTTGAGCTGCTCGGTCGTCACTCGCGCGGGCCACGATCTGCAGTTTGGGGCATAACAGGCGAGCAGAAAGAACGACGTACAGATTGTCCGGATCAGTCGGCAGGACAGTCGTCAGACCTCGAGCACTGCAGATACCGGCCTTCATGAGGATTTCGTCCTGGGACGCATCACCACAGATGAACTTCCAGTGGCGTGTGCGAAAGTCTTCATCAAACACGGCAGGATTTTCGTCGACAACGACGAACTGCTGACGACGTGTCTCCAGATATTCACACAGAGTCGCGCCCATTCGGCCGTAGCCGCAGACGATGAAGTGATTGGTCAGCTTTGAGATGTCGTTTTCCATTCGTCTTCGCTCCAGAACAGCCTTCAGGTCCGTATTCATCAGGATCTGACCAAACTGCACAACTCCATAAGTGACGACTCCGACCCCACTGCACAGATAGACCATAATGAAGATCTTGGTACCATCTGTCAGAGGATTGGGTTCACGGCAGCCGACCGTTGTCAGCAGCACGGTGGACTCATAAAAGCAGTCGAGCAGCGGCTGTCCGGTTAGGATGTGCAGTCCCACGCCGCCAATCAGCAGCAGCGCCAGAATCAGCATCGGAATTTGCAACAGCTTTCGCACGAACGATCCCTGTTCCCTGTACGTCTTCGCGTAGGCCTGACCGGGCTGACTCCTTCAGCCTCCGGCGCTCGCGATTTTCAGCTTGGAAAGTGTGCCGAAAGATCGCAATCAGGACCAGTTCAGTCTTCTTCTTCCCGTTTCCGCTTTTGGCGACGCCTGATTCGGCGGAGCAGAGTCGTTGTTCGCTTCCGCCAAACAAAACGCCCTGGGTGTTCGAGTGGCAAGGCGGGCGATTTGTGGCTGGATGTGGTGTGCTGGTTGATGTGAGCGGGAGAAAAACGCCTGGTTCGGCGGAGCAGAGTCGTTGTTCGCTCTGCGAACAAAACGCCCTCGGTGTTCGGGTAGCAACGGCGAGCGATTTGTGGCTGGATGTGGTGTGCTGGTTGATGCGAGCGGTAGAAAAACGCCTGGTTCGGCGGAGCGAACCGCGACTCTGTCGTTGTTTGCTCCGCAAACAGAACGCCGTTCTCATTGGCTGAGCTGTAGACGGCGGTGCGTGGGATTGGTCGTTGGATGATGTAGGCAAACGCCTGGTTCGGCGGAGCGAACCGCGACTCTGTCTCTCCGCGAACAAAGCGCCCGTTTTTCGAAAAACGCAGCTTTTGCCAAGCAAATCGACGAGTTCCGAGCTTGACTCAAAAGTCACTTTCCGCGCAGGGCGATGGGAAAATCTCCCCGCGGCGCGGCAGTTATTGCTGGAGTCACACCGAAACCACGCGCGGATTTTCCGGCAGGTGGCCAGCAATCTGTCATCAGGATGGACGCGAATTTAGAACTCTGTTAACTTTTCACTTCCCTGCGTCGAAGCCTGAAGAAGGCGAGGTTGCAAGTGCGAGCAGAGCTCCCTTGTGACAGGACGTGTGATTCATTTGTTCTCATCGGCATGGAGGCCGCAATGGGATTGAAGCGAACTAATCCGCAGTCCGCCGGAAACGGTGCACCGTCCATGATGGATGCGTCGCGCACACAGATCCGCTGGCTGATTCGTCGTGACATGGATGAAGTGCTCTCGATCGAACGAGGCAGCTTCCAGTTTCCATGGACCGAAGAAGAATTCCTGTGCTGCCTTCGTCAGCGCAACTGCATCGGCACTGTTGCAGAGCTTGATCATCGAATCGTTGGATTCATGATCTATGAACTGCACAAGTCCATGCTGCGAATTCTGAACTTCGCAGTTTCCCCTGACGTCCGCCGCAACGGCATTGGACGTCAGATGGTTCAGCGACTTGTCGACAAGCTCTCACAGCAGCGTCGTCGTGAGATCGTGCTGGAAGTTCGTGAGACGAACGTTCCTGCTCAGCTGTTCTTTTCCAACGCAGGTTTTCGTGCCGTCACTGTTCTTCGACGTCACTATGACGATACCTGCGAAGATGCATACTACATGCGTTATTGTCTGAACGAAGATGATGCCATCTCCTTCGTGCCGCACAATCGCCTGTCCGAACTGGATGCTGCCTGATCGTTTTTTGATCGACTCATCAGCATACACGCCAACAAGACTCAGACGCTGACGGAATTCTCCGTCAGCGTTTTTTCTTGCGCCGATCTTTCTTTGGTCGAGACGTCTTGCCGCTTTGTCGAGAAAACTTTGAACCAGCAGAGGATGAGTTGTCCTTTCGCCGTTTTCCTTTCGACCGACCCTGATCGTCGCGGTCAAACTCGGGACGGCGCGACTTCTCCGAGCGGCTGCGTTTGACGGTGGCCTGCTTTTCTGACAGCCGAAGTTCCAGCTGACGGCGGTCAATATCCACCGCGGCAACGACCACTCGAATCGGATCGCCCAGACGAAATTCTCTTCGCGTTCGGCTTCCTGTCAGAGTCCTGGTCGTCGGATCGAACACATAAAAATCGTCCGACAGCGCGCTCAGATGCAGCATGCCTTCGGCCGGAATCTGAATGCCCTGGCAGAACATGCCAAAGCTCTCGACCCCGGTGATGAACGCGTCCATCTCCTCTCCAATGCGGCTGGACATGTAGCGAAGCATCTTAATGCGGATCAGTTCACGCTCCGCCCGCTCGGCGCGACGTTCAGTGAACGAGCAGTGCCGGCCCAGCTCAAACAACATATTGGCATCCGGCGCACGAACGCCGCCTCGTCGAGCAAGCTGGTCGACCAGTCGATGAATCGTCAGGTCGGGATAGCGTCGAATCGGGCTGGTGAAGTGACAGTATTCTTCTTCGGCCAGAGCATAGTGGCCAGTTTCCTCCGGCGAATATTCTGCCTGCCGCATACTGCGAAGCAACGCGTAGTTCACCGCACGTTCTTCTGGTTTGCCGGCAAGTCCCTTGATCAGCGACTGAAGTTCATGCCGACTCTGTGGCTTTTGCAGAGACAGTCCCAGCCCCTGACAGAACTGCTGAAAGTTGTTCATCTTCAGCACATCAGGGTCACCATGAATTCGGCGAAGGAATGGAACTCGGCGAGCATCCAGCATGCGAGCAACCGCGATGTTCGCTGCCAGCATGAACTCCTCGATGATCTCATGACTCTCATCGTGATGACGTTCATGAGCCCCGATCACGGCACCATTCCGATCAAAGTCGATTTCGACTTCCGGAATGCCCATCTGCAAAGCCCCCTGTTCAAATCGGCGCTTTCGAAGGATCATCGCCAGTTCGTACATGTTCGCCAGTAAGTGACGAATCGGAGCCGTGACGCCTGCCGCCTGCTGGCGAGGATTCCCGATGATTGGCATCACTTCTTCATATGCAAATCGGCGAGCAACTCGAATGGCCGAATTGACAACATCACTGCCGACCACACTTCCCGCCGCATCGAATTCGATGAAGGCCGTCTTGGTGTAGCGAACCTGATCCTGCTGCAAACTCGCAAGTCCGTTACTGATCAGTTCCGGCAGCATTGGGATGACATGACGGGGAAGATAAACACTGGTTCCGCGTTTGCGAGCTTCGCGATCCAGCAGTCCGTCTTCGGGAACAAAGTGAGCAACGTCAGCAATGTGCACACCCAGATGCCAGTGTCCGTCTTCTGATCGAGTCAACGAAATCGCATCGTCAAAGTCTCGAGCATCCACGGGGTCGATCGTGACAATCAATTCGCCGGTCAGGTCAGTGCGATCTGAAGGCACCTGATCGGAAAACGTGTCCGCCTGACGTCGAGCTTCTGCGAGCACATCCGGACCAAACTCGTGCGGCAGTCCCATGCTGTGAATGACCGTCAGAGTATCGACTCCCGGATCACCACGCTTCCCAAGAACCTCTGTCAGCACCGCCTGTCCCGAACGACTTTCTGTCGGGAACCGCAGCATCTCGATGACGACTTTGTCATCCGGCTGAGCACCTTTGGCACCCGGGTCACCGACATGAACCGGACTATTGAACGCCGTGCCGTCGATTCGGACAAATCCCTGGCCCGCGGATTCAAAGTACGTGCCAACGAAAATGCTGGTTGCTCGCTCAACAATCTTTTCAATCGTTCCACATCGCTGGCCGTTACTTCGACGCTTCGCCGAAAGTCGAACCATGACCTCGTCACCAGTTTGAGCATCTCTGACATCGCGAGCACTGATGTAGATGTCACCCTGAGCAGCCTGACCATCGCGATTCGATGGAATCACAAACGCCGCGCCGCTGCTGATCTTGCGAAGGATGCCGGACACGAGTCCCACTGATCCTCGAATCCTCATCCTTCCCTGTTTGTCCTGCCGCATCCGCCCTTCTTCAATCAACGAGGCGAGTGCCTCTTTGAAGATGGCCTGCTGCTTCTTACTGATGTTCATGGTTTTGGCCATGATCGACATCGTCACCGGCCGATAGTCTACGGCCCCGGTCTCAGCCAGAATGGCCGACTTCATTGTTTCAAGTTCTGTTTCGTTCATCTTCATTTACCATTTTCTATGCCTGGCTTGTCCCGACGCGTTCATTCGATTGTCAGGAGCAATATTCCATGAAAGCCAAAGCTCTCGACTCAATTGTCTGCCGCTGGTTGTCTGTTACCGGCAGGTTGTCTGCCTGGCCACTCAACGCTGTGAAGGATTCGATTAGCGGAACGGCGCAAGCCGTCCGGTGAATCCATGACGCAGACTCACCGGAGGGCTCGCGCCCTGCCGCTACAAAACACAGCGTTGCTGGCCGCCGCAGTCAGATCCTGTTCCACAGCCAGATCGGCTGAGCGTACCGAGATCGTTGGCGTCCGAGAATTCACGTGGCGTTTGCTGCGTCAGATTCGATGGATTCGCGCGGCGTCCAGAATCTGGCCAGAAGTGCGGAACTCTGAAAGAACCACCAAATCAGCAATGAAAACGCTGTGTTTCACAACGCGATGTGGAGATGCGGCAACCACAGCCGGTGGGCTTATCCCAACCCGCTGCGTCAGCGAGGGATGATCGTTGACATCTTTGTGGCTTGCGATGCTTCACTGACGAACTGCGAGTCAGTCCACAAGGCCCGAAGGGTTGACACCTTGACGCGATCAGGCCCTCGTTGAGAGTTTTGACACAGACCACGAAATGAGGTTCGGAGAAATCTCTGAACGTGCTCAGTCTCCAGCCATCCCGGTACCCTTGAGTCCCAGATCGTCCGAAAAATCAACGACAAGCAGGTCATGATCAGAATGTGTGCACGGAACAACATGTGCATTCTTCGGCTTAAAATGCGTGCTGTGAAAGACATAGTCAATTCGAAGACGCAGTTCGCCAGCTCCCTGAATCGGCCAATGCCAGGTGCGATGAGTCTGATCGGCATTGGACTCGAGTTTTTCAAAGGCATCAATGAACCCAGCATCCCGGAGCATTCGAGGAGCTACCATTCCTGCAAGGCTGTTGAAGTCACCGAGAATCACAACTGGTGCTTTCACGGACACGGATTCAAGAATCGCCTGAATCTCATGCTGATGATCGACTTCTGTTTCACCCATCGCAGAATACAGACCCGCCAGCGATTGCACGCCGTTCGCTGTAAACGGAGCAAGGTGAACACTGACAATCTGAACGGGAGCTTCGTTGAATTCCGTTTCCATCACAACGCTGCCAAAGAACCGTCGCACGGGAGGCACATAACGGATCGACTTCCATGGCTCCTTCGACAAAACAAGAAACCGCTCGGCATAGTAGTTCCCCTGATGGCCGAATGACTGGTAATGGGGATACCGACCTTTCATCGCTGACACCAGAAAGTCTTCTGACTGTCGAGTTGTCTCCTGAAGACACACGATGTCAGCGTCGGCCTTTTCCAGTTCTGCCGCAACCTGCTCGACCTGCTGATTTCCGAAGTTGATGTTCCATGAAGCCAGCCGATAAGACTTCGGACGAAGGCCAAAAACAAGAGGAGCGCCGTGAAGTATCAGCGGAGTTGTCTGGGCAACTTCTTCTGTCGCTTCACTCTTCGGTTCCGATCGGCCCATGGCCCGACTCTCCGGATTCGGGCGCTCGTGAACTCCGATCCGCCACACCAGCCCCGCAACGATCAACAGGGCGAAGATGCAGCACATGGCAACTGCTGACTTTTTTCTATCGACCATCGCGCCTCTCACAACCAACAACTCGTTGCTCTCGTGATCAGACTCTCATTCACAGACTTCGCGACATCCGAAAGTTCGACGACGGATTTCTCCTCGGCCCGTCTTTCGGTGTGGGATCCGATCATTTGTGATCCACGACAATCCGATGCTGCCGCTACCGGTGGCAGAGTCATCCAATGGCTGTCGTCGGAAAGCCATTGTGCCCCATTCTGCCTCTTGCCAAAAGTCCTCTACAAACCTCCCCATTAGTGCCGTGAAGGATTTTTCTCTCCAGCAACGCAACGTTTGCAGCGGCAGGGTGCGAGCCGCGCGAGCCCTCTGGTGAGTCTGCGTCAGGGATTCGCCAGACGCCTTGCGACGTTCCGCAAGAAAATCCTTCATAGCGTTGCCTTCCCACGAAATCAGCCGCCACTCGGACAGTGGTTTACGCCACTGGTACCATCACGCAAAAGTCGCAATTCTCCCAGTTTTCCTTCGCATGCCATTTCTCCGCCACCAAACCACCACACGTTCCCCTGGTTACCTGAACAAATCAAAACTCCTCTTTGCGCCATCGGCGGAATTTGCTACTTAGCGGTTCATGCGCTGACATGCGCTCCGCGGGAGGCGGTGCGCAGGAAGTTTCCGGCGCGGGAAGGGATTCCCATGCAAAGCTCAATCTGGAAGCTGCTAACGGCAGTTGGCATTATCGCTATAGGTACCCTTGTGGTGCTGCAGGTGCAGCATCGTCTACCCGGGCTGCGCCCACCGGCGGAGTCTGTCGCTCAGGTTCCGGCAGAGGGAGCTGGCGCGGGTGACGAGACAACGTTCACACCGGACAGTTCCACCGAATTTGACAGCGTCCTGGATGAAGCTGCGCGCAAAGCGGCGCCTTCATCAGACGTTGCATCAACCGATGGCGTGAATGATCCAGGTCTTCCGGCTCCTCCGGCCGCCGAGCATCAGACATTTGTCAGCGCCAGCCGAACTGTGAAGAAAGACCAGCTGACAGACGAACCAAACCCCTTCGCGCTGGAAGAACCAGGCGAAGCAGAATCGGATTCCGTCCCCGTTCTGCCTGTGGGACACACCGACGACACGACACCAACGATCACGCCAGCGACGTTTGAAGGAACTACTGACAAAGACAGTTCACTCGCTGCATCTAAGGCTGCTGGCTCCCAGGAAGAATCAACGCCAATCTTCCCGGCGGCGGACGATGCAAATCCATTCCCGCCAGCCGAAACACCTTCTACTTCTACTTCTGCTTCTGCTGCTGCTCCAGAAAAGGAGACGTCGATCCCTTCACTGGATGCTGACACAGCAACTGACAAGACCACAGAAGCGCCGGTTGATTCGGCCACTCCAAAGGCTGCTCCGGCCGCATCGGGAACCAAGCCTGATGGCATCCTCTTCTTCGGCAAAGAAGAGGGTGCTGCCGATCCGAAGAACATCAGGTCCAACGACGCTGGAGGTAAGGCAGCAAAGAGTGCTTCCGGCACGAATTCCGCACTGGCGACTCCGTCCGAGCCTGCTCCGAAGGCATCGAACTTTGAACCTGATAATGATGTGCCCATCATGATGGTTCCTGAGCCAGTGCCGTCAGTGAATCAAAGTCCGTCCGCGTCAAAGTCGGCAACGAAGGCTTCTCCGCCACCAGCTGCCTCTGAACCAAATCCGTTCGAATCGGACGGACCGGTGAAAGCCAATGCGCCGATCCCTTCAAAGTCGCCAGCACCGGCGCCGGAGCCTTCGCCATTCAATGCCGATTCTGAAACGCCCGTGAAGCCCGTCACGCCAAAGGCACCAGCTCAAAAGTCGGCAACTCCGAAGACCGCAACTCCAAAGCCTGCCGCATCGGACGATCCGTTCTTCAGTGACGACGATACTCCAACATTCGATCCGCCGGGCGCCACTAAGACAGATACCAATAAAAAGTCAGTGCAAACTCCTGCTCGCGATCGACGTGTGACTCCCGCGGGGGCTCAGCAGTCTGCCGATTCCAACACCTTTGAAATCAATGCGGATGAACCCGCCTTTCCGGAAGGCAATTCAGCAAGGCCGGCTCCTCGTGGTGCTGGTGGCTCTGTTAGTTCCGCTGGAGACATGACGGATAATCCATTCCCGGATGAACCCGCGAATGCAACTCCAAAACTTCCGGCCGCCGATGAAGATTTTCCGGCGCCTGAATACCCTCGTGAAACAAGTCCGTCTCGTCCTGATCGTTCAAGTCGTGGCGATTCAACGTTTGGCGATGATGCACCATTTGGCGGACCAGGTGATGAACGGGACGCGAACGAACGACCATCGAACACACGTCCATTGCCGGCAATGGACGATGAACCTGCAACTCGTTCCGGTCGCGACGGCAGCAAGCTCGGACCAGCAACAACGCGTACTGTTTCCGAAGTCATGCGGCCTCAGCTGACGATTCAGAAGAAAGCTCCCGAAAGCGCTGTGGTCGGCGTGTCGCACGAGTACAAAATTCTGGTATCGAATGAAGGTGATTCGCCTGCGTTTGATGTCATTGTCGAAGATGATCTTGGCCTCGCTGCGGAGTACATCAGTTCTCGCCCAGTCGCGGAGTACAACCAGTCGAACGGACAGCTGTCATGGAATTTCCCTGAACTGGCTCCACGTGAGACTCGGGAGATCACCGTTCGAATCAAGCCGACCGGTGAGGGGACTCTGGATGGTGTTGCGACGGTTCGCTTCAAGGCTCAGGTTCGTTCTGCCACCGTGATTAAGTCACCAAAGCTGGAACTGGAATTGAACGGTCCGGCTGAAGTGAAGGTCGGCGATGAAGTCCGACTCGAGTTTGCAATTCACAATCGCGGAACCGGCGATGCGTCGGACGTCGTTCTTCGAAGCGTTCTGCCTCCGGGACTTCGCCATCCCGAAGGTGGCGACCTCGAATATGAGATCGAAACCCTCCGTGCGGGCGCAAGTGAAGTCGTGGATTTGACTGTCGTTGCTGCCGAGCCAGGTGATCAGATCCGAGTTTCCGCGGAACTGACTTCTTCGGGCGTGCAGGTAACGACGTCGCATACCGACATCAAGATTGTCGGTGCTCAGCTCAGCATCGAGCGACTTGGTCCGGAGAAACGATTTGTCGGTCGCACGGCCCAGTTCCAGAATATCATTACGAACGAAACCAATTTCGAAGCGACGAACGCCTTCGTCATCGAACAGGTTCCGGAAGGCATGCGTTTCATCTCAGCCAGCAATGGCGGAACGTACAACCCGGATACACGTCGCATTCGCTGGGACATTGCTCGGCTTGCACCCGGAAAGCAAACCGTTCTGGAAGTGGAACTCGCTGCTGAAACAGCGGGCGAAATGGAGTCGATGGTTGAAATTAGTGAGGCGGCTGGATTCCGCACGCGTGCTCGCGAGAACACGATTGTGAAGGTTGAAGACCTGCATAACGTGACGGCTGATATTAGTCGCCAGGATAAGCCAGTCGCGATCGGCGAGAAATTTGGATTCACGATTACGATTGATAATCGAGGAACCGCGATTGCTCGCAACGTTGAGGTCGCTGTTCAAATTCCACCAGACATTAAGGTGCTGGCGGCTGGTACAAAAGATGTGCCCGGCAATTTGGTTGAAGGCCGCAACATTGTTCGATTCGCGACCGTTCAGGCGATCCGTCCGAATGAGAAGATGACGTTCACAATCAAACTTCAGGGCCAGGCCGCAGTGAAGAATGCTGTCGTCCAGGGTTCACTGAAGTATGACGAAATGTCCGAACCACTGATCGTTTCTGAATCCGTCACAGTCTTCGACGACCGGCTGTAGATAAGTGTAGGACGACTGTCCACAGTCGTTTCTATGCACTGGCCCAAACACCGTCGCAAACCTGTCGTCGCGTCATCGCATCGGGCCCCGCTTCATGACTCCATTCGCAATCGCTGCTGCTCAGGTGGCTTCGTATTGCGAAGAGATTGAGCTGAACATCGAAACGCACGTAGCCGCCGCACTTGTGGCAGCCGAGCAACACGTCTCGGTACTGATCTTTCCCGAGCTGTCTTTGACCGGCTACGAGCCTGAGCTGGCAGAAGCTCTGGCATTCCACGTAAATGATTCTCGATTGAATGCGCTGTCCTTGATCGCTGCACGACACGGGATGACGATCGTTGCCGGAGCGCCCGTGCAGAGCGGAACTCCCAGGCCATGGCTGGCCTCGATTGTCTTTCATCCCGACGGTCAGCGAACCTGTTATTCCAAGATGCATCTCGGGAGTGAAGAGCCGATCTTCTTTGAACCCGGCTCATGTCCTGCGACAATTGAAACCGCCGGAATCAAAACCGGACTCGCCATCTGCGCCGATTCATCCAGGGAGTCTCATCCCGCCTGGTACCGGCAACATGGCTGCACGGTGTATGCGGCCAGTGTCTTTCTGACGGAACCATGGTACCTCGGCGACACGCCTCGACTGCAGCGTTACGCTCAGCGTCATGAAATGCTTGTCGTCATGGCCAACCACGGTCACTCCGAGGGTACGCTCAGATCCTGCGGTCGCAGCACGATCTGGTTACCGGACGGGACTGTCGGTTTGAAGACGGACGACACCACACCGTGTCTGCAGATCGCAAATCGAGCCGCGAGGGACTGGTCACTTCGCAGAATCGATCTGTGAACGTCGTGACAGAATCAGTGGCCTATCCACGCACGAGCGGGGCGACGTCAGTCCCCTGATTGCGTTTCTGCCCTTCGAGATTCCTCCACACCGCCCCTTTCTCCCCCCGGCGAGCGGGATGCGTCAGCTTCCCGGTACATCATCCAACGTCAATCCCGCGTGATCGGAAACCAACACCGGTTTGAAACCGCAGATGGACGCGGATTAACGCAGATAACGCGAAGCGAATCTTGCGCAAATCGCCTCACAACTCGGCACTCGGCCGAGGTTTTCAGCAAGCCAAACAAAGGGTGACAACACCGTCCCCCACCGGTAAAGTGCACCGCGAGAGGATTCGCCACCGTGATGAATCCCGCAAGAGCCCACACCGCTCACAAAGCGGCACAGTTCAGCGCACGATCGATACGTCGGCTAATCGCCCGACGGACAGATCGCAATTCGTTTCCGTTATCCGTCAACATGATTGCTCATCGAAATCAAGTCGTGATTACGCATTTGGGCGAACCATGTGTGTTCGACATCGAGAAATGCAAATTGAGCATCAGCGAAGCGGGCCTTGATCTCGATGTCTTTACCAATCCGAATCGCGACTGCCCTCTTGGGCATTTATCCGCACCGACAATTCACATCGAATCCGGTTCCGTAGGCGCAAAGTCACTTGAAGCCCTTACGGCAGAAGAACTAGACGTTGCCATGGGCTGGGATACTGACGAAGAAACCCAAAACCGCAATATCTTTCGAATTTATATCAGCCAGCACGAAGCCTTAAACAACAATCGAGTGAAGATTACTCGAAACCAAGACAAGGAAATCGAAATCCGCTGGCAAGCTGAAGCGAGGGACTTTCTCGACATCCGAAACCCCGGTTGCAAGGTTGACGTTTACTGCGTGATCGAAGCCGGTTCGAAAGAAACGGATAACAAAAATAGGGATAGGGGTCAGCCTTGCGGCTGAGCCCCTCCCACACCACCCGGCGTGCGGGTCCGCACGGGGCGGTTTAGATCTTTCGCAGGGAGCGTCCGCCAGATGACTAACAGGCTGGCCAATCCATCATGGGCGAGATAAGGGTTGCATGCACCGCCCGGCTGGACGACATTGGCTACGGACCTTTGCGGAAAGTCCGCTACAAATTGTTGCTTCCGCCGGTGTAGGACGGTGTAGGGCCGACGGAAGCGACGAGACTCGCGTCCGTTGTTTTATTCGCGTAGATCCGCGTTTATCTGCGGTTTCAAAATGTGCTGTATTCCCGGGTTCCCATGTGCGTGGGAATGACGGGGTGGCATGTACCGTGAAGCTGACGCATCCCGCTCGCCGAGGGAATGAGGTGAAAGGGGAATTGTAAAGTGAAGAGTCGCAATCAGGGGACTGACGTCGCCCCGCTCGCCTGTAGCTGCAAGCTGACGCATCCCGCACCCGCATCCCGCTTGCCGTCGCGTGAAGTGATAAAGAAGATCATTCAAGCCTGACGGTGCCGGTGCCGTAATCAATCTCAAGTCGCCGACCAGCAAGCAAGATGGTCCCCAGCAGTGCATACTCGCCATCGTTTGTGACGACCTGTGTGTCGTAACTGCGACCGAACCATTCGACCTGGCAACCATATGTTTCCATTGCCACTTTACTTCCGTCAGCCAGTACTGCCTCCGCAGAAGATTCGATCGGCAACTGCAATTCATCAGCAATGCTATTTGGCAAGACCAGAGAACCATTGAATGCCGTATCGATCCATGCCCAACACTGAACGAACCTCTCGCCTGCTGGGGCAGCGAGGCGTACTCCAATCAATGCTCGCTTCTTCTCATCGACATACCCAATCATGATTCCATGTTTCCGATGAAGATCGTGGCACCGTGTCCAACTCGCATCGTGTGCGAGATGCGATCGGGAAACTTCAGACGTGCTGAGCGCACTGCTGCGTCGAGAGATTCAGCAAAGAACCACTCTCCAGACTCGGGCTCGATTGACACAAATTCACCCAGGTGAGACCTTTCCCAGTCGGCTCTATGTGCTTCGTAGACAACTTTTGCGCGTTCAATTACCGAACGGGTTTTTTCAGAGATCATCGGTTTCTCCAGCGATTCAGGCAAGACGCAGCGGATGCTACACGGAAAGCCGGGAGAAGTCACTGTGCGGTAGATGCAGGTTAGACCACTGGGATGCACTACACATCCAAAACTGGTGCCTCCACCTTTGGCCTCACATCGCAAAGTCACCGCAAGCTTCAACTTGCGGTTGATGTTCCCGCCGCATAAGCCTGTGTGCGGAGAGGTGAGTACTGTTCGGTCACTCTCTTCATGCTGCGACTGACGTTCCTGCCGGGATGTTACCGGAACAACGACTGCGGAGCGGCACCATTTGCGGAGATTGAGCATGCTTTCGCCCCATAACTCTGCGGAGATCTGCAGGCGTTCAAAGATCGGGGCGAGTTCCTTCGGTGTTGCGCCACGTTTGTCGGTGCGAATCTGGCGAGCCGTCCAGTCGAGCAATTGCAGATATTCACGAAGCCCCATCTCAAGGATGCCCTTGTTCGATGCTCAACGGGAGCGGGTCGCGGCGTAGGATGCTGACATCGATTACGATAACGAGCACCGCTGGGCTGAGCACGAGCACGAGGTCACCTGTGGGTTGACGCTCGACCGCTCGCCTTTGTTCTTTGTCACTCATCTTTTGTCCGAGGAATTCAATCTTCGCGTTGGCTTTTTCGAGGCGAAGCTTGGGATGCGGCGGGGCCCTCCTCCGAACTTGCTGGCGCTCGTTCGACCCCTCCCTGACTTAGTCCGGGAGGGGAGGGTTCTTTGGCAGTTATGATCAGGGGACTGACGTCGCCCGGCTCGCCTTATTTTTTGTCGATGATTTTTTGTCCGACCATTGGTCTCGTTGCGGTTGCGTTGGGTTTGCCATGTGCACACATCGGCTTCCGGCGCCTGCGGCACACGTACTTCGTACTTGCTACCCAATGGGCGTGATCCAGGGGCTTTTTCGTGTTTGTGCCATGTGTTCGTTCAGAAGTGGGCGAATCGGGAAGCCCCTGATTGTGCCGGGACTGGTCCGTTGTCAAAATCCGGGGACAGACTTTTCGCTTCCCACGATGCTTGTTTCGACCTGACTCATGACTGAACGCAAGATTGGCCCATTTCGGCTCGGCAAACAAATCGGCGCCGGCGGTATGGGCATCGTCTACAAAGCGATCTACGAAGAAACTGGAAAGGAAGTGGCTCTCAAAGTCCTTCCGCCGGGGCTCGTTGGTGACCAGAAACTGCTCAAACGCTTCGAGCGTGAGATCGACATTCTGAAACGACTTCAGCATCCCAACATTGTCCGATACTACGGCGGCGGAACTCACGAAGGGCAGCGCTGGTATGCGATGGAATATGTTGACGGCGGTTCGCTTTACGACATCCTGAAGAAGAAGAAAAAGCTGTCCTGGGAACAGACGATCCAGGTTGGTCGACAACTCTGTGCGGCTCTGGAACATGCTCACAACGCAGGCATCATCCATCGCGATCTTAAGCCGGGAAACCTGTTCGTTACTTCCAAAGGCAAGATCAAACTCGGCGACTTTGGGATTGCTCGCGATACCGAAGCGACGGCACTGACGGCAGCCGGTAAGACGGTGGGTACGTACGCCTACATGGCACCGGAACAGATTCAGGGCAACGTTCCGCTGTCGCGAAAAACAGACCTCTACGCAACGGGATGTCTGCTGTACGAAATCCTGACTGGCGAAACGCCGTTCGTGTCGGAAAACCCTGCGGAGATGCTGATGATGCATCTCAACAGCGATCCGTACAACGTTCGCGAAAAGGTCATGGACTGTCCCATCGAGCTGGATGCACTCATTGAGCGGCTGCTGGCAAAGAATGCGGACGACCGCCCTTATGACGCACTGGCCGTGCATACTGAACTGACGGAGATCCTGAAAAAGGCCAACGAGGTCGCAACGGAAGCTTCGCCTCAGGCCCTGAAGAGTGCCGGTGCTTCGGCCAGCGCCAGCGTGGATCCGGCAACGGGAGAAGTGAAACCAAAGAAGAAAAAGAAGAAGAAGGACCAGTCCGCGATTTACGAACAAACCTGGTTTCTGATCACGAGCCTTGTCGTGCTGATCGGTCTGGGAATCTGGTTTTCGCTGGGCCCTGGTGAAGATTCGCTGTACGTCGCTGCAAAGAAGGCCATGTCATCGGGCGATCGTGTTCAGGAGGATGATGCTCGCCGGCTTTACATTCTTCCCTATCTCGAAACGTATCCCGAAGGCTCGTATGCCTCGGAGATGAAACAATGGCTGAAGGACGTCGAGATCGGCCAGCTTGAAGCTCAGACGGAGACGCGAGCAAGAACCAAGCGAGATGGCCGTAATGGCTTCCAGAAACTGTGTATCTCGGCCATGCAGTCGGAGAGTGATTCCGAACGGAACCCTCTGGAAGCGATCGAGCTCTATCAGGGGCTGATTGACATGTCGGCTCGCGCGCTGCAGGACAGCAAGGCCGCAGCTGAAGATTCCTCGACCGATCAGAAGGTGAACGAAGGTGACGGAGCGGAATCCAATGCGTCGTTGGAGAACGCGGAGTTCTGGAAGGTGCTGGCTGAGCGCCGAAAAGCAAAACTGATGAAGGCATTTCTGGCACTCGAAAATCGCCAGACGCTGCTTCGTGATCGGATGATCTATGCTGACAAACAGATGGGCTCCGACAACCCTCAAAGCGGCGTCCTGATCTTTGAACGTTTTCGTGAAGCATTTCGAGGTGAGAAGGAGCTTGAACCCTGGCTCGATTACGCTCGCTACCGTCGCGACAATCAGCAGGCAGAAATGCCCGGTGTGCCGGATTCGGCAAAATAGAGTTCATGCAGTGCTCGGGTGAGACAAGTGCCATCCGGCCGATACTCTTTGCTCGAAATCAGTCATTCATTTTCGATTTGACGTGCTGGAAAATGGCACACAATTCTGCTTGAAGTGGATCAGAAACTATGGCGTCGTTTTTAGAGCGAACCCGTCGTGTTGAGTTTGTTGAAACGGACATGGCCGGCATCGTGCACTTTTCCAGCTTCTACATCTGGATGGAGCAGATTGAACACGAGTTCTTTCGCTCTCAGGGACTGTCGATTGTTCGCCACCTTGAAGACGGCAGTACGATTGGATGGCCACGCGTGTCCGCTCAGTGTCGCTTCGAATCGCCTGCTCGATACGAAGACATCCTGACTGTTCGACTGACCGTTCAACGCATTGGCGTCAAGTCGCTGACGTTTGATGTGGTGTTTCGGAACGGCGAACGAGTCATTGCTCGCGGTTCGATGAAGACCGTTTGTTGCATCGTTCGCCCTGGCCACGGTCTGGAGTCGACCGAGATTCCACCGGAGTACCGGGCTCGGTTTGAAGAACATCCCGCGGAAGAGTAATCCGGCCCGGGAAGTGTCGCTTCTTTGTTGAGCGCCTTCGCGTGTGCTGTGATCGCAGCATGTGTTTCTCGCAAAGGCGCGGAGGCGCAAAGAGAAGAGGAATAGCGGATGATGATCGGACGAAACGGTTCCCATCCTTCGCGCCTTGGCGCCTTTGCGAGAGGTAGTGGCTGTGTCCGTGATTTCTCGAGGCAAAACGAGCACTGTTGTTCTGTTCACACTGCGGAAAACTGAAATGGGCTCAAAAGGCGGGGGCTGTTAAACTGCGGGGGCCTTTTTGTGACTTTGTCCCGCCGGTGAGCAGTCGAGAATGCGTACCAAGCTGAGAATACTCTGGGCCTTTCTGGCCATCGTTTTCCTGACGGATGTCGCAGGATGGGCAGATGAAAATGCGACTCGGGATCGTCGTCATCGACAGCTGATTGACCAGCGTCAGAAGATCCTGACATCATACAGGGATGATCTCACCGCTGTGGCTGAGTGGTGTGAGGAGCATCAGCAGCAGGAAGGTCAGCAACAGATGCTCTCGCTGATTGAACAGCTGGCCAGCGAACCTGAACCGGCCGACCTGTCGACGGTTGTCACTCCGCCGGTCGATCAGTCTCTTCCGCTGGATGAACAGCAGTGGAGGCTGCAACTTCAGCATCATCGGGAAACACGCGCGGCTGAACTGTATACGCTGGCAAGATCGAGTCTTCGAGCCGGTTTTCCTTCGCTGGCGTTTTCGATCATCAGTGATGTTCTGCGAGTCGATCCGGACCACAAGTATGGTCGATCGATCATGGGCAAACAAAAGTACGTCGATCCGACTCGTAAGGACGAACCTGGTTACGCGGGAGAATGGGTTTCCGCGTTTGAAAAGAAGATGCGAGGCGAATCACGTCCTCAGGTAAATCATCCGGACTTTGGATGGATTCCGCTGACGAGTGTGCCGCGATATGAACAGGGGCTTCGTCCATGGAAGGGTGACTGGATCAGCGTCGACAAGGAAGCAGAACTACGACGCGATTTTCGCAATGCATGGGAAGTGCCCAGCGAGCATTTTCTGGTGAAGACCAACGTCAGTCTTGAAGCGGGCGTGGAACTGTCGCGCCGGCTGGAGGTCTTTCATTCATGGCTGCAACAGAACTTTGCGGCGTTCTTTGATACTCCGCAGTCGTTGCAGGATCGTTTCGAAAAGGCGACGGATCGATCTGCTGATCGCAATATGAAGCCGATGGAAGTCCACTACTATGCGACTCGCGAAGAGTATCAGAAGCGAGTCTTTGGAAAGGTTCCTGCGAATCTGGAAACGAACGGGCTCTACTGGCAGCCGGAACGAACCAGCTACTTCTATCTGAACCCGGAACGACAAGACCTGACGACTCTGTTTCACGAAGCGACTCATCAGATTCTGGATGTGAACACAACATCGGATCGTCTGCTTGCCGCACGCGCAAGGGCTCGAAAGCTAAAACTGCGACGAATCGAAGACTGGGTTTTGTGTGAGCATTCCAATTTCTGGCTGATCGAAGGTCTGGCGTGTTACTTCGAATCGTTTGAGATCGATGAGAACGGGAAGGTGAGTGTTGGTAACCCGGAGTACGTTCGGTTCGATACGGCTCGGCAGAGGCTGCTGGATCCGTCGTTCTACTTCTACATGCCGTCTCTTCAGTTTTTTGCACTGGGGAAGGATGAATTCCAGAGTCATCCGCAGGTCAGTCCGCTTTACACACAGGCCTCCGGCTACGTCCACTTTTTGATGCATTACGAAGACGGTTTGTACCGGGATGATTTGATTCAGCTGCTGACCGCTGTGTATCGGCCTGATGCGGAAAAGATCATCGAGGAACCCTCACTGACTCGCATGGCCGGCGTTTCGTACGACGAGCTGGATCGTCAGTATCGGGAGCATATGCAGAATCTGGATGATCTTCTGCATGCCGGCGAACCAGATCCGGATCAGGCAGGCGACAGACGGCCTCCGCGAAAGTGATGCGTGGCTGACTAGTGGAATCCACCTGACGCCGTGAGGGATGGCTTCTGAGGTTTTTGGGAACCCAAGGAATGTTGTGCTTGTCGCTCGAGGACAATTGAAGTTGAGGAAAAATGCAAATCTGCGGTTCAGGCCCGGTAGGGCTGACAAAACCCCTGCCGGGGTCGAAGGCCCCGGTCTGCAGACCTCTGAACCACAAAGGCCTGAAAGGCCGACACAACCCGTTGACCTGATCGCGTCAATGTGTCAGCCCTTCGGGCCTATTGGACAGACTTGCGATTCGTTTCCGGTGGCTTACGCACACCGGCAGGGGTTGTGACGGCCTGCCAGGCCTGAATCACAAACAAACGACCTTTCAGAATGCTGACAAAACAGGAATGCGCCTGAAGCTGTGAGCGGATGCCCTGAGAGGACTTTTGCGGGGACATCCCTTACACTTCGACTCTTCATTTCTGGCGGGTTCAATTCGCTGGCGGTTTATTCACGAACCGTTGTTTTTGCTGGTTCAGGGCTTCGGATGTTCTTCACGTTTGCGTTCTGGTGCATTGTCGCCTTTGTCATCGGAGGAATCCCGTTCGGTTACCTCGCGGGGCTGATCGTCCTGAAAGATGACATTCGCAAACACGGAAGCGGAAACATCGGTGCGACGAATACCTGGAGAACGCTTGGCTGGAAGTGGGGCGTGGCGGTTCTGGTGCTTGATGCTCTGAAGGGACTGATCCCGACACTGCTGTCAGCGAAATTCGTGGCTGAGGGTTTTGATCCGGCCAAGACGGAACCTCTCCGTGTTGCTGTGGGGTTGTTTGCGATTGCCGGACATATGTTTCCGATCTGGCTGTCGTTTCGAGGCGGAAAGGGGGTCGCAACGGCTCTGGGAGTCGTGCTGGTGCTTGCTCCTGTTGCGAGTGCGGCGGCCTTCGGGGCGTTTCTTGTTTCGCTTGGCATTTGGAAGATGGTGTCGCTGTCTTCGATTCTGTCTGCCACCACATTCTCGGTTGTGTACTTTGTGCTTCGGCGAGGAACCGATCTGGGCGGCGCGTCGCTGCCGATGACGCTGTTCGCGATCGTTGTGCCCGCACTGATTGTCTTTCGACATCGTTCGAACATTCTCCGGATTATCCAGGGGACGGAACGCAGGATCGGCAGGAAGCCGGCGGAAGAAAGAAAGCAGGAAACATGACCTTCATCGCCGCATCGTTCCGCTCTTCATTTTTCAGTACGCTGCTCAGTCTTCTTGTTTTCGGCCTCTGTTCACTTCACACAGAGAACGTCTGTGGTGGTGAGATCCCCAAAGTGGGGTCAACCTTTGCCGCGAAGGATTCGCTGAAGCTTGATACCGATACGGCCGCTGATGCGCAGGATTGCCTGAAGGGATTGCGTTGGAATCCGGGCGACTTCAAGGTTCAATGCGAGGCAGCTCAGGGAGATCGCGGTGATCTGTTGATCCGATTTCCGTCACCAATGCCGTCCGGTGATGCGATCAATGACAACGTATCGATGGAATGGTATGTCGCGCGGGACGAGAACAAGCAACCGAAGACAGCTCGTTGTGTTGTTGTCGTTCATGAATCCGGGCGAGGCATGACGGTTGGAAGGATCTTTGCCCGCGGACTGCAGTCTCAGGGTCTGCACACGTTCTTGATTCATCTTCCGGGCTATGGTGCTCGCAGGACGCCTCGAGCAGATCAGCCGGAACAGTTGCTCAGCGGAATGCAGCAGGCCGTCTGTGATGTTCGACGAGCGCGTGATGCTGTTTCGTCGCTGCCACTGATTGATTCGAGCGTGGTAGGAATTCAGGGGACCAGTCTTGGCGGGTTCATCACCGCGACAACGGGTGGTCTGGATGATGGCTACGGCGGCGTTTTCATTCTGCTTGCCGGTGGCAATCTTCATGACGTCGTGTTGCAGGGCAAGAAGGACGCCGCCAAAGTCCGGGAAAAGCTGGAAGCAATCGGCATCACCGGAGACAAGATTCGCGATCTGGCTCGACCTGTTGAACCCCTTCGTCTGGCCCATCGACTGCATCCGGAATCTACGTGGCTCTACAGCGGAAAGTATGACGATGTTGTGCCACCCGAATGTTCATTCGCGCTGGCAAAAGCCGCTTCGTTGCCTGCTGGACACCACATTGAGATGCCGGCCGATCACTATTCCGGCGTGATCTTCCTTCCTGCCGTGATTGCAGAGATCGGGCAGAAGATGAAAACACTCGGCGATGAGACCGAAAAATGATGCCATTGTCAGTTCGGACCCCGTGGGGCATACTCCGTGATATCCGACTCTGACAGAGCCTGACACATTGTCTGATCGGCCACGAGCCTCAACAGAACACTGAAGATTCCGACGACCCCTCGGGGAAAAGAACCGTGTCTTCACCGCTGAACCAAATTCAGGTCTCTGCATGCAACAGTACGCCAGGCACTGTGCCGGTCTTCAACTGTCTCGTCATTCTGCGAACGAGTGATGATGGACGGAAGCTGCATGGTCGAGTCGCGAACCTTGCAGGAATGACGGCGGAATCGTGGAGCGAACGAGAACTGCTGATGCAGCTGACTCGGCGATTCAAAGACCATCTGCAGACAAGCCTTAAGAACGAACAGCCGGTCGCATGGATCGATCCACCCGAAGAGCCTCAGGCCGGTGAACAACTCCGCTACATTCCCGTCCATTTGTGAGCCGCTGCTTCCGCTTCTGCCTCAGCTTTTGAGAACTGAAAACTGCACACTGAAACCTGAAACCTGAAAACTGAAAACTGCACACTGAACCCCGAAAACTCCCTATGACTCCCAGCACATCGTCCTGCCGTCAGAGGCTCGTGAAGACTCGCATCATCGCCACAATTGGGCCAGCCAGCGAATCTGTGGATGTCCTTCGAGAACTGGTGGCGTCGGGAGTCGATGTCTTCCGACTGAACTTTGCCCACGGCAGTCATGCGTGGCTGTCTGACCTGGTGCGCAAGATTCGCCAGGTCTCGACGGAGCTTGAATGTCCTGTTGGAATTCTGGGTGACCTCTCCGGGCCGAAGATTCGACTGGGAGAAATCAAAGGCGGCGAAACGTATTGTGCCGAAGGTGCGACTTTCCGTTTTGTGCGAGGCATGGATTCGGAGTCTGAAACGGATCTGACCTGCACGTACGAACCACTGATCGACGATGTGCGTCCTGGCGACAAAGTTCTGCTCGCCGACGGCACCGTGGCAATGGTGGTGATCGAGAAAGATCCTGAACTGAAGTGGGTGAAGTGCCTCGTCGTTCAGCCCGGCAAGATCCGCAGCCGGCAGGGAGTGAATCTTCCGGGAGTCGCGCTGAGCACTGCCAGTGTTACGGAGAAAGATCGAAAAGACCTCGAATGGGCTCTGCAGCATCAGCTGGATTTCATCGGTCTGAGCTTTGTTCGACAGGCGGCCGACATTGTTCATCTTCAGAAG
>JAEUII010000356.1 GCA_016795145.1 Planctomycetaceae bacterium
CACTCTGGGGCACGGGCTCGGAGGACAACGAAGGCGCTCAGAACAAAGGCAACAAGAAGAACGGGAAGAACAAAAAGAAGAACGCTGCCAGCAGCGAAGAGTAATTCTTCGAAACTGCACAGCCCTTTGTACCAGTTCGGAATCTTGCTGTTGCTGTAGTGGATCTTGCTAAAGATCCCTGATTCACAGCCCCTTTCCCATCGCCCATGACCCGAAATTCCATGCCTGAAAAAGCACCAGGCGCCTATTCGATTTGTTTTCCATCGAGCGGAGAACGCGTGACTTCATGAGTCGTTCCGAGGATACCCGTTTCCTGAGTCGAGCGTCCGGCCCAACTCAGGAGCATGCTTACCGATCCGGTCCTCGCATCGTAAAGATTGAGACCGTGATTCCTCATGAAGTGATGCCGGGGATGCTGGCCGTGCGAGTCCATACGGACGCGGGAACGGTGGACGGTGTTCCTGTGATCGGGCATGGTGAGACATATTATATTCCCACCGCCGCGGCTGCGGTCATTCATGATTTCTTCGCTCCACGATTGCTGGGCAGCGATGCAACGGCAATCGAGAGCCACTGGCGATTTCTGTACGAACGGATGACCGCCTTTGCGGGAACCGGCGCGGAGCTAAGGGCTCTTTCGGCGATTGATCTGGCTCTGTGGGACATTCAGGGACAGTTGCTCAGGTCGCCCGTGTGGAAGCTGCTTGGCGGCCCGGTTCGCGACGCGATTCCTGTCTACAACAGTTGCGGTGGTCCGTTCTATGGCAAGTCCAATCGAAAGACACCATCCGCTTCCGGCTGGCCGGGCCACGGCGATCCGGGACAACCAGGTCCGCTCGAAGACAACTGGTCCAGCATGAATGCTCCTGAGGAGTTGGCGGAAGAACTTGTCGCACTGGGCTATCGAGGTATGAAGCTCTGGTCGTTCGATGCGGTGTATCGACGCAGTGGAGGTCAGTCGATCACCTGGGCCGACATTCGCGAAGGCATCGCGCCGTTCGAAAAGATCCGCGAACGTGTCGGTGACAAGATCGAAGTGATGCTCGATGGCCATGGCTTCTTTTCTCTCGCAGCCGCACGACGCATCGCCGACGCCATGGAATCCGTGAAGCCGCTGTGGCTGGAAGATGTGATGCGGCCGGATTCTGTTCATGCGATGGCTGCGTTTCGATCTCAGATCAGAGTGCCCGTCGCGGTCAGTGAAATGCTGGTGATGGCCGACAGCTATCGTCAGGTGCTGGAGGCTCAGGCGGCCGACTACGTGATGATCGACCCAACCTGGGTCGGCGGCATTTCGGCAAGTCGTCGCATCGCCGAACTGGCTCAGCTTCACAACGTGCCGGCCCTGATGCACGATTGCACCGGACCAATGACTCTGTTCGCCGGCCTGCAAATCGCCGCATCGAACACCGGTGTTGCCTTTCAGGAAACTGTACGTGCCCATCTTGCAACGCTGTACCCGTCACTGATTGATCAGGAAGTTCAAGTTGTGAATGGCACGCTGCCGCTTCCCAGCCGACCCGGCATTGGCATACGCTGGCTGCCCGAATTGTTCGATGAATCACATCCGGGTTACCGCAGTTCTTCCCTTTAGCATCCCACTTCTGTTTTCCGAGGACCACCATGAGAGCCGCTCTCTTCTCGATCCTGTCTGTCCTTGTGCCGATGTCAGCGGGCCTGGCCGGAACTGCGGCTGTGGCTGCCGAGCCCACACGTGGTCCCAATATCATTTTCATCATGGCGGATGACCTGGGTTACACGGACGTTGGCTGCTTCGGCAGTCGATACTATGAAACTCCGAACATCGACCGCCTTGCACAGCAGGGAATGAAGCTGACGGCTCATCATCACTGCCAGAACTGTGCTCCGACGCGAGCTGCCCTGATGACAGGACAGTATGGCGCCAGAACGGGCGTCTACACGGTTGGTGGCATTGATCGCTTTGACTGGAGCAAGCGTTCTCTTCGGCCTGTGGACAATGTGACTCAACTGCCGCTCGACCGTGACCTGATTGCCGGCCAGTTGAAGTCAGCTGGATATGAGACGGCGATGTTCGGAAAGTGGCATCTCGGCGAACGTGGTGATCATCATCCGGGACGCAGAGGCTTCGATGAAGCGATCGTGAGCGACGGTCGGCACTTTGATTTCGACACGAATCCGAAGACGGAATATCCCAAGGGCCAGTATCTCGCCGACTTCCTGACCGATCGAGCAGTCGACTTCATCACGCGACACAAAGACCAGCCGTTCTTTCTCTACCTGCCTCACTTCGGCGTTCACTCGCCTCATCAGGCCAAGCCGGAACTGATTGCAAAATTCAAGGACAAGCCCGCTGTCGGTGGTCACAACAATCCCACCTATGCAGCCATGATTGCCTCAGTCGACGAGAGCGTTGGGCGAATCATGACGACGCTCGACGAACTCAAGCTCGCAGACAACACGGTGCTGATCTTCACGAGCGACAACGGTGGAGTTGGTGGCTATGTTCGAGAAGGCGTGAAGGCCAGCGGTGATATCACGGACAACGCTCCTCTGCGAAGCGGCAAGGGAAGTCTGTACGAAGGCGGCACGCGAGTCCCCTTCATCGTTCGCTGGCCTGGCATCACTGCTCCCGGGACAGCGTGCGATGTTCCGACGATTCATGTCGACATCTTTCCGACTCTGCTTGAAATCGGACAGGGCAAGCAGCCCCGACAGGTCCTGGACGGTGAAAACCTGGTGCCGCTCTTCCGCGATGCCGCTGCGACTCTGAAACGCCCGGCGATCTATCAGCACTTCCCAGGATACCTCGGAGCCGGCGCAGATTCCTGGCGTACAACTCCCGTCAGCCTGATTCAACAGGGCGACTGGAAGCTGATGGAATTCCTCGAAGATGGTCGACTCGAACTCTACAACCTTCGAGACGACATCAGTGAATCGAAGAATCTTGCGAAGTCCAATCCCGAAAAGGCTCAGACAATGTACGAAGAACTCAAGACCTGGCGACAACAAATTCACGCGCCGATGCCGACGAAGAATACGCCCGACCCAAACGCCAGCAACGCGGCCCCAAAGAAGAAGGGCAACGGAAAAAAGAAAGCGGCGAAGGCAGCAAAGTCCGAAGACTAACCACGGCCACTCGCGCCGATCATCGAACACTTCACTTCACAAGGAACATCTCATCATGAACAGAACAACTTTCCTGGCGGCAGCCCTGACGCTGCTGACAGCTTCATCGGCTGCATTTGCACAGGACGAATTCAAACCGCTGTTCAATGGAAAAGACCTGACCGGCTGGGTGCTCGTCAACACACCGGCAGAGACCTGGTCGGTTCAGGACGACATGCTGGTTTGCAGCGGCAAACCGATTGGTGAAATTCGCACCGAGAAGATGTACCAGAACTTCATTCTGGAAGTGGAGTGGCGGCACATGGTTCCTGGCGGCAACGCAGGCATCTTCGTCTGGGCCGACGACATCACTTCGAAAGGCGTCCCTTTCCATCGAAGCGTCGAAGTGCAGGTGCTGGAAAATGCCTACGGCCAAAGCCAGCACCACACAACTCATGGAGATATCTTCCCGATCCACGGGGCGACCATGACACCGATCAATGGTCGAGGCGGCAGTCGTGCGTTTCCCACAGAGGAACGCTCCAAGCCATCTCCGGAATGGAATCATTACCGAATCGAATGTCGAGACGGTTCGATCAGCCTTGCGGTGAACGGCAAGGTCGTGACTCAGGGCAAAGATGCCAGCCCGCGCAAAGGGTACATCTGCATCGAATCCGAAGGCGGAGTCGTGCATTATCGCAACGTCAAAATTCAGGAGCTGCCCGAGAGTCCTGTCGACCCCAAACACGTGGCGGTTGCCAATCGAGGATTTCGGAGTTTCTACAACGGACTCGATCTGAAGGGATGGACAACATCCGAAGAAGGAACGAAGCACTGGAAGTCCAACGACTGGATTCTTTCGTACGATGGCAAGGGTGACGATGTGAAGGCGAAGATGCTGAAGAGCGCCGAGCCGATTCGTGGCCGAACGTTCCTCTTCGACATCAAGCCCGGCGAAGGCTTCGATGGCGTTGCAATCAGCGGCCGGATGCCACCGACGAAGTACACAAAGAAGGGTGAATGGTCGCGAGTCGAATGCACGATTGAAGGCGGCAAAATGAGCGTCACGATCAACAACGAACTCGTCAGCGAAAACAGTGTCGTCAGCGACACCGACACCTTCGGCCTCTACGTCGTCGGCCCCGCAGAATTCGCCAACTTCTACGTACGCGATCACGCGTCAGAAAAATGACTGTAGGTGCCGCTTGCCGAGCGGCACTTCGCAGCCCGCTGCGACCAGCGTCCTTTGGACTCTGCTACGAGCCTCACAGCAAGACGTGGTGACAACATCGCCACGTCGCTAGCGTGCACTCATGATACCTTTCATCCACGCCGCAGCATGAACCCCATGGAGACTCGTTCGGTCGCGGGTCGCGGCAAGCCGCGAAGTGCCGCTCGGCAAGCGGCACCTACGGCCTTCAGCGACCCGCCCTGCTTCCAGCGCGACAATGCGATCTTTGTGTGCGATTTGGTACACATTGAACAACACATTGTCCTGTCAGTTTCGGGAAAGCCATCTGAATCGCCGAGTGACCTCATGGAACAGGTTGCTTCGGTCGACGTCAACTGAGTAGCGTCTACCTGACAAGGGCTGAAAAGTCCTTCCCTCCCCGATCTGTCGGTCCTTCCCTCCAACGAATCTCCTTCGTCTTCTTCGGGCTGCTCACCCAATTTGGCCCGAAGGAACTTCATGAAAGCCGTCAGGTGATCTCATGAGTTCGAAGCGTTTCTCCTGCGCGTGTTTCGGTGTCGCACTGATCGCCGGCATGGTTCCCCTCCGCGCGGATGATGCCACCGAGTTCTTTGAATCGCGTATTCGACCGCTGCTGATTCAGAAGTGTGCCGAGTGTCATACGGGTGAGACTCCGGAAGGCGATTTGAAGCTCGATAGTCGCAAGGCCCTGCTGAAAGGCGGGATGAGCGGTCCGGCTCTTGTCGAACGCAGGGCGGATGCCAGCCCGTTGCTTCAGCGAGTCATCTCGACGGATCCGAAAAAACAGATGCCGCCAGAAGAGCGATTGTCTGATTCAGAGATTGCGGACCTTCGAAAATGGATCGACGATGGTGCCACATGGCCTGACGGTGCGGCGTGGAAATCTGATGATGAGAAGAAGGCTCACTGGGCGTTTCAACCGGTCAAAGATGTTGCCCCTCCCGAAGTCGCCAACAAAGACTGGTGCCGAACACCGATTGATCAGTTCATTGCGGCGGAATACGAAAAGAACGGCATCGTTCCTTCGCCTGCGGCCGACAAACGTACTCTCATCCGGCGAGCCACTCTGGATCTGACCGGACTGCCGCCTCGGATTGAAGACGTCGACGCGTTTCTCGCCGACGATTCAGCTGACGCGTTCGCCAAAGTCGTGGATCGGCTGCTTGCAAGCTCCGAATACGGCGAACGCTGGGGACGTCACTGGCTTGATCAGGCACGCTATGCAGACACCAGCGGAGATGGTACCGACACGCCCATCCCGGAAGCTCGCTACTATCGCAACTATGTGATTAAGTCGATCAATAACGACCTGCCCTGGAACCAGTTTCTGATGGAACAGGTCGCTGGGGATCTGATGGCAAAGCAGCATCCCGAAAATCCAAGAGCCAATGAGCAGATCATTGCCACCGGCTACGTCGCACTCAGTCGACGGTTTGGAAATTCAGCGTTCGCGTCAATGGAACTGATTATTGATGACTCCGTCGACACGATCGGAAAGTCGATGCTCGGCCTGACACTGGGCTGTGCCCGGTGTCATCATCACAAATTTGATCCCGTCACGATGAATGATTACTACGGGATCTATGGCTACTTTGAAAACACTCAGTATCCGCATGCCGGGACCGAACATCAGAAGGAGCGTTCGCACTTCGTCTCACTCACAAAGAATGAAGCCTGGCCAGCAGCGTACGAATCGACGGAAGCATGGGCCATCAGCGAACGCGACAAGCAAACGGGCGACACCAACATCCGGATCGGCGGAGACACTCATCAGAAGGGTGAGAAAGCTCGCCGCGGCTATTTGTCCGTCATCAACAACAGCTATCCCGAAATTCCAGAGGGAAACAGCGGGCGGCTCCAGTTCGCTCAGTGGCTCGGAAGCAATGACAATCCTCTGACAACACGCGTCGCCGTGAACCGCGTCTGGCAGTATCACTTTGGTCGAGGCATCGTTGAGAGCAGCAGCAATTTCGGCGTTCAGGGTGCAAAGCCAAGCCATCCGGAACTGCTCGACTGGCTGGCCAGAGACTTCGTGCGTCAAGGCTGGTCGCTGAAAGCACTTCATCGTCAGATCATGCTGTCTTCCGTCTACCAGCTTTCCAGCCAGCCGAACGAAGTGTCGATGTCAAAAGATCAGGCGAATCGAACGTGGTGGCGATTCGATCGACATCGTATGGACGCGGAAACGATTCGTGACAGTCTTCTGAGCATCAGTCTGCTGTTGCAGCCTGGAGAGAATGGACGGCATCCATTCAAGCCGACGCCGGAACTGAAGTACAACCAGGGACATCCATTCGACGAAATCTATGACCACAAACATCGGTCCGTTTACCTGATGAGTGGCCGCCTGAACAAACATCCGTTCATGGCCCTGTTCGATGGCCCGGACCCGAACAAGACGACAGAGAATCGGCGTGAGAGCACCGTCGCTTTGCAGGCTTTGTACGTGATGAACAGCCCGTTCATGAAAGAAACGTCCGAAGCCTTTGCATCACGCCTCATGAGCATTTCCGGCGAGACACCCGCGCGACTGGATCAGGCATGGCAACTTGCATGCAGCCGGTTTCCGTCTGATGACGAAAGAGCGGATGCGGAGGCGTATCTTGCGGACTACCGCCAGCAGATGATTGCCGCCGGAAAACCAGAAAGTGAAGCCGACAGGATGGCATGGACGAGTTTTGCTCGCGCCCTGCTGAGCAGCAATGAATTCCTGTATGTTGATTGATGCACTTTGATAATAATCAACGCCGAAACACAAAACACGGTCTCGCCCTGAGTCGCTTTGACACTCAGACATCACCAGAGAGTACTTGGTTATGAGCACACATCGAACAACGCGGCGAACACTTCTTCAGCGTAGCCTCCAGTTGGCGACCGCCGGAGCCACATCAGGCTTTCTGTCGAAGCTGGCTCTTGCAGACACGCTGAGCCCGCTAGCTCCGAAGCAGCCACACTTCGAACCAAAGGCAAAGCGAGTCATCCTGCTCTTTATGCCCGGCGGCGTTTCACATGTCGACAGTTTTGACCCAAAGCCTGGTCTTCGCGCTGCGGACGGCAAAGCGGCCGGCAAGGAACGAATCTACACCGGAAGCATGTGGGGACATCATCGCGGCGGTCAGAATGGTGTGCTGATCAGCGATCTGTTTCCGAACCTCGGCGGCTGCATGGATGATCTGTGCCTGATTCGATCGCTTCACGGAGACAAGGGCGATCATTTCGAAGCAACGCTCAGCATGCATTCCGGTACGATGGCGGAAGCTCTGCCCGGAATCGGAGCCTGGGTCAGCTACGGTCTGGGGACCGAAAACCCAAATCTTCCCTCGCACGTCGTCTTCGCAGAGACTCTGCCGTACGCTGGTGCTCAGTCATGGGACAGCAACTTCCTTCCGGCCTATCACCAGGGAACTCGCATCACGCCTGGCAACGACCCGATCCCCAATCTTCGCCCCGACAGCGCAACGGCGGCAATGCAGACAAGAGAGTTAGCGTTCCTGAATCGCATGAACCAGAGGCACCTTTCCGGACGCAGGGATGACTCAGACCTCGCAGCCCGAATGTACTCATTCGATGCGGCGGTGGGATTGCAGTCAAATGCACCGGAGGTACTGGACTTCTCGGACGAATCTGATGCAACCTTTGACCTGTATGGAATCAAGCGCGACGACCGAAAGAGCTTCGGCTGGCAGTGCATGGCTGCTCGAAGAATGAGTGAACGCGGCGTGCGGTTTATTGAGATCGTCGACAAGGGCAACTGGGATGCTCACAGCAATATGAAAGGTTATCGGAAGCTCGCTCAGAACACGGACAAGGCGATCGCCGGCCTGTTGACCGATTTGAAGCAGCGAGGACTTTTGGAGGAAACGCTCGTCGTATGGTGCACCGAATTCGGACGGACGCCATCATCGAAGAAAACCGAACTGGACGGTCGCGACCATTACAAAGATGCCTTTACCTGCTGGCTCGCCGGAGGTGGTGTGAAGGGCGGCTATGTTCATGGGGCCACCGATGACGTTGGCGAAAAGATCGTCGAGAACCCCGTTCACATCCACGACTTCCATGCCACGATCATGCACCTTCTGGGCTTCGATCACACAAAGCTCACGTACCACTTCAGCGGCCGCGACTTCCGACTAACCGGACTCGCCGGCAACGTGGTGACCGATGTCATTCGAGCGTAACGGCAGTGTAGAGCGATTGTCCTCAATCGCTTGTCCGCCAGCCAATCGC
>JAEUII010000413.1 GCA_016795145.1 Planctomycetaceae bacterium
GTGCCGTTCCCCTGACCTCGATGTTTGCCCCCATGGAGTTGCACCTGGACGAAGAAGGGTTTGCCGTTTGGTCGTGCTGCCCAGTGAGTTCGATCGTACGTGGCTGCCTGGTCCCACTGAAAGTTGTAATCAGTTTTGGCCACCGGAACGTCTGGTTTCGCGGTCACGTCCTGAGTCGTCCTGAGGAACTGCTCAACCGTCAGATTGTTGACGTGATACCCGGCGTTCCTCAGCATCGCTGGGACAAGCTGAACTCTGTCCGGAAGAGTAATCACGTGGCCGGGAACACTGGATCGATGATTCTGGCAGCCAATACTTGTTTGATACCGGCCTGTGATCAATGCGGAACGGCTGATGCTGCAGATCGGTGCGGTCACAAACGCGTGCGTGAACCGAGTCCCCTTCTTTGCCAGGGCATCAAGATTGGGCGTTGAGATATTCTTCTCCCCGTAGCAGGAGAAGTTAGCAGACATGTCTTCGATGATGACCCAGACGATGTTGGGAGTCGCCGCCGGGGAACTTGCGGCTTGCTTCACCGGCGATGCGGCCGAGAGGGCTGCGCTGGCGACGGTCGTGGTTGGTGAATTTTCCTGAGCAGCCTGCTTCTTCTTTTGGTTCTTCCTCGCTTTGTTCTTGTTCTTATTCTTGTTGTTCACCGGGGCCGCATTGTCCGTGTCTGCTTCGTCGGTGTCCGCTTTCTTCACCGGCTCCGCGTTGGTCTTCGGCATCATTGCGGCGAGTTCGGTCTTCACACTTTGCAGGGATGTGTCGGCCGCAAGGTTTTTCCATTCATACGGATCCGTCTGATGATCGTAGAGTTCTTCGCCGCCGTCAGCGTAGCGAATGTATCTCCAGCGATCCGAGCGAACCGCATGATTGTTTTTGCCGAACGTCGTCAGCGCCACGCCATCCCACGCTGCTGCTGGATCTTTGAGCAAAGGAACGATGGAACGACCTTCAACATGAGCAGGCACAGGGATGCTGCTCAGTTCACAAACCGTCGGATAGATGCTCATAAAGTCCACTGGACGGTCACATCGTGAACCGGCCGTTGTGACTCCGGGAGCAACAAAGATCAGAGGTGCTCTGGTCGCTTCTTCCCACAGCGCGAATTTTCGCCAGTGCTGTTTTTCGCCAAGGTGCCAGCCATGGTCTCCCCAGAAACAGATGATTGTATTGTCGCGGTGAGGTGACTTTTCCAGAGCATCGAGGACTCGTCCGACCTGTCCGTCCAGGTAACTGATCGCAGCGAGGTAGGCCTGCACGGCTTCCTTCCATCGACCGGATTTCAGAACCTCCGCATGATCGCCTTCTGCACGTGCCATTTTGAGCCCGGCGGATGGAACATCGGACAGGTCCCCTTCAAGAACCGGAGGAAGTTCAATCTGCTCCAGTGGATGCATGTCGAAGTACTTCTTCGGGACGTTCCACGGCATGTGGGGTTTGTGAAAACCAAGCGTTAAGAAGAAGGGAGCATCGTGCGTCTTCTGCAGCTGAGCGATTCCGTAGTCGGCGATATGAGTATCCGGCACAGCGCTGTCATCTGCGTTCAGAATTCCAAAGCGAATGCCGCCGATGCTGCGATCATCCAGAAGAGCGCCCGTTCGATCGCCCTGTTCGCGTCCTCCTGTTTCGGACCACTGATCTGCAAACCCAAGCCCGCCGTGCCAGAGTTTTCCCATGCCAAGAGTCTTGTAGCCATCCGCTTTGAATTGACTCACAAGGGACTGCGAGCTTTCGATAGTTCCGACATAGGGATTGTTGTTGTCGTAGACGCCTGTCGTCGAAGGTCGCAGTCCGCTCAACAACGCCGCACGCGAAGGATTGCATACCGGGGCTGCACAGTGGGCATTAGTAAACGTGATGCCCAATTTGGCCAGGCGATCAATGTTCGGCGTTCGTGTTTGCTTGTTGCGGCCAAGGTGCCCAACCCAGTGATTCAGGTCGTCCACTGCGATGAAAAGGACATTCGGACGCGGGGCAGCGACAGCATCTGAGGCATGGGCCGAGGCCGCAAAACTCAGTGTTCCCGCGATCACGATTCCGATGAAGGTCAGCAAACGAAACCGCTTGTGTGGATGATTCTGGATGGCCATGAAACACAGTCCTCGTCGGTGGGGGGGGCTGCTGTGGATCGATCCTGTTCGACCGGTTCTTCCAAGTGAACAAGTGGCTTTTAGCGAAGCCGCTCCGCCGCCGGAAGCGATCGCCTGGCAGAGATGAATGCAAAGAAGCCCGTCAGCGTGTTCCACTGACGGGCTTCTTCAAAGCAAGCTGTTGATTGCGTCACAAAACTGAGTCGCAAGGCGCTACCCGCGGGTGCTCGTTTTGTGTTCTTCGACATCCACCAGCGGCTACTACTAGCGCTTCGCGGCACATTTGTGATTAATCAACGTTCTGTGCACGTCCGGTGTTGATCAGGCTCTGTGGTACACAGGCAGAGTTTGCATCGAATGACGCCAGAATGCAGTGCTCCTGCCTCTGCTAGTCGAGACCAGCGCGGAGTGGGCGAAGGTGGCGGCCGAAGTGGTCGGCGAGAACTTCTTCGTAGGTGCCGGGATGGTTCTTCAGGACGGACCGAATGGCTGGGCCGAATTCAGGATGAGTCAGCGTGGATCCGAACGTGCAATGCAGGATCTGCCGGCCTGGTTTTGTGAACCCCTTGCCTTCCGGAACTTCTGACCAGAGCTCGAGGTATTCTCGTTCCAGGTCGCGAATGCTGGAAACCAATTGTGGTTCCGGAGCACACGCGAGCGTTGCGGAAACGTGATAGGTTGCCTTGTCGGTGTCATAGCGTCCTCGAGCAAACGCCACGATCGCTCGAAACAGGCTTTCGTCATGTCGCGCGACGACTCGCAGAGCTTCCAGGTAACTTGTTCCCGCCGTCTTGACGTGGAATCGACCTTTCGTGGCTTTGCTGAGAGCGGCGTACATCGAGAGTTTGTCTGAGCCTGAGTGAAGACTGAGTTTGTAGGGACCAACGAGTTCGGCGATGGCCGCGTGATCCGCGAGCGACTTGCCAAGAGCATTCAGGTCGCCTTTGAAATCCACGCCCTTTTCAAAGTCGCCGATGAAACGAGGTGCCAGGCTGACCAGCTTCATTCCGGCCTTCAGGCACTGATCTGCAATGATGTAGTGTTCAGCCAGCGTCGTCGGCTGATCGGTTTCATCAACGGACAGTTCGATTTCGAAGGCGTTGCCAGATTTCTGATGAACGCTGGCGATGTAGTTGGAAAGTTCAATCGCCTGGCGAATCGCAGCGCCGTACTTCACGGCAGCTCGCATCAATGTGGGTTCATCCAGAACGATGTTTGTTCCGTTCGACAGTCCGAGCGTCTTGCCGGAATAATCTGCCAGCCACGCAATCTGTGCTCGAACAGCATCGAATTTCTGGCGAAGGGTGGCTTCGTCATAATTGTCAGCGTGCTGGTCAACAGCCCCGGATGGGTCGATAGTGAAGAACGTGAACCCAACCGCGGCCGTGACGTCGACATCCTGAGGAGTCTTCAGGTGATCCGCATCGGCACCGGTTGGCTGAGTCCATCCCGCAGCGGCCGCGCCGTTGAGTGCGTCGTCCATGACCTGTTGCGGAGTTCGCTGAGTCCGTGACATTTCACGAATCGACTGCTGGGGGAAGATCGGCTGAATGCCAGCTCCGTCCTGCTTCATCGCAGCGACATGTCCGGGAGTCGCAAGACCCGTTCGGTCTCCAAATCCAAAGCTCGGCTGCAGTCCAAGAGTCACGCAGGATGGGCGAGTCACAAGTGTTCTTTCAGGAATCAATGAGCAAAAGGCAATGGACGCAGTCTCGACGCTGCGCCCCATTCAGTCGAATTCGAATGCTAACGTAGCTCGTTCCTTCCGAAAAGGACTTTCGCCGTCCGGCGAAGCTCGTTCTCGCATCCGCATGTTGCCGAAGCCATTCTGTCAAAGGCTAAATCATGGCGGTGTGATCAATCCACGACGACCTTCGATCCGGTGGAGACCGGTGAGGTCGCTGGTTGCGGCGGTGCCGCAAAGTGCCGCTCGGCAAGCGGCACCTACTTATTTCGTCAGCACTACTTTGAGCCATGGTTCGGCGAGGCTGGGCCAGGTCGAAACGTTCGAGTCGGCGACGGGCCGCATTCCGTAGCCATGGCCTCCGTTGCTGAACACATGCAGTTCGGCAGGGATGTTCTGTTGCTTGAGTGCGACATAGAACATGGCGGAACTGAGAGACGAAGCGCCGTCGTCGTGAGTATGGACAAGGAAGACGGGACGGCATCCTTTCGGAACAACCAGTTCAGGCAGTAGTCGTGCCTCTTTGCCTTCTGTCAGGTTCCATGGATAGACAAGCAGCGAAAAATCAGGCCGGATTGTCTCCTGATCGGCGGCATCCATTGCTTCATAGGTCCGACTTTCGTCCAGGCAGATGACTCTGGCTGCCGCCTGGCCACCCGCTGAAAATCCGATGATGCCGATCTTGTCTTTGTCGAGTTTCCATTCGGCGGCCCGACTTCGAATCAGAGAAAGACTTCGCTGAGCATCCTGCACAGGCTTCTTCCATGCGTTCGCCTTTTCTTCCTTCGTCGCGTCACTGGCAATCGTTCGGTAACTCAGGACGAAGGCAGTGATTCCCTGTCCGTTCAGCCATTCGGCAATCTCCGAACCTTCCTTGTTGGTGACAACGCGGCCAAACGCTCCACCGGGAAGAATCAATACTGCGGCGCCGTTGGGATTTTCTTTCGGCGTATAAACGGCCAGAGTGGGCTGTGTGATTCCCGTGACCCGGATGACAGGCGGTTTCTCTTCCGGGCGAAGAGGCAACTGCTCGCCTTTGTGCTTTGTCGTTTCGCCTGGGGCAAGGTCCGGCCAGACGTTGATCGACGGGATGGATGCTGAGTCTTCCTGAGCCTGAACGCTGGCCGTGCAAAGACTGCACATCAGGATGCAAAGGAGTCGCGTGAGAATACTGGGGGGAAGCACTTTCGTCATAGAGCACCATCCAGGGATCGGTTTGTCGGAGGAACTCCGGCGTGTAAGTCTCACTGAGTTCCTCATCTCGGAAGTCGCAATGAGTGGCTATGGAATGTCGTTGATAGACGGAGTTTCATCGTTCCTGTCGTCAGCCGTGTGATCTTCGTCTGCAGTTGCCTCTTCTGCCAACTCAGGTCTGGGCGGAGGCGGACGGCGAGCGTCGAGCCACATCTGTAGCAGGATTTGGGCAGCGAGTTTGTCCATGCGTTCTTTACGCTGCTTGTTCGTCATATCAGCTGCCAGAAGCAGTCGCTCTGCCTGGTAGGATGTCAGGCGTTCGTCCTGGAATGTGTAGGGCAGCGATGTCACCTTCGAAAGCCATGCTGCGAATCTGGTGGCTTCCTTCGACTTCTCACTTTCATTTCCGTTCATGTGCAGTGGCAGGCCGACCACAAGTCCGACCGGACGATACTCCGCGACGACCTTTCTGAAGAAGCGTTCATCGCCCTGTGTGCCCTGGCGAGTATGGTTGTGCAGGGGGCTGGAGAATTTTTGTTCGCGATCGGACACAGAGACCCCGATGCGTTTGGTGCCGTAGTCGATTCCCAGGACCACGCCAGACTTTGGGATCTCCGACGCACCGTTTGACGCTGGACCTGTGCTTTGCGGCTGCTGTTCCGAGCCGGGATCAGTGCTGGTCATCGGAATCTCCGTTTCGAAGAGACGGAGCTGCAGCCGCCGGCGAACCAAGTGGCTTTGTCATCGCTGAAGCCGGAGTTCCGAGCGACACGAGAACCTCGTTCATGCTGCCCGAACGGAATCCTTCAAGGTCGAGAGTGATCGCGCGATAGCCCAGACTGCGGAGCTTGCTTGTGATCGCCGTTCTATATTCTGCCTGAGCCACTGTGGTGAGGATCGAAAGGGGAAGTTCGATCCGAGCCAGATCATTTGCCTCTTCTCGAACGCGCAGTTCCCGGCAGTTGAGGTGCTGTTTCAGAAAAGCCTCCGCTTCAGCGATTCTTGCGACGCGAGTTTCTGTGACTTCGACGCCATAGGCAATTCGGCTGGATAGACACGGAGCAGCCGGCTTATCCGCAGTCCGAAGGTTCCAGTAGTCCGCGACGGCACGCACGTCAACTTTTCGAAGGCCGACGTCGACGAGCGGACTTCGAACGTGATACTCAGCCGCTGCCTGCAGTCCCGGCCGATAGTCGCCGAGGTCATCGACGTTGGTTCCATTGAGAACGACGGCATTGCCGAATTTGGATCGGTGCTGTTCGATCGTGGAATACAGCGTGTCCTTGCAGAAGTAACAGCGGTCAGCCTGGTTTCGTCGATACTCCGCCTTGTTGAATTCGACGGTGTTCAGTTCGACGTGTCGGATGCCGATCTCCTGGACCTGCACGCGGGCTTCTTCCAGTTCTGCGGGAGCAAGACTTGGGCTGACCGCGGTGACCGCTACCGCATGATCTTTCAGTGCGAGAAAAGCGGCTTTCGCGACAACGGCACTATCAACGCCGCCGGAGTACGCCACAACGACAGACTGCATCGAACGGATACATTCCACCAGTCGATTGGCCAGCTGCGCAATAGGTTCATTGTGCTCCGCGGTCATGTTCCTGGTCTAATATCTTGCAAGGTCTTCAGCGGTTGCGAGCCCAAGCTGCTGAGCATACTCCTGCGCCTTGGTAACCATCATCTTGAGTTCGCTCTGCATTGCCAGGAACTGCCAGCCCTGGGCGATTCGCATCTGGATATCTTCGACGGAGAAGCAGTGGATGCCCACGGGGGTACCTGTCTTCTTGCCGGCTGCGAGGATTCGCTGCAGCATCGCCTCAAATTCCTCTGGCGTTGGCTCAGTGCCATCCGGTTTCTTCATCTGCCAGAAGAGATCGTTTGGTCCGACGAAAATGGCGTCGACACCCGGCAGGCTGTAGATCTCTTCGGCGTTGTCGACACCTTCCGGGGATTCCGTCTGCAGGATCACCAGGACTTCGTCATTCGCCCGACGATAGTATTCCCCGGAGGTTGTCTGAAAGTTCTGAGCGGGAATGCTGCCGCCGATGGACCGATTTCCCTGTGGCGGGTACTTGGCGGCAGCGATGGCGATCTTGGCCTGCTCGACGGTATTGACCATCGGAACGACAATGCCCCAGGCTCCTCCATCCAGAACTCGCTTGATCAGATCGTGATCGCCTCGCGGAACCCGAGCGAGAGGCACGCACCCTGCGTCAGCGATGGTCGCGAACATCATCGAGGCCATCTGCCAGTCGATTGGCGAATGTTCGAGGTCGACAGTCAGCCAGGGAAATCCGGTTCTCGCCATCAATCGGGCGGTGAAGACATCGCCGAAGGACAGCCATGTTCCAACCGAAGGTTTGCCTGCTGCGAGGTCACGCTTTACCGGATTCGTTTTCATGGACTGTCTTTCAATATCGTTCACACTTCGCTGATTCGCATCAGCATTTCTTCAGCCACCGCCGACAAGCGTCACAACCTCAATCACATCATCAATATTCAGTAATGTGGTCGCGTGCTTCTCTCTGGGCACAACATCTCTGTTGCGTTCAACAGCGCAGTAGCGGTTTTCAATCTTCAGTTCCTGCAGAAGATCGGCGATCGTCCACTGATCCGGCACCTGCCGTTTTTCACCGTTTAAGTGAATCTGCATGGGAACTGGGATTCGATGAGTCAGAGGTCTGTAAGAAAAGAGACTCGGCTCCGGCGGAAACACTGCCAGAGCCGAGCGTTTGTCGTGTCGTCTGTGCAAGACTACAGCTCGTAGTCTTCTTCGCCTTCGCTCTTTGCTCCGAAAGTACTGCGAAAGATCTCGGACTGTGCCTTCACGGTCTTGTCAGGACCGGTCAGCTTCAGGAAGTAGACCTCGTCGTCTTCCATCACAAGGATGACGCCGAGCATTCGAGAGCCCTTGACGGGCTCGGTCTTCTGCAGCATCGGTGGTCCCACCGATTTTTTGTAAGTACCGGTAATGTCGACGATGTAATACTGCTTGCCGTTTGCCTTACCCTGCTTGATGACAGATTCACGGCCGTCCGCTTCGAACTGGCCGATCCATCGAGTCAGATTTGGTGCAACTCCGCCACCGCCACCTGGGAAATTGGAAATAGCAAGTTCCGCCTTTTCCTTGTCACCTTCGACAGGAGCAATCTCATAGGTTGCCAGCCGCATTGGCTTTGGTGCGTCAGGTGCCACCCATGACTTTGGAATGGTCAGAGTGAGCCCTTTGAGCTTTACCTGGGTAGTCTCTTCCGTCTTTGCTTTTTCATCAGCAGAGCAAACCGATCCGGAGAGTGCGAGCAGGCCGCACAACATTACAACGTTCAAACGCATTCCAGAAACTCCTTGGGGAGCTTGCCCCAAAAACTGAGATCAAAAATTACAATCCCCGCTGATCAGCGGGGAATTCAAACAGTCTACATACGTCAGTGACTACTTCCCTGACGTTTCCTTCTTTTGCTCAATTCGGCCAAACATGTGCCCGCCCACCTGACCGTGCTGCCATGTGCCTGCGTATCGGTCTTTGTAGAACAGGACTCGTGCCGAGAACCCTTCTCCAAGTCCCGGGATCGCCGCATCGGTCAATGTCACCATTGGAGTGTCCCCTGCCCATTCAAGAGGAACGGAAACCGGGAGCTTTGTGTCCAGGTTTCCGTACTTGATTCGGACGGTGAAGATCCAGATGTTGTCATTCGCTTTGACCGCGCTTTCGATTTCGTAACGCTCGGCCTTCAGCGGCTCCTTGTCGTCCTTGTTCTCTTTTCCGTCCACGGTGAACGAGCCGACCATGGTGCACTTTTCCATGGAAGCGGAGAACGCCTTTTCCTTTTCCGACATTCCATCTTCATCTGTTCCCGCAGATAGTACCGTTGGGACGAGACACGCGAAGACGGCAAGAGCGGCACATGAACGCAGTGACAGACGCATCGTGAAACCTCCGTAAAACAAATCCTGAGCCAGCGAAATGATAGGCGCAGGGTCTTTTTGCTTCAAACGGCCAGCATCAGAGCGATTGCAGATATTTCGCAAGATCCGCGAGATCCTGGGGTTGAGAGTCCTTCAGGAGCCCCTCGGGCATCAGGGAATTTCGCTGAAGGTGCTTGGACTCTATGTCTGCCGCTTCGACTCGATAGGTCTTGTGTTCAGCATCTCTGAGCAAAAGGCCATCGACTGATTCATACACAATCAGTCCTGTCAGGATCTTCCCCGCTTTGGTTTCGACAGAAGTCGTCTGATAGCGAGGTGAGATGTCTCGGTTGGGTTCGACAATCGCGGCAAACAGGTCATTGCGTGAGAATCGCCGTGAGACACCAGTCAAGTCCGGACCCAGTGCTCTTCTGCCACCATGGCACTTTGCACACCCCTGTTTTTCGAAGAGCTGCTTGCCTCGATCAAGGTCCCCCGCGTCCCATGGAACGTCATTCAGGCTGGCCAGAATCTTCTGAGCCACTTCACTGCGGCTGACGGGACGGTAGTCCGGATATCGCTGTTCGAGCCACTGTTGCCACGACTGCATGGACTCGGGTTGAAGCTTGTAGCCAGGCTCACCGAATACGAATCCGAGGGTCTGACTGGTATTGTTCTGGAGCAATCGCATTGCCAGCTCGCGAAGCTGAAATTCCCGTTTGTCATTGATCAATCGTCGCGCCGCATTCAATAGCTGATACTGCTCGGCAGCGTCATTGCTGCGTGGAAGTTTTGTTAGAGCCCTGAGACAGGCTTCCACAGCATTCAACTGCGCGGATTCCAGTCCACTGAGATAGAGGGCCCGATCTTCCTTCACTGGCTTCTCGGCCAGCACCATCAGGACGGCATCTCGCACGGACAGATTGTCAAGCTGCTTGCGAAGAAGAGCCTGATGCTCCGGATTTGGTGACTCACCAATTGTAAAGACGATGTCATTGGACCAGGCATAATCCGGATCAGCGGCAATCGTCTTTACGATGCCATCGATCGCTTTGGGAATTGTTGATTGAGGCGCGACGCTCAGGAACAGCACGTGTCCCGGCAATCCAAAACCTGGCTGATCGGCAATCATCGATGGCAGCGCCGGATCGACCTTGCAAAGTGCGGCGTACAGCTCGCCCATGCGGTCGTCCCAGTTCGTGTCCTGTCGCATATTCAGCCGGCGAATCTTGACGTCGATGCCCACGAGGGCTGCGGCTGTTGCCATCGTCTCTTCCACTGATCGTTCAATTTCAAATCGACTGATAGCGGCAAGTCGATGAAGGTCATCCTGAGGAAGACTGTCGGCGGTGATGCCGGCCAGCAGCTTTGAAAACAGTTCACGGTTCAGCGGAGCTGTCATCGCAAAGAAGCGAATAAGTTCGTGATCGAGGTCATGATCGCCGGTCGGGAAGACTGCAAAAATCCGGCTCAGCAACGGGTTCAATTCGCGTTCGATTGGTTCGAGGGAGAACCTTGGAGCATAGCTTTCGAACATCGGTGGCCGGTCTTTGGCCGGTCCCATATCTCCGACTGCAAGCTGAAGCAGTCGAACGGCTTCCTTCTTCGTGGCGACAGTTGATGCGGGTGCGGTCAGAACATTCGTCGCAACCTCGGCCGCCGTGATGCTCATGGCTGATGTTCTCATCAGCCGGCCGATGGAAAACCACATCAGCCCCTTTGGGTGGCCCGCCAGCGCTGTTCGGATGGCGTTTTTTTGATCATCCTGAAGTCGAATGACAAGCTGAGCGGCTGTCAGACGCACGAGTCGATCTTCTGATACGAATGATCGGGCGATCTCATTGAGTACCTGGTTGTAGGTGCTCTTACCGGTTACGGAAGTCAACGCTTCCAGGGCAAATCGCTGGACAAAAACGTCACGGTCGGAAAGAAACTTCTTCAGTATTTGGGCGTCCGGCGCTTCTGGTTTCGTGCGACCGATGGCCCAGGCTGCTCGAGCTCGAACAACGGCTGGCCCGGCATCTGCGAGTTTTGCAGACGTCGGTCCATCAAGCCCGCCGAACTGTTCGACAAGAATCTCAATCGCTCGAATACGCTCTGGATTCGGGCGGGCCTCATCGAGAGCTGCTGCCCGGAACACGTCGGCGCCCAGAGACTTAGACAGTGGATGCCAGTTTGCTCGAGACCAGCTGGTGTTCGGCTGCTCGGCCTTCAGCACCGCATTCACCTTTTCGTCAACGGTGGTTCCAGGGGTGAATGGAACGACCGGCGACACTGGCGTTGTGTAGCGAATCCGGAAAACACTCCCGCGAGTTCCTCGGCCTCCCACGCTGACGAAAAGACTTCCATCCGGACCGACTTCCATATCTGTCGGAGCGAAACCGAATTGGTTTTGTCCAACCGCAAATTCTTTCGGCTCACTCTTCCACCCAGCGCCGTTTAGCTCCAGCGGCACCATAAGAATTCTGCCAAGTGTCCAGTCCTGAGCGAAGATGGCTCCCTGGTACTCCGGTGGAAACTGATGGTGTTGGTAGCACAGGACTCCCGTCGGCGATCCTCGTCCAAACTGAGCCAGGACAGGAGGCATATCAGGATAGGTCGGTGGGTGTTTCAAACCCGGAGTCACGTAGCCAGCGTTTGACATTGGAAGGATGTGGAACACCTGAGTTGGCAGGTACCATGGCATCGAAATGTCACGTTCGTCATCGCTGTCGTACGTGAAGAAGTCACCAGTGCCGTTGAAGGCAAAGTCGTAGGTGTTTCGAAAACCGTCCGCCACAATTTCGCCACCCGACAGATCAGGCCGCAGCCGAAGCAGTGTCCCGGAGACCGGATCCCTCAGCGGTGATGTGGGCGTGGTCGCATACGCTTTGGTGACCCCCGAAAAGTTCCCGGCGACGATGTACCACCAGCCGTCCGGACCTTTCTGGATCGAATGCACATGATGCTCGCCGCCGGCAGCGATCTTCATGAAGACCTGCGGAGGTCCATCAGCCGTTCCATCGCCGTTGTCGTCACGGAAGATCTGAAGACCTTCGTCGCCGGAACAGAGTAGGTGGTTCCCTAGAAAGAACATGCCCTGGGAACCTGTGGCAGGCCGATCGGCAAACAGCTGGAAGCGATCCGCTTTGCCATCGTTGTCCGAATCGATCAGGGTGCGGACGTAGCCCGGCCCGGAGACGACGACTCGCCCTTTTGCATCGATGGTCAAAGAATGGATGTCATGAGCCAGATCGTCGTCGGCATATAGCTCAACCGCAAATCCGTCCGGCACCCTGATCCCGGATTCCTGTGCCAGCAGTTCGCGACAATCGCTGGTCCAGCTGAGGAACAGGGCGAATGCTGAAATCAGCAATCCTGGTCGAGTATCGACTCGCATAGAATCCTTCCTTCCGACGACATCCGTGAGCAGATCCAAAACTTCCATTTGAGGGTGACAAATGACAGGTCACCGGTTTTCACGAACGATGAACTGCGATTCCCGACTGCCATTCGGAATCGCAATGCGCCACTCGACGAGTGGCGCTTGCTTCCATCGTTGTCTTTGAATCACAGCGGCTTCACTCGAATGTTTCGCCACGCCACATCAAACGGGCCTGTCCCTTTTGCAATTCCATGAACCTGCAGTCCGATATGGCCCTTTGGATGAGTCTTGTAAATTCCTTCGTGAGTCAGGTCGGCGACTTTGTTTCCATTGATCCAGGTTTGAATTCGAGGCCCCTGTGCGACGATTCGGAACTTGTTCCATTCGCCGTTCTTCATGTAGTCGTGAGAATGCTTCTCGTCCTTTGGCTCTTCTGACAGCCAGCCATAAGGAGTTGCTTCACCATAGATGTAACCGGCCTGACCTGGGCTCGCTTCAATTTCAACCTGAGGTCCGTGGAATCGGCCAAGTCCGCCTTCACCCTGTGGCTTGCGTCCGGACTTTGCGGCTTCGGCTTCGACATCCGCTTCCGTTTTGCCGCGGGAACGAATCTGACAGCCCGAGTTCAGTTGGTCATGGACCTTGACTTCGAATTCCAGTTCAAAGTCTCCGAACTCCTGCTCGCTCATCAGGAACGAGTTTGGGCTGCCTTCAACAGTGACGCCGTGGATCGTGCCACCTTCGACGGTGTACTTCGCTTTGCCGTGATCGGCCATCTTCCAGCCATTTAGAGTCTTGCCGTCAAAAAGCTGGACCCATTTTTCATCAGCCTGAACGATGGAAGAAACGCAGAGGAAGGCCAAAGCAAAAAACAGACGACGCATGGTGGGCTCCTGAGTGTCAGGTGGGGGAAGGCGTGTGGAAGTGAGGGTGTTGCAAACAACGCTGATTCATAAAGAAAGCGGCATGGCTGAGACCACGCCGCCTGAGTCATGAAAAGTTGTCGACCAAGTGCATCATGAAAAGTCGGATGGGTTTCCGAACAATCCGCGACCGCCAGCGCTGCCGCCGGTACCGCCACGGAGATTTGGATTGCGTGGCCGACGTGGCTCTTCCGGTGCCGCTGGTGGCTCTTCGGTCTTTTCCGGCTTCGGTGGCTCTGGTCGCTTCTCCAGTGCCTTCAGCGACAAAGATACTCGCTTGCGCTTGGAATCAACGTCGACGACCTGGAAGTCGCGAGTCTCGCCGACCTTCAGAATTTCGCCGACGTTTCCAACTCGACGCCACGCAAGTTCGCTGATGTGAACCATGCCTTCGAGTCCCGCTTCCAGTTCGATGAACGCGCCGAATTCGGCAAGGCGAGTCACGGTTCCGGAGACAGTTCGACCAGTCGAATACTTCTCTGTTGCACTGGCCCATGGGTTCTGAGCCAGCTGCTTCATTCCGAGGCTGATTCGCTTCTTTTCCTGATCAAGCTTCAGAATCTTGACATCGATTTCCTGGCCTTCCTTGAGCACATCTTTCGGGTGATTGATGCGCGACCAGCTGATCTCACCGATGTGAAGGAAACCGTCGACCGGACCAATGTTCACGAAGGCTCCGTAATCTTTCAGAGTCTTCACGGTGCCTTTGTAGTCCTGGCCCACTTCAACCTTTGTCCAGAATTCGCCTTCGCCTTCTGCTCGTTCTGCCTGCAGAAGCGCACGTCGACTGACAACGAGGTTTCTCTTCTTGGCATTAACTTCAGTGATCTGCACTGTCAGCTTCTGGCCAACGTATTGTTCCAGGTTCCCAGCGAAACCAAGTTCCACCTGGCTGGCAGGCAGGAACGCACGCAAATTGCTGACCGTGACCTGCAGACCGCCTTTGTTCACGCCCGATACGAGGCAGTCGACAACCTGGCCAACCGCGAGTGCATCCCAGTTACCACCAGCACGATGGCGAGCGCGAGGAATGCGACCTTTGATCAAGCCATCTGCATCGAGTGCATCAATGATGACTTCAAGAGTGTCACCGACTGATGGGTGCTTGTCATCAGGGAACTGCGTCAACTGCAGAACAACATTCTGTCGGAGACCCGCTTCAAGGAAAACTTCGCCAGCGTGAATCGCCTGAACGACACCCTTCACCTTCGAGCCGGTTCCAACTTCGGATGAGGCTTCGCCTGATTCCGTCGCGGCTGGTTCACCTGCAGTGACGTTCACCGGAGCAGTTGTGTCGCCAGACATCGCTGCAGAAATCTCTGCCTCCAGAGATGAATCCAGGTCGTCTGCGGCAGGAATCTCAATCGCTCCGGATTTTCCAGCTCGATTTGGTTTCGCAGACTCGGTCGCCTGAGACGCTGCCTCACTGGTCGCAGCCATCTTTTCGCGAATCCTGGCCGCTGCTGCTGCAGCTTCTTCCATAGATTCGGCGGAAGTCGCCTCAGTGGAAACCTCCGGCGTTGAAACGGGCGGAGTTTGGGAATCAGCAGGCTGCGATGAAGCGGTCTCTGGTTGCGTTGGGTCCGATGACATCTCTGTTAGTCCTGTCAGAGCCGATAGTATGAAACTGAATAACTGAAATTGATCCCCGGCATTGTCCGTCTGACTTCGAACGCGAGGGATTGATCTCGACTGAGACCCATCAGCAAAACCTGCAACTCAAAGATGTCGAGCGAACTGAGCGGCGTTTGAGCTAAGTCCTCAGCCGGGCAATGCGCACTTCTTCATCAAATTACCGGAATCTGCACGGGAGAGCATAGCCGACCGATTCACGGTTCGCCAAGCGTCCGGAACACACGTCCAGGACATTTCGAAGACACTTTTTCCGCCTCTGAAATTGCACAAAACACGGGCTCGAGCGTGAATTGCCACCACTAAAGGGCATTTGGCGAGGGTCCGGCGTGTGCTTTCATCGGTTGGGCAGGCAGTCCGATAAACAAATTTGCATACGGGTCGCTTCTTGATCTCATTGCAAAACCCTGTGCCTACGCCGGATGCGAACATGCAAAGTAATCGATCGTCCAATTCTGAACAAAACAGGGCAACACCGCAGCCTGATGTTCGAAGAGGCTGGGCAATCCTGGATGCTGTGCTTGTATTGGTGACTCTGCTCCTGAACCTGATCATCGTGCTGCCGTCGATCCAGGTCGCTCGTGATGAATCCAGAAAGGTTCAGTGTCAGGCGAATCTGAAAGTGATCGGAAGCGGCTTGCATCAATACCATGACCTTCACAACCGCCTCCCGCCAGGTTTTGTTCTCAGCGAGAACGGTGCCTACACAGGCTGGAGCTGGAGCACGAAGATTCTGCCACACCTCGGTGCAGCAGAGCTCGCCGCGAAGCTTGATGGCCATTACCAGCATGGGCTGAATGCGGTAAAGGATCACCAGGAACTTCGGCAGGTGATTGCTTCGTTTCGATGTCCGACAGACTCCGGGACGGAGTACCTTGAAGATGTTCGTGTTGCATCGGGCGCAGTGACAGACGGCGACGTGGATCCATCAACAGTTAACTGGCAAAGGACGTTTCCTCGTTCGACATACTTTGGGAACGCCGGATTCCTTCATGTCAGAAACGGAGGCATCCAATACAACACTGCTGGAATCCCAACGTCCGTCGCCGCGCTCACGAATGCAGGCAGCCTTGGGCATCGTGGTGAACCGAAGACCCAGGCGACTCAATATTGCGATCAACGACATTTCGGCGGGTGTTTTGCACAGAACAGTCGTGTTGGCTTTATTGATGTTACCGATGGGACAAGTAACTCGCTGATGGTGGGTGAACGGTACTCGCCACTCGTGGCGTCTACTGAAGACGCTTCAACCGTCGGACACGGGACATGGATCGCGGTCCCGGATTGCACTACGTCGGCTGGGCTTGCGATGGCCATGGGTGACGCTGCTGTCAGAATGAATATTGGAATGCCGGGACGTGAACCCACAACGGGGTTCGGCAGCCTGCACAAGGATGGAGCCACCTTTCTTCTTGGAGACGGCAGCGTTCGATTTCTTCGCGAAGACATTGATCTCGAGATCTATCGCAAGCTGTCGACCATCTGCGATTTCAAACGGTAATTCGGTAGTCCATTGACAAGCCTGTTCAGGAACACGTCATGATTCGAAACACAATATGCGCCTTTCTGGTCAGCCTCTGTCTGTGTGCGAATGGCTTTGCAGACATCGCCTCCGGACCAGCCCCGCTGCCGAAGCCTCCGCTGGTCGCACCGCTGACGGTGGAGCAGCATTCCGGCAAAGATCCACAGTACAGAATCAGCCTGCCCAAATCTGTCCTCCTCGAATTGCTGAATGAACCTCGCACCAGTACCGCTTCAGAGTCGTGGATGGGCATGGGCATCGTTGCCGTCGTGTCGCTGACAGCCGCCGCAATTGCAGTGCTGTTCGTTCCTAAAGGCCATTCGAACCGCAAGCCCGTAGCCATCGTCCTGATCGTAGGCTGTGTCTCAGTGGGGATCACCATCCTGATCAATCGACTTGGGATCAATTCGGCGGAGCCTCGATCGAAAAACGAGGACGCTTTGATTTCTTTCGAGGTCCGAGAGGACGGACACGATGTGATTCTGAGTATTCCCCGGGCCGCAGCAGCGATTACAGGGCCTGCAGACTCACAGTGACGCAACTGGGCTCATCGCAGCGGGAAGCACATTTTCACATCAACGACGTCCATCGCAACTTTTGGCGTCGATCACAGGCGATTAATCAGAAACGTGGCGACATGGCCAAGAAAGCCGCGCAAGACCTGTGAAACCTGTTCGGTGAACTGGCATTCCATGATGGACGTCTCCATTAGCTGCATCCAGCGATCGCGCGCTGCCTGATTGATGGCGAATGGTGCGTGTCGCATGCGAAGCTGAGGATGTCCGCGGCGCTGGAGGTAGTCCTGGGGACCACCGAAGCGGAAGATCAGAAACAACCGAAGGCGTTCTTCTGCTGCGGCAAGATCATCAGCGGGGTACATGGGGCCGAGAATGATGTCGTTCGGTATTTGACGATAGAAGCCAGCCACCAGCCTGGTGATGCCATCCGCGCCAATGTGCGAGAAGAGTTCATTCTCGGTCAGCAGCACTGCAAACGCCCTGTCGGTTCAGTTCACGAAGCCTGCTGAGAAAACGCAGCGCTGGTGTCGAGCGTGTAGTCGTCGAGGAAGACTTTGGAGAAATCATAGACGCCAAGGAAATCATCCAGCTGGTCGTCCTGAGTCTTTCGCATCTCACCCGCTTCAATCAGCTGGAAGACGATTCGCCCGAAGTCATCAGTGACGTTGATACCCCATCGCCTGAAGACAACGAACGACAACATTCCGAAGTGCTGCAATCCCAGCTGTCGGATTCCGTCGAGCAATTCTGGTCCTGAAATGTGACCAGTCGCTTCTGAAGAACGATCGCGGCCGAGCTGTTCCTGGGTGTACCGCAATGCAGAGAAGACGAACTTGTATGCCAGCGGATGATAGGTGCCCGTAGAAGATGTATCTCGAACGGAAGTCATGTCCGAAGAAACCTCTGAGTTCCATTTGTTGACTGTTGGATTGCCATCGGCACCGACAGAGCAACACAAACCACAGGAAACTGCCCTGCTGACGTGATGTCAGAAGAGTCTCATGACTGTTGCCAAAAGTCAACATTCTTCATGAGGCGTGGCGATTCTACATCAACGGCCCATTTGAATGAAGGGCCTCCTGAACATTTTACTCATCATCGTCTTCGTCACGCCGTCCTTTTCCGCCTCGGGAAACCACGGTGACGATATCGGCTGCATCAGTCATGAGCCTTCGGCCGTCTTCAAACGCGACAACAAGCTTCTTTGCCAGCAATTCCTGCGACAAAACCCGACCCTGGCCATTGCGGGTTATTACGGTGGCGCCAATCGGCGGAAGTTCCCGGCGGTGGTCTTCATACGTGTCGTATTCGTAGCGAAGGCAGCACTTCAGCCGCCCACAACGACCAGAAATCTTGTTTGGATCCAGCGTCGCTTTCTGGAGCTTGGCCATCTTCATGGAGACCGGCGGCATTTCCTGCAGGTGAGTATTGCAGCAAACGGGCTTGCCACAGTCCCCATAATCCGCCAGCAGTCTCGCTTCGTCTCGAATCCCGATCTGACGCATTTCGATGCGCGTGTTGAATTCGCGAGCCATTGCTTTCACCAGCTCCCGGAAGTCGACTCGACTTTCTGACAGATAGTAGAAGATGACTCGTTCGCCACCGAACACCTGCTCAACGTCAATCAGCTGCATCTGCATGCTGCGGCTTCGAATCATGTCCGATGCCACAGTGAAGAACTTCTTTTCGCGATCGGAGTTTTCCTGACGCGACCGGCGGTCTTCTGAAGAGACCGGTCTCAGAATCCGTCCACCTGCCGCCTGGTTCTTTCCCAGATACGCGGCTGTCTCACTTGTGGCGGTCGAGAGCACAGTGCCCCATTCGATGCCTC
>JAEUII010000426.1 GCA_016795145.1 Planctomycetaceae bacterium
ACGCTTCGTCCCAGACCAAACAAAATACCGGCCATTGAAAAACACAACACCGTCACACCCAGACTCTGCAGGTCATACGGTTTCAGAACGGTGTAAAGGAACATACAGATCGACACAAGAACGACCCAGCGATAAAGCCACGCGGCGATCGCGTACGTCACGAACCAGACTCGACCTGTTTCCGGCATGAACGGGTCCGGCCGCGATTCGATTCCCAGGCAGTACCACGAGAACGCTTCTTTCAGCAGCTTCTCGGATTTCTGCCGGAGATTTGGAATCTCCAGGAAGTCGCTCATCATGTAATAACCGTCGAACCGCATCAGCGGGTTGGCATTGAAGATCACGGTGGTGATCGTCGTCACGAAGAAGATGTTGAGTGCGAGGTGATGCAGCAGTCCCGGCTTGGTCAGCCACCAGATATAGATGGCGACGGCGGACAGGATCACTTCGATGTACATCCCGGCAGCACCAATGATGATGCGGTGCCACTTGTTCTTCATCATCCATGAATCTGTCACGTCGCAATACAGACACGGACTGAAGACGAGCAGCATCACGCCCATCTCGTGACATTCGCCGCCGTAGTGAACGCAGCTGAGTCCGTGCCCAAATTCGTGAATCACCTTGGCCAGGCCCAGTGTGGCCCACAGATAAATCAGGTTCGGCCAGCCAAAGAAGCTTTGAAATTCCGGCAGTCGCCCCTTGAACTCTTCGAGATTCGCGCCCAGCACGAGCCATGAAGAAACGACGAACAGCATGCAAAGAGACACGCAGAAGGGATGAAACAGCCAGCGAGTGAATGGCAGCATCCATCGCAGCGTGCGTTCCGGGTCCCAGCCTGGAAGGCGCAGAGACAGCAGGCTCATCAGAGTCTGCTTGATCTTCTCCTTGCGAGTCTTATCGCGTTCACGAACGACCGAAGCACCCTGGCCGGCACGATTGCTGATCACCAGTCCCTTCTTGTGAAGGTCTGTGATCAGCTGCTGAATATCGCCCAGCGTGATCTGAAGCGTTGGAAACTCCAGCTTCAGATCGTCGCGAACTTTCTCCAGACTGCGTTCACCGTTCAGCAGCTCCAGAATCCGATACTGCTCGATCTGCAGTCGATGGTATTTGAGTGCGATTGGGTCTTTGATGACCTGATAACCGACACCAAGATAGTCGATCTTGGCAACGACAAGATCCGCCCGCTTTTTCAAAGGAATGGGTCGCTGGTTGGAAGCGACCATACTGCCGGTGCTCATTGGCGGAATATCCTGTCAGTCCCAAAGGCCACGGCGTCTGTATCCTGTTCGAAGTGTTTCCGAAGGAGTGTTCAGGACCGATGATGAGCAAGTTTGATGTGAATCAGGGAACCGTTCAGTCTCGCTCTGCCGCAAGAACATAAGCGTCTACCGGCATACCTTTTTGCAGCAGATAGCGGTTGTGTTTATCCATACGGTTCTTGACATAAACGATCAGCTCCACATAGCTCACCTGTTTGATCACCTGAACCGTCGGATCGATCTGCATGATTTCACCCGTAAAGACACCTTCGCGAACTTCATCAGCAGGTTCGGTCGATGGAACAGCCGCTGCACCTGGTTCTGTGCACTGATCGGAGAACGGGTCAGCTTTCTTTGCTGGCGACTCCTGGAACGGAGCAGGTTCGTCGGCTGCCGGAGCGGAATCTTCCCGAATGACAATCTCGACCTGATCGCCAATGAACAGCTTATCGCGTTCCTTGTAGGGAACTCGAACGACCGCTCGCATTTCTGACATGTCGGTCAGAGTCATCACAGGGTCGCCCTGACGGACATTGTTGCCCGGATAACGAATCAGCTCAGAGACCATTCCATCGAATGGAGCACGAACGGTGTACTGAGCCAGCTGAGCTTTCTTGATCTCCACATCGGCTTCCTGGAGCAGCTTGTCCCCCTTCGCTTTGTTCAGCGACGCGTCGGCCTTGGTCACTTCCAGATTGGCAGTGCGAAGTTCCGCAGCATTGAAGCTGCCTTTGCGAGTTTCGTTGGCCGTCACTTTTTGTGCCAGCTGAGCCTGTGCCACTTCCAGCGACGCCTTCGCAAACTCAATTTCCGTCTGCTGTTCAAATTCCAGCTGAGCCCGATGGACTTCCGCACGGATCACGGAATCGTCCAGCTGAATCAGAATCTCACCCTCTTTAACGTGTTTGCCTTCTGTGGTGGGATTCACACTGACAATTCGCCCGGCGACTTCCGTGGAGATCGGAACTTCTCGCTTAAGTTCAATTGATGCCTGTGATGCCTTAATGCGAGTAATCTGCTGAGAGAATGCCGCTTCATTTGTCCAAAGACCCAACACTACGGTCAGGAGCAATGCACGACGGAAGAGTTTCATCGTTGAATCCTTCGCTGAGTTCACCAAAGAGCCCGTTGATAGGGGGCCCCAGCGATGCTTTGTTTCTCAGCTGAAATTGAAGATCTGAAGGTTTCCGAAAATCGGATCGCAGGAATTTACCCGAAAGTGTCCCTGCGACTCAATCTGATTCTGCGCCGCACCGGAACTCACCGAGCCGCCGCATTATGTCACATTGGTGAAGGTGGCGAATGTGGCCGCACCGAGAGTCGCCAGAAAGACGATCGAGGTCGACTGAAACCAACAGATTCCGACAGCCTCTCCGCATCGAGCTTGCTGCTCGATTGGCCTCCCTGGAATGAGGCTTTTGGGGGCGCAACTTGAGGAAGAGGTTTGAACCGCGAATGGACGCGAATCGACGCGAATACGACCGGTGGACAGGGCGCAACGGTTCGGCGGAGCGAACCGCGACTCTGGACAGTGACGTCACTTCCGGTCGCGAAGAGTCAGGTCAGGTTTGCCGAGTCAAGACTCAATTGCCTTGCGTTCATTCGCGTCCATTCGCGGTTCAAAAACTATAACGCCCCGTCATTCCACAATCTCCGGGCGGCTGCTTACTCTTTGCTGTCGATTCCACCGTATGAAGTCATCAAGATCATCGGCATCGATCGCACAAGTACCGAAGAGAGCTTCGAGTCTCTGCCGTCGCATTTCAGGAGTCACCGCGAGTCGCCTGACGACAACCTCGATTTGAGATCCGTCCGGAATCTCCAGTTTGTGCTCCAATACAATAGAGGTACCGTTCACGGTGCCGCGAAGAGTTTCTGATGACCATGCCATCTGCTGATCCATTCGGGCAGAATTCTGAAGTCAGTCCTGGCTAACAACGCCGTCAGTAGCTCGCGTCTTGAAGCGAGGCCGTCACTATGGCCACTGACGGACAATCCGGTTTACCTACTTTTGCGTAGCATATCAACGACGCGTGTTCGCGTCATGGCCTTTTCGGCCCAGACGAGCCGGACGATCTGCCCGTGCGGAAACGCCACGCTGAATCTTGCGCACGAACATTGTCTTTCGCCTGCCCCCTTGATCTCCCTCGATCTTACTACTGCTTGAATAGTCTTTCCAAAACGAGGCGTTGATGGAAGAACTTGGGGAAGGGAATGGACGCGAATCGACGCGAATACGACCGGTGGACGGGCGCAGCGGTTCGGCGGAGCGAACCGCGACTCTGGGCGTTCTACACTTAGACTTTGCGGAGGATGAACACAACGTCCTCGGAGCGGCCGTTGATTGCGTGTGGCTTGTTAATGTTGTACGCGAAGTCGTAGGTCTCGGCGATTTCGAGGCTGGGAACCTTGGCCAGCAGAGATCGGAATTCGGCAACCTTGTAAGTTCGATATTCCATGTGGTCGACGATTCGGAGCCGGCTGGTTGGAGTAAACACATCGACGTGCAGGCCGAGATGTTCCAGGCGAGTCTTGCGGTCGATTCCCTTAGACCACATGTACGAATTGACCACCAGGTTTCCCTTCCTCGCGGACCAGCTTTCTTCCTGCATCGGCTTGCACGCGGTTGGCTCCAGGTGGATCCCGAGGACGTAGAGTCCTCCTTTATTCAGTCCCCTGGCCATGCATTCCAGGTGCCCCTGTGCCTGTTCCTCGGTTGGCAGGTGACGGAATGTGTTGATCATGTTGAAGCCCGCATCAAATTTCTTTCGAACTTTGAAGTTGGACATGTCTCCGACAACGACGTTCGGAGGCAGATCGAAACGAGCCATTCGCTTGTTGCAGAATTCCACCGCCTTTGGATTCAGGTCGTTCCCCGCGACCTCGTAACCATCTCGCCCAAGCTTGATCAGCAGACGACCTGTCCCACACGCTGGCTCGAACAGTCGTTTGACTTCGCACTTTGCATGCTTCGCGAATGCGGCCTTCAGAAACTTCGCTTCCGCAGCCACATCGGATCCAAAGAGAAGTTCATAGTACTTTGGATAATCGTAGATGCTGGCTTCAACCTGAGTGGACATGGTCTGATGTTTTCCGAAGACAGATCGTCACTCAGTGAGCGACAGTGTTGGAACAGGGGAACAAGAGCAACAGAAGTACGGCGGCCGCAAGCAATGATCCGTGTCATCAAGTTTCCGGCATTCCGACGAAACGTATGGTAACGGGATTTGCCGGAATTCCGAGTTCGCGTGTGCCTCGTGATCTCTTTCGAGACGGGCGAATTCTCAAATTGTCGGGAACGAGGGGAATGTGCTTCTTGCAACTTGAGGACAATTGAACCCGAGGAGAGGAGCACATCTGCGATTCAGGCCCGGCAGGGCTGGCAGATCCCCTGCCGGGGTCGAAGGCCCCGGTCTTTGGACCTCTGAAATGAAAAGGCCTGAAAGGCCGAAACAGCCCATTGGACTGATCACGTCAATGTGTCAACCCTTCGGGCCTTGTGGACTGAATTGCGCTTCGGTTCCGGTGGCTTACGCACACCGGCAGGGGTTGTGACGGCCTGTCAGGCCTGAATCGCAATTGAATGACCACACCGAATGCCGACAATCCGCTCTTTCGAGACATCATTTCGGAGCGGCGACATTCAGCGGATGAATTTCGATCGATTCAAAATCCAGATCGGTCTTCGGATCATGCCCCTGAAGACTGAGATGTCCGGCCGCTACCTTGCGTCCTTCTCGAGGATTGTCGTTGTCTTTGCGGGTGTCCTGCCAGCTGACGACCTGGTATCCGTTGACCCACGACGCAAAGTGATCGCCCTGAGCAATCAAGACGGCCGTGAACATCGTTCGATCGTCAGCAACCACATAGCGAGCCGGCGTGCGTCGAAAGATCGCACCGGTCCCAAAGTCTGCAGGCTGAGTTCTGTCACCGTTCTTTGTACCGTTGCTCAGCTGCATTTCGTAGCCGTGAGAGGACGCGGCTTCCGTTCCCGGCAAGGCTCGGAAGAACACGCCGCCATTCAGGCCATCGCCATTGATGCGTGCAGTGACCTTCAGTGCAAAGTCCTGAAACTGTTCGTCGGTTTCCAGAAACCCTGGTCCTCCGGAAACATGCAGCAGTCCCTCTTTGACGGCAAACTCTGATTTGGATCCAGGTACCGGATGCCAGCCGGTCGTGTCCGTTCCGTTGAACAGCTTTCGAAAATTCAACGGACGAAGGTAGACGTTCTTGTAAGCCGCTCGTCCCTGATTCATCTGCAGACCAAGCTGACCGCTGAGGCGCAGGTTTGGAGTTTCATCGGTGAAGTCAACGATCTGCTTTTCGTCCAGCCAGACTTGAATGCGAGGACCTTCGCAGAGCACTCGAAAATCATGCCACGCGCCTTCGACCGGAGGAACATTCTCGGCGATGTGACGAGCGACGAGGCTGCCTGACTTGTGCGTCGCATGGCTGTCGCAGATGTTCAGCTCATACGTGTCGGTCGCGGGATTGGCAGCATTCGGTGCGGTTCGCAGAAACAATCCGCTGTTGCCTCCGGCAGCAAGATGGAAGCTGCATCGCAGTTCAAAGTCACCCAGAACGTAAGGCGTCAGCAGGAGACTTTTTTCGCCCGAATCGGCCACGATGGCTCCGTCTTCCACATGCCAGTTGGTCTGAGACGGCACGACCCAGCCGAAGAGCGACTTGCCATCGAACAGGCTGATCCAGCCATCCCGAATCTCCTGCTCCGTTAACGCCGGGGCGATGAATTCGACGGGTGTCGGAGCGGTTTCAGTCGCTGCAGTTTTCGCTTCACCCGAGTCCTTCTTTTCTGAAGGCGATGATTTGGGGCCTTTGGCTGCCGGTGTCGAAGTCTCCTGCGAAGGACAACCGGTCAGGAACACAAGACCCAAAACAACGGGCCACGAAGCGACAAATCGACGGAGCATTGGACGATTCCAAGGGGCTGTTGAAGGAAGCAACTTCGTCGGATGATAAATGACCACGTACTAATGGCCAGTGTAGAAAGACGGTCCCATCCGTTTGCCGCGTCCAGTGATGGCAAGTTCCTGTTGCGAATGCAAGAACAGAGACGCACGGAAAAATGTTTCGACCCTCCGGGCCTCAAACGTCTGTCTGTAGGCTGACCGGTGGCTCACGCCACCGGCAGGGGATTTGTCGACCCTCCGGGCCTGAAGTGCGCAACGGCAGATTGGCGCTGTGGGTTAGTAGTGGCACACAAAAGCCAAATGCCGAAGGGCCAGCCGCGAGGGCCACCGAGTGCTCCGTTCGCCGCTAACCCCAATAAACCGGAAAATCGTGCGACAACAATCTGGAAATCTGGGGCGATTCCGCACATATTTCGCAGCGTCCGGGCGTCATCTGCGATACGTTTCTCAGCAGGTGTGCCGGTCAGGTAGTGGTCGTAGACGTTTTACGCATCAGAGAATGAATCGCCATGATGCTTCATGTTGAACAGCCGTTCCAGCTCTTAATCACGGATGACAATCCTTCCTTCCGCAAAGTGCTTCGAGAAGTGCTGGAAGACCGCCCGTTTCTGGAGCTTCACGAAGCGGAGTCCGGGGAGCAGGCCGTCGAAGTCGTGACTCATCGTCGCATCGACATTGTGCTGCTCGACATGCACATGCACATCATGACGGGGCTCGACACACTTCGAGTCCTCAAGCAGATGGACCGCGTTCGTCCCTGCATCCTGATCACATCGGATACCAACGATGATCTGAAGCGAGATGCTCAGGAAGCCGACGCGTTTTCGGTCCTGAAGAAACCAGTTCCACGCAAGGAGCTGGTTCAGCTGGTCTCAGACGCCCTGACAAAGGCTTATCAGTAGCCTTTGCTGCGGAGACCATCACTCAGGATATCGCGCCCCCCAAAATGAGTTTTTGGGGGACGTCGATCGAGTGTCGCAAGTGACGAAATCCGTTCCGTTCTCGACGCCTGTTAGAAAGCGTCGACGATCGGAGGCTCAGCACCGGCGGCTGTCTTCGCGTCCACAGTCGCGCTGAGCGAGACCGTCGTGGCTGGCGTTGGCTTTGTTGCTGAGAACGCCGGATCAGGAACTGGTGCAGTGGCCGTGTTGGTTGCAGGTGATGATGACGGAATCTGCAGAGGAGTTTCAGGGCCAAACGTTATGGTTCCCGGAGTATTCAGGAACTCTGGTGGCAGCATTGTTGGCTGTGAGAACGTCACACCGGATGTCTGGCCTGGATTCATCATCATAGGTGATGGATTGCCGGACGGACGCCATCCGCTGTTCGGGTAGAAGGCCGTCATGTTCTTTGCGTTCGATGGTGTCATCGCCATCTGCGGCGCGGTGTTTCCGGCCATCATGGGAGACATCATCATCGGGCTGCCGGACATTGCCATCTGCTGCTGTGCAATCTGCATCTGAGCCATCTGTGATCCAGCGGAAGGAGCACCAAAGACGTTTGGCTGGCGAGCCATACTGTAAGGATGCACGCCGCGAGCCATCGCTGTCGCTGCCATCGCACTGGATGGACCGGCTGTCTGCGAAGCGGCCGCCAGCCGTGAATGAACTTCAGGCTGATTCCAGTCGGCTCGCAGTGACTGCTGATACATGGCAACTGCCTGAGAAGGCTGGCCCATTTCTTCGTAGTACTGACCCAGATGAGCCAGAGCCACCGAATTGGAAGGATTCACCTGCAGTGCTCGCTGAAGTGATTCTGCGGCACCGGGAGTGTTGCCCATTTCTCGCTGCAGCCAGGCCATCTCCACATGAGATTCTGCGACGTATGGCTGGGAATTGACCCAGGTCGTCATCATCGCCTGAGCTTCATTGCCTCGACCCTGAGCCAGCATCAGTTCGGCGAGACCGTGATACGAAGGCTGATGAGAAGGTGACACGGTCAGAGCCTGGCGAAACATCTGTTCCGCGCCCTGAGCATCGCCCATCTTCATTCGGGCCTTGGCGTAGTTGGCCATGTAATCAGGATTCTGAGGATCGCTCATCAGAGCCGTTTGAAACTCGCTGGCAGCTGCTGCGTAGTTGCCACTTTCGTAGTAGCTCATGCCAGAGGAATTGGCCATCCCGCTTCCCATCGACGTACAGCCTGAAAGCGTGCCGAGCGATGCGACAAACAGAAGTCCGGAAGCAAGCTGCTGTAGCCTGGTGAATTGCATGACCATGGCCCTTAACGGATGAGAGAGAGCGATGAGAGAAGGAGATCGAGTGAGGAGAGATCGAGAGGAGTAGGTTCGAGGAGACGACCGAGCCGGTTGAGATGCCGTCGAGGTCTGTCTGTGATGAGAGGAACTTGAGGAGATCCGAACAATAATACGAAATCGACAAATCCGGCAATGCGATTTTCGGCCAATCAGGCGCCAAAGTGGTCAGCGGAAAATGATCTTCGGCACGAACTGCCGAACACGGGGAAAGTGGGCCTCGGTGTCAAAAAAATGCCAGTATTTTCGAGGCTTTTTGTCAAGTCTTCGTTCGCCAGCAAATGGGCAAAATGTCCTTCGGAGCCTGCTTCTAATTGGGGTTGCTATGGAAAAGCGGAGCCCCCAGGGGCCACCGTTCGATCCCTGCTGCAGTTTGGTGTGCGTAATCGTTGCGGCCGGTACAACTGACAGCCAGTCCCTTCGGACACGGTTCGGACCCACAGAAAGTCGGGTGGGACTTCACCGACGGTTCCGATGAAAAGATCCGGAGAACTCTCCCGTTGAATCGGGATTGTGTTCCCGGGGTGCTCGGGAACTTGCTGTTCAGGGACGATGAGTCTCTGCCTGTCTGATCTGGCAGAGAATCACGGAGGATCTTATGCGACCAGCGAGCCTCGTCCGGGGCAGGTTGCAGCGTTCGTTTACCGCGCTGTCTGCTTTCGGGCTGTTGTGTCAGGGCTTGACCGGATGTTCAACAACGACCACGGCCTGTTCGTCGTCCGGTGGTGAATGCCTGACCTGTGAAGCTGAATCCCCGGTCTACGACGGGGCTCAGTGCAGTGCCGCTGGCTGTTCTCTCGGCGGAACAAGAGCTACGCAGTGCAGTATGACGAACTGCGAAGCACCGCGTGAATTGAACAAAGTCTCGTTGCCGGAATACATGGTTGAGCCACCGGACGTTCTTCTGATTGAAGTCGTCAACAACATTCGGCCGGCACATGCTCCCGTGCATGCTGGCGAGCCCATTCTGATTCAGGTGAATCGCACGATTCCGCTGGCTCAGGTCGAAGAGGCCGTTTCCGCTCAGTTCAAACAGATTAACGGCATCTACGTTATTGGCACTGATGGTTATGTCAACCTTGGGCCGGAGTACGGCAAGGTTCTTGTCGCTGAACAGCCGATTGCTGAAATCCAGCGTCGCGTCGAAGAACACATGCAGCAGATCCTGACGAACCCTCAGGTCCTCGTCACTCTGCCAATGCCACAGAACAAACAGCTCGTCACTGGTCCTCACCTGGTTCGCCCCGACGGCACTGTCAGCCTGGGGATTTATGGATCTGTCTACGTGACTGGACTGACCCTGCAGCAGGCTCGCAGCGCAATTGAGCAGCATCTTGCTCAGTACATTCATCGCCCGGAAGTGAACGTCGACGTGCTGGCCTACAACAGCAAGGTCTACTACGTCATCACTGACGGTGGTGGAGCAGGTGAAGGCGTCTATCGAATTCCAACAACCGGCAATGAGACAGTGCTTGATGCCGTCGCGGGAATCAATGGTCTTCCAACTGTCGCATCAAAAGCTGACATCTGGATCGCCCGACCGTCACCACAGACAGGCGGCCCAGACCAAATTCTTCAGGTCGACTGGAACGCCATTGCTCAGGGTGCTCAGACAGAAACAAACTATCAGCTGCTTCCTGGTGACCGCCTGTATGTGAAGGCATCACCATGGATCACGCTGGATACGAAACTTGCGAAAGTCACAGCTCCTCTGGAGCGAATCCTTGGCTTCACCATTCTGGGCAACGGAACAACACGTGCTCTGAAGGGCGAAGACGTCAACGGATTCTAAAGATAACTTGCTGATCTCAAGTGAGGCGGTCTGATGAAGAAGCCCCTGATAAGTTCGCTGCGTAGCATTCTGATGCTGGCTGCTGTTGTTCTCCTGTTGACCGGGAATGCAGCAGTGGCGCAGGTTGGTGCGGACCGCATCAACCGACCGATCGACACGCCAACATTCAGCCCGTACATCAACATGTTCCGGGAAGGTGGCGGAGTTGGCCTGAACTACTTCGGTCTCGTTCGACCTCAGATGGAGTTTGCTCAGCAGAATCAGCAGCTCGGAATGAACGTCCAGGCTCTTCAGATGCAGGGGCATCAGGGCCAGATGATGATGATGCCAGCGTACGGATATTCTCAGCTGGGAGCGACAGGTCACGCGGTTGTGTTTAACTCATTCGGTCAGGGTCGTTTTGGCGGTGGCTATAACGGCATGGCTGGCGGAATGGGTGGCATGGGCGGAGGCATGGCTGGCGGTGGCGGATTTGGTGGCCAGCAAATCGGTGGTGGCTTCGGTCAGGCCGGTGGTTTTGGCGCTGGCGGCATGGGGGCCGGCGGTGTTGGCGGTGGCGGCTTCAACGCTGGCGGAGTCGGAGGAGGCTTTGGTGGTGGCATGGGAGCAGGTGGCATGGGCGGCATGAATCAGATGATGCCAATGGGCGGCGGCATCACGGGAGTCACAGGCCATATGTCAACATACGGAACAATTGGAAACACGGGTGTCATGCGAGGCCAGTGACGAGTGATCTCCAGATCACTGGGATCTCCGGATCACGGTCACCAGCGAATCGAGTGCCCTCTTCCTTCTGTGTGCAACACCGCAAGCAGCGTGGATTCCTCGATTCTGAACAAGAAATCAATCACGGATGTTCGACAACGATTGTCAGAAAGTCAGAGACATGGATGCTCAGAAACTTCGTCGTCTTCTTCGCTCAGCGGCCACTGGAACAGTGCTGCTGGGGCTGACAGTGCCTGCTACCGCTGGCGATATCTGTGAGAAGAAAGATGAGCGGCCCACTGTGCAGGCGGGCTGTCTGCCAAACTGGGGATTCCATCAAACGTGCTGGAAACGAATGCCTCCAGTACCACCCTGCACAACCGGCTTTTGTGACAGTTCTTTCATGGGTGGCACGGTTGACCCCGGAATGACTGGCGAGGTTTGGACACAGTCCGATGGCTCAACGCTCTACACGCCTCAGTCTGGCGTGTATGTGCCTGGTCAGTCGGCCAGCAGTTCGCCCGTTTCTATTCTGCCACCGTCGGTTCAGGGACGTTATGCTCCATCCACCGGGGCGATGCCAGGAATGACGGCTCCAGGTCTGCCGTCTATTGTGCCGCCCACGCTGAGTCCTGTGACACCAGTGCCACAGGTGCCGGAAGGCGTTGTTGCTCCGGAAGCCATCCTGCCACCGGCTGCAGTTCCCGCGGTTCCCGCTCTGCCTGGTCCTCAGGTTCCAGTCCAGGGGATTCCGGTTCCGCAACCAATTCCTGGCGGTGCATTGCCGCCACTGCCGACTCCTCCAAATGGAGTACCAGGACAGACACTGTATCGTTCGCACCAGCAAATCCTTGGAGCGGATGGACGTCCAGTCATGGCGCGAACCAGCGTTGCACTTCCGGGTGCTGCTGCTTCGTCTCGATACGGCCGCGCGGGCCATTCGATGCCCATTGCGCCGGCACAGACACCTGTGTTTCCAGCGGCCTCGCGGAGTAACACTCCAGTCCGATTCGCCAGTCAGCCTGGGACATCGAACACATCAAACCGCTACGGCAATGGACCAGCAGTCTCTCAGCCAGGTCCGGCTCCTGTAGTTCGACGATCACCTCCACGATTCTAAAGTCGAGACCCGGGAGTCTGACGCGGGTTGGATGACCAAAGCTCGATCTTGAATCTTTCTTCGCAGGTTCTGCTGGCTCGAAGCAAAAACGTGTTCCGAGCCCTAACAGTTTGTGTGTTTCACGAGATCGATTCGTGGGGCGACTTTTCACAAGGAAACTTGCCCTGAGTGCGGTTCGAAGAACTGGAAAGCACTGCCTGGAAATGCCGCTTTATGAATTGTTCGGGTCGTGCGGACCATGTCGGTCATAGGGACGAAACCTGGTCTGTTGAAAGCTCCGGAAAATCCTGTCGATACTGATCGCATGAACGCAACCGAAACCACAACGACAACCTTCGAACAGAGCTGCCTCGCAGTGCTTGGTTGTTATGCGGTTCGGGACGCGGCGGCCAAAGCGTCTCAGCAGGATTATGCGGGATGGCTCGATCGAGTACTCGATGTTCCGGGTGTTGAGACCGCATCGCTGACATCGATTCACGGTTACCTGATTGCTCAGGGCCTGATTCGTTTTGAATTTACCGGTCGCAGCGTTGGGTTGCAGTATCAGCTGAGCCCACAGGGACGCGACTGTCTTGCTCGCCAGACACTGATGATCTCAGACGATCATCGCCCTGCAGACGCTGCTGACGCGGATGCACGTTCTCAGGCTGCTTAGTTCACGCCTGAAAAGCCGGGGTTATTGCTGCGTTCCCGCGCTGCGCGGGAATGACGCTGAACGGAGCAGGTTCCTGTTGTCCTTGCTGCGTGGGAACGACGACGTTGGTGCCAGATTCGTCCGCTCGCCGATTCTGCCGGTTGAGTTTGTTGGAAGGATGATTCTGCCTGCAACGCGGTCTGCAGGCATTCTGGATTTCCCTTTGTTCCCGAATCGATACTGATGCTGGACCATTGTGTCTCTGCACCTGTTGCGCGCGTTTCGTGAGCGTGCGTGAGGGTTCAATTGCGACGTAAGGACTTTCCATGGCGACAGCGTCTGAATCGACGGATTCCAGTGTTCAGAGTTTACAGCGACTAAAGACGTCACTGCATCGTCAGATCGTCGACCTTGTTGATTTCAGCAAAGCCGAGCAGATGACGGAGTCGGAGCTGCGTGCTCAGCTTCGTTCGCTCGCCGAATACATGTGCACTCGTCAGTCTCTGACAATGACATCGCAGCAGCGCGAAGCGATGGTGTCAGAGATCATGGACGAAATCTACGGCTTCGGCCCGATCGAATCCCTGATGGTGGACCCAACCGTCACGGACATCATGATTAATGGACCCGACCGCATTCTGATCGAACGCAACGGTCTGCTGGAATCCACGAATCTGCGGTTTGCGGATTCCTCCCACCTGATGCACTTCATTCATCGGCTGGTTGGACGCGCTGGTCGTCGAATTGATGAATCCAGTCCAATCGTGGATGCTCGACTGCCCGATGGATCACGATTCAACGCCATCATTCCCCCACTCGCTCTGGCGGGACCAACGGTTTCGATTCGTCGATTCGGCAACCGCCGCATTCAGATGGAAGACATGATCCGCTTCGGCTCACTGGCTCCAGCGATGGCCGACTTTTTGATTCTGGCAGTGCGCGGGCGAATGAATATCATCGTCAGCGGAGGTACCGGTGCCGGCAAGACGACGCTGCTGAACTGCATGAGCCGCTTTATTCCGGATTCTCAGCGTGTCGTCACGATTGAAGAAACAGCCGAGCTTCTGCTGCAGCAGAAAGACGCGGTCGCACTGGAAACGCGTCTTCCGAATATGGAAGGCAAAGGTGCCGTGACGCAGCGTGACCTGCTCCGAAATGCTCTGCGAATGCGACCTGACCGCATCATCGTCGGCGAAGCACGTGGTGCGGAAGTTCTGGACATGCTGCAGGCGATGAACACTGGCCATGACGGTTCAATGAGCACCGTCCATGCCAACGACACGCGTGAGACTCTGGACCGACTGGAACTGATGATCGCGCTGTCCGGTGCTGACCTGCCGGCTCGAATTGCTCGTCAGTACGTCTGCAACGCCATTGATATTGTGATCCATGTGACTCGACTTCATACCGGCGAACGTCGTATCACAAAGATCTCGGAAGTCGCCGGTCTGAAAGACGGTGAATACCGAATGGACGACATCTTTGTTTACCGCATCAGCGGCGAAGACAAAGACGGACGTCCGGTCGGCAGCTTCTTTGCAACCGGATATCAGCCGGTTGCTCTTCGCCGTCTGGCCATGACCGGCGCGAATGTGGATCAGTACCGGCCTCTGTTTGAAGCTCGCGAGCTGAAGATGGAATAGCAGGAGAAACAGTCCTCCTTGAGGACCTGGTGTGATTCCTGATGTACTGACTCGAACGCATTTCAACAGGTAAGCTCATGATCGCTCCTAATCCAACTCTGCAAACACTGGAACGACGTCCGGAGTTTGCCGGCCTGCTGAAAGAGAACCAGACGTTTTCGTCAGGTGGCGAAGGCGTTGGGGAATCCGTTAACGGCTGGTTCGACGAGCTGATGGTGCAGTCCGGTATTCGAACTCCTCCGGCCGTCTGGCTGGGCCTTTGTGCTCTGTCCGGTCTGGCTTTTGGCGGCGCTGTGTATGTGGTGACGGAACGAGAAATCATGGCGGCCATCTTTGGAGCCGTTGGGCTGATCGTTCCCATCGTTGTTGCCATGTCGGTCAGGGCTCGCCGACAAAAGGCCATCATGGACCAGCTTCCATCGATGGCGGAAGAGATGGCTCGCTGTGCACGTTCCGGCCGAAATCTGGATCATGCGTTTATGATGGTTGCGTCTGACACCCCGTCTCCTCTGGGCGATGAACTGCGCATCAGTGCTCGCCGGATGGAAATGGGTATCGATATCGGTAGTGCGGTTGGCGACCTCGCTGCACGAACGGGTGTTTCAACCCTGACGATGCTGTCGTCAGCGCTGGCTGTTCACCAGGACACAGGTGGTGACCTGATCTCCGTGCTGGAACGACTGGCAACGGCTGTTCGCGACCGTCTTCATTTCGTGTCACGTCAGCGAGCGGCCACGATTGCGAGTCGGATGGGGGCCATCATGATGGTCATCATTCCGATTCTGGTGATGAGCTTCTATCTGTTCCGCGATCCCAATTACATGACCAGCCTGATGAGTTCCTTCTGGGGACGATTGTCTCTTTGGACCGCCGTGATCCTTCAGGTCGTCGGCTGTCTGATGGTGTACCGCATTCTTAGTCGCAGTGCTCGGTTCTGATGCCGGGGCTGGTTGTTTTCAGCGGTGGCTGAGTTCGTAGTTCCTGAATTGATTCTCTGCCTGATTCGACGACCGACAGTGGTGTGATCGCAAAAGCGACTATCCTGTGACAGGAGTAATTTCGATGTACTTTGTCTGGTTTCTGGCTGCTGCAGGTGTCGTCGCTGCTGGCGCGGTGATTCGCCGATTCTTTTTTGCTCCGAGGCAGCGTCCGGCCAGCATGTTCCAGCAGGTTCGCCCGCTGGCCACTTCGACACCGGCTGAGCAGGAACTCCAGGCGAAGACTCAAAGCGGATTACTGAAGCTGGTGGCTGATGAGTCTGCTTCGCCCATTTCGCGACCCATGAATCAGCCGATTCCAGCACCGGTTCGTGAACCGGTGGCCGCGATGGCATCAACTGCCGCATCCAGTAGCAACGACAGCTGGAGGGGCACGTCCACGATCCCGATGAACGGCGTCAATCGAATCTCCACCTGGGATGATCGAAAGCTGTTTCGTGATTTCCGAGGCTTGCTGTCAGATGATGTGTCATCTCTTCCAATGCCCGCTCCGGAAGAACTTCCGATCCGGGACGATGATTATCTGTTTGGTGGTCTCACTCCTTCGATTGCTCAGCTGCTTCCTGAAACCGCCGCGCGTCGCGAACTTCAGCGAAAGGCTCTGACGGGAGCCGGATATTTTTCCCGCGCAGCCTGGCTGAATCTGACCGCGCTGCGATTTGTTCTGGCGTTCACGTCAATGGTGATCGTGGGCTTCTGGCTGATCATGGCGCCTCCTCAGCTGGAGCCATGGTTGCTGGGAGCTCTGGTGCTGACTCCGCTGTTCCTTTGGGCGCTTCCTCCGCTGATCGTGGGCTTCAAGGCGGCGGAACGAAAGATCGACATTGAACGAGGACTTCCGGATGTCCTTGACATGATGAACATGGGCGTGAGCCAGGGGCTGACAGTTCCTCAGTCATTGAAGCGGATCAGCCGCGAAATTCATGGTGCTCATCCGGCACTGGCAGAAGAACTTCGAATCGTCAGCCAGCAGGCCGACGTGGGAAGTCTGCCTCAGGCACTGAAGAACTTTGGCCAGCGTATTGATTCTCCTGAAGTGAATTCGTTCACCTCACTGCTGATTCAGTCGGAAGCAACTGGTACCAGTATTTCACGAGCATTGACGGAATACAGCGACAGCATGCGAGCATCGTTGAAGGAACGTGCCGACGCACGTGCCAATGCCGCATCGTTCAAGCTGCTGTTCCCGGTGTCACTCTTCCTGATGCCTTCGGTGTTCCTGTTTCTGCTGGGCCCCGCGATCGTGCAGATGTCAGACTTCTTTAATAACCAGGCGCGTGAGCTGCAGCAGAATCGTCAGGATGCAATGCGCAGCCTGAATCAGCAGCCGCAGCTGAATCTGAACCAGTTCCAGGCGGGACAGTTCCAGAACAGTCAGCTGCAATAGCGAGTGCCCGCGGAAGTTTTTGGCGATCTTATGACCCCTTCCAAACCGAGTTTGGAAGGTTTTTTTTTTGAGGCGTTTATCGTGCGAGCGGCAGCATGCCGCGGTGAGTTGGTTCCTCGGCTTCTCGCATCATTCCCCATCGACTCGCCTGCCATACCTCGCGGCTGTGAAGCTCAATCGCGCTGAGCCATCCGTGTCTCCAGCAGGCGGTGTCGATGCAGATGACGAAGCCAAGGTCCAGGATCTCCGAGTCTTTCTGTTCGGTGTGACCGAGTACGACAGTCTTCCCGGAGTAATGGGGTTTGATGTCGTCAGGTTCCAGAAGTGCCCATCGAAGCTGATACGACTCCTGTTCGTCCATGGGAACGTCGGGTCGATAATTGGCGTGTGTCAGAATGAACTCGCTGGTCTCATAATAGGGCAGGGCCGATCGAAGCAGCTCCCAGTGTTCCGGTGGAATATCGTTGAGCGTTCCTCCGAAGCGATATGAATTCAGCGTGGCCACGCCGCCACAGTTCTCCCAGTAGCGAAGTGACCCTTCGTTCTCATGAGCATTCAGAAGCATCTCCTCATGGTTGCCCTGAATCAGAACGACCCTGCACTTCTGTCGGAGCTTCAGGATTTCCTCGAGGACCGTGGAGGTGTCTCGGCCCTGATCGATCAGATCGCCAAGGAACACGAAGCAGTCCGTGTCCTGCGGTGCGATGGCGTCCAGCAGAGTTTGAAGAGCGTGTCCGCATCCGTGCACATCGCCAATTGCAATCAATCGGCCGTCGCCCAGTTCTGTCGTCATAGAAACATGATCCATGCAACAATCGAAAATCGGAAGGGTCCGGAACTGGCGGGAAGTGGTCTGGTGGAGGCGGGATTCTACGATTCCATGTTGAGCACACAAGGCGCAGGAACGTTCAGGGTGCCAGGATCGATGCTCAATGCTAGACTTTCCCCATAGGGCGTCGATGCATCAATCTCCAAGGAGCAACCCATCAGGAATTCACTGCAGCCAAAAGATGTCTTCCGAGCGGACCAGTTCGACAAGGCCGACGTCGCAATTGTTGTTGGTGCGTCAGACGCGGAGTATCTGCGTCATCGTATCAGCACCGGTATTGCTCTTGTTACAAAGAAAAAGGTTCAATCCTTGCTGCTGTGCGGTGATGGCCGAAAGAAGCACCCACAGGGCCGTACCGAAGCCGATCGCATGAAAGAACTGGCGCTGCAGGCCGGTGTCGCAGAGGACGCCATTGTGCTGGAAGACGCCAACGATGATTCCGCCGCCAGTGCAAAGGAATGCGGTCAGCTCCTGAAGACTCATCCGCGACTTCAGGCAGCACGCTCTGTGGTTCTTGTTTCCTCCGCGTGGCACATTCTGCGACTTTGCATTGTCATGCGGCGATACCTCCCCAAACAGGTGACGATTTATGGCTGTCCCGCGACGGAAGGAATCACAGCCACGAACTGGCAGTCAACACCTCAGGGCCGCGCGACGGTCGACAACGAACTGCGGCTGATCGAGAAACTTCTGAAGACCGGCTACTCGCTGAAGTAGGTGCTGGCTTCTGAGACGTACGTCGCAGTCGTGCCGCGATCGGCGGGCGAGGAGCGCAGGAATGGTTAATGATTATTGGAGACTGCAAAATGCAAAGTGCGCACGTTCAGCAGACGTGAACTTGTGTGAAAGTCGGGGAAGTTTCCCAAAGAACGTAGCAGTCGTTGGCAATCGATCGAGCTTTTCTGCAATCTGTTGCGGCCTGCAGACTCCACCGACGGATGATTTTGACTGAGTACAATTTGGCAAGTGGCAAACCATGAGCAGTGTGAACGCTTCTGAGTGTCTGACAATTGATGGCGTGACGATTATTCGACCCAGTGCTGAACATTCGAGTCTGTTTGAGAATGTTCTTGAGGAAGTCGGGCTGACAGCAGACATGGCAAAGTCTCTCAGCAGCCCTCGTCTGATTGTTGACCTCAGCAACGTGAAGTTTGTGGGGTCAGCGTTTCTCGGTCGTTGCATCCTGCTTCAGCGAGTCCTGCAGGAACGTGAAGGCGGCCGCTTCGCGATCGCGAACATGAACAGCTTCTGCACGGCAGCTTTTTCAGTCGCCAAGCTTGATACGGTCCTGGCCATCTATTCAACGACAACGGATGCACTCGCAGCGTTGAAGAATCCGTAGCTTCGGTTGTTGGCTTTGCAGCAAGGATTATTGATTATTGAAGAATGGAAAATGCAAATTGCAGCGAGCCGCCAAGGTTCATTTTGCACTTTTCAATCTCCAATGATCATTAACCATTCCTTCACCCCACGCCTCGCCTCCCGCGGTCGACGTTTCAGGCAGTCGGCATCGTCAGGTTTTCATAGCTCTGCGGGTTTGAACATCGTACAATCCTGCGAACTCTTCCCGCAGGAGCTGTCATGAGTTCATTGCCCGCCTTCAATCATCCCGCCAAAACTCGTCGTCGATTCCTGAGTTCTGCTCAGGATTTTGCAGGCCTTGCTGCAACCATCATCCTGCTTGAAGATCAGGCGCGCGCTGAGCAGGCGGATCTTCTTCGCGATGCGATTGGGGCTGGAGCTAAGCTAACGGTTTTGCATCATCCGCCGAAGGCAAAGCGAATCATCCAGCTGTTCATGGGCGGGGCAGCAAGCCACCTGGACTTGTTCGACTACAAGCCTCAGCTGGAGAAACACCACGGCGAACCGTCAAACTTTGGCGAGCACGTCGAAGCGTTTCAGGACGGACTGGGTCCGTGGATGAAATCGCCATTCAAGTTTGCTCAGTATGGCCAGAGCGGCAAGCATCTTAGTGAAGTCGTAGCGGCGTTGGGGGATGTGGTCGATGACATGGCCTTCATTCACAACATGGTCGGAAAGACGGGTGTTCACAGTCAGGCGACGTACCTCCAGTCAACGGGGTTTGATCGACCGGGCTTTCCGGGTGTTGGCGCGTGGGTGACGTATGCTTTGGGGTCGCTCAACGAAAATCTGCCGACGTTTGTCGTGTTGCCGGATCATCGAGGATTCGCGAGCAACGGTCCGAAGAACTGGGGCTCGGCGTTTCTTCCCGCGAGTACTCAGGGAACGATGATCTTCCCGCAGCGAACGACTCCGATCGATGATCTCCAGGCCTTTGCTGATTACATCACACCGTCTGGTGAGAAGGATGGTCAGCAGCTTCTGAAGGCACTAAATCAACGTTATGCCGAACAGCGGCCTGGCGATTCGCGTCTTGAGTCTCGTATTCGTTCGTACGAGCTGGCCGCGCGAATGCAGCTGAGTGCTCCTGAGGCCTTTGATCTTTCGCAGGAGACTGCCGCAACGTTGAAGATGTATGGACTGGAAAATGCCGGTTCCACATACCCCGCGGAGATCAATATTCCGGAAGAAGCCGAGTACTTTGGTCGCAAGTGCCTGATTGCTCGCAGGCTGCTGGAACGCGGTGTTCGGTTCGTTCAAATCTGGAGCGGTAACGACAACGGATTTCCTCGACGCAACTGGGACAGCCATGAAGACATTGAACGCGATCACAAGCCACTTGCGATGGGAATGGCGATTGGTGCGGCCGCGTTGATTCGCGATTTGAAAGAGCGGGGCTTGCTGGATGAGACAGTCATTCTGTGGACCACGGAATTTGGTCGCATGCCGTCGACACAGGGAAGCAAGGGACGCGACCACAATCCGTACGTCTTTACCAACTGGCTGTGTGGAGCCGGAATTCGTGGCGGCGTTTCATACGGACCATCGGACGAATGGGGCTATAAACCACTCGATCGAGACAACCCGACCCAGGTCTATGATGTGCACGCCACACTGCTGCATCTGCTTGGCATCGATCATACTCGTCTGACAGTTCGCACAGACGGCGTCGATCGACGGCTCACCGATGTCCATGGCCATGTGCTTCATGATGTGCTGCGTTGACGGCCCGTTGGGCCGGAAGCACAGACTACGACTCATTCGCGTGAATTCGCGTCCATTCGCGGTTCAAACTCTGCGATTTCAGTCGAGCATGTTTGGCAATACCGCATCCTGGCATCAGCTTCCGGCGCCTTCGGCACACGCACTTCGTACGTGCTACCCAAAGTGTAGGACGACTGTCGTCAGTCGTTTGCGATTCGTTGGGCCGGAAACACAAACAGCGACATCACGGGCAGGCGTGGCGACCACCTGTTGGGATTACTCTGTGAGAATTCCGGGCGTTCTGATATTTCTTCGTGCCCGGCGTGTTCTGCGACCACGGTGATCGTGACCGGGAACATGCATTCGCATCGTGAATGCCGGAACTTGCAGAGGTGAACAGCATGTCCATTCGATGTCTATGTCTGTTCGCGATCATGCTCACGTCCCTGACCGGATGTCACCTGGGGCGGTCCGCCGTGAAGGCTTTGCCGGCCGGCGAAGCGCCGAAGTTCGCGCTGGAGCCACTGCCGCGAATCCGGCTGGCCTCGTCTCGGCAAGTGGCTTCTGTCGAAGTTGTTGATGCTCGACCGGCGGCCGAAAAAGTCTACTACCCAGGTCTGAATGAACCTCGTCACTGGCGAGATGCGGTGACGATGGTACCAGCTGAATCGTTCGATCCGTCGATCGTCGATCAGCTGACATCGAAGCTTGAGGCACAGCTGCCGCCGGATGTCTCGGTTCACGTTGAGTTGACTTCCTGCTTCGTTGTGTTCGACGAACGTCTGCTGCAAAGTGCCGATCAGAGCATGCGGCGTGAAGGCCTTGAAAAGGAGCGAGCTGCAGCTGACGACCGAACCGATGCTGCGGATGAAGGATCGTTTTCGCAGACGCTTTTCCTGGTCCTGCGCGAAGCCACACGATCCACTGAGAACCTTCTGAACTATTCGGATCTGCCTCAACAAACGCCTGGCTTCGTAACGGCTGACTGCAAGGAAGGACTCAACATCCATCTGGATGCCGTTGTGACGGTAACTGATTCCTCGTCGCGGCAGGACAAGTTCCCTGTCTCCATCCGTGAAAACCGCGTCAGAGATCTTTCGAAACACATTCAGCCGCAGGTTGCTGTGTTTGTTGATGAATCACTGGACCGCATGTGTGCGGAAGTTGTGCAGCATGTTCAGGGAACTCAAAGGCTCTGACAGTCTCTTGGCACATCCCAGCCCGAAGCGTCAGCGAGGGATGATGGAAGTTCTATATCCCTCGCTGACGCTTCGGGTTACGAGGTATCAGGAACGTATCAGCGATGCACCAGCCTGCGAAATGGGACAAACCGTCAGAACGACTCCGAATGCTGGCGATGGGTTGTGGGGCAGGGTAGAGTGAGATCGTCGGAAAGCGGACTTTCTGCACCGACTTCCTGCCACTCCATTCCCGCCGGATGTTCCCATGAACTCACGATCGGTTCTGTTGGGCGTCGTTGTTCTTGTTGCTTCAGATGGCCTGCTGACTGCGGGCCAGAACGACGTGCGATTTTCGCGAGACATCCAGCCGATTCTGGCGGCCAATTGTCTGCAGTGTCACGGTGCCGACGAGCACAAGCGTGAAGGTGGCTTGCGGCTTGATACGTTTGATGGAGCAACCGCGATTCACGAAGGTAAAGCAGCGGTTGTGCCGGGCAATGTCGATGCCAGCGAACTGATGCGACGGATTCGGTCGACGGATCCCGATGTGCAAATGCCGCCGCGTGATTCCGGCAAGTCGCTCACTGTGGCTCAGGTCGAATTGCTTCGATCATGGATTCAGCAGGGCGGCGAGTATCAGCAGCACTGGGCATTCCTGCCTCCCGAACGACCGCCAGTACCAAAGTCTGAAACCGGGACCTCGTGGGTGAAGAATCCTGTCGACGCATTTGTTTACGATCGTCTTCAAACGGAATCGCTACAGCCTTCGACTGCTGCCTCGCCACT
>JAEUII010000450.1 GCA_016795145.1 Planctomycetaceae bacterium
AGCCGAGTAATAATGCGTGGGTACGGCGGTGCCATAGACGACCAGACATGGCTGATCGATGACTCCCGGTGACTCTTTGCCGGCCTTGCGACGCATGGGATAAATGCTGTTGGCGCACGAATACATCGTCAGCAGCGTGCCAAGGATATTCTCGTGCCGCGCATCGCGAGACTTGTTGATTGACTGCAGCAGACCGTCGACTTCATCCGTCTGAAATAACATCGCTGGCGTCAGGAACAGGGAATCCTGCAATCCTTCGCCGGAGGCAAACTTCTCTCCGAGGGAATTGAGCAGGCCTGCATGGTGCAAAATCTTTGTGTTGAGCTTCCTCGGCCAGTCCTTGCCGCCTGAGGAGAATGCGAGGGCCAGCAGATAGATGTTCGTACGGTTATCCGCCTCGTCCCGAACCTTGCGTCCGGCAAGCAGGGCCTGCAACGCCAGTGCCCCGCAGAACGCCAGCGGCACATTGGGATACGGCGCAGTGGCTAGACAATGATCCATGACTTCCGACACAAAGCCTGGGATGCGACAGAGCGATTCCGGCAGCGGACCGGGATCCGGATTTGCCGGAGTTTTTGGGGCAGGAGCTGCGGCCGCAACCATCGGAAACGCCGACAGATCGACATCTGTAGTCTCTTCGGTAACCGTTGCTTTGCGGGCGCGGGCCAGCGTGCGAGCCATGTAGTCGGCTCGGAGTGCCTTTTCAGGTTGCATGCCATGCCGGCGACGCCACGCCAGAATCAGTCGGGCCACTTCCAGATCAGTCCAACCGCGCATCATCGCGATCGTGGCAAGACTCAGGTCATAGCCGCTGGCCGAATTGTCACTGAGATCACTGCGTTTACGCTCCCATGTCGCTCGAAAGACCGAACTTTCCAGAATCGCTGCGACTAGCTTATCGGCCGGAGGTTCTGCATCGGGGGTGAGAGTGATTGGCAGGTCGACCGGATCAACAGTGGCAGCGACTCGAGGCGGCGCCGACGGTGTAACCGTCGGCAGGTAGTTTTCGAAGTCATCGATCGAGAATCGTCGATTGTAATCCGCCAGCATCAGCTGAACTGGAACGGGCGCAGCCGGGTCCTTTCGGTTCACGGTATTCGGCAGGCGCAGGACACGCGTCAGGTCACCAAGATTCTCAAGGGACCAGCCGAGCCGCTGCGCTGCGGTGCAGACAAGTTCGTGCCACGCCTTTGCCAGATGAGCCGCCTGGGTTCGTTCGCTGTCATCAGTGAACAGCCAGGGTTCATGCAGCAGCCAGTACAGATGCCGGCCATGACCGCTATCGACAATCAATGACGGCCGCAGCGGGAGTTCGGCCAGCAGTCGTTCAAAGTCGGATTCGTCGGTCGGCAGCGACTTGCCCGTGTGTGCGTCGCCAGCGAAGTCGACGTCGGCCCACAGCGCGACGATACAGGTGATGTCTTCCTGCTTACCACGGCCGGTCGGGGTGCCTTGAATCAGGCCCACTCCGAAATAGACGTTCTGGGATTCTGCCAGCTTGGACGCTACCTTGCCGGCAGACTCCAGATCGCCAAAGAACCGCGCGCGACGTTCCGGAACCGTGAACAACGCCAGTCGGCGTTCGGCGGAAATCGAGGTTCCGAACATCCCTGCGAGGAAGTCTTCCATACGACGTCAGTCTCTCCAGAGCTCTCCGGGAGTATCAGGATTCGGCAGCGGCTTTGTGTCGAGCCGCAACTGAAGTTCGCCCTTGTGGAATTCGAGCGCGTACTGAAACGAATGACCGAACTCACACCAGAAATCCAGAGTGATCAGCGATCCTCGCGCGAGGAGAAACCGCTGGGTTGCGGACACCTGTGTCGATTCATGACTTACAACGGTTCGCGTCTGCCCCTGTTCGACAACCACTTCGGCAGGATGCACGTACGGGCAGGCGCAGACCGGACAGCACAAACGATCATGTTGTCCGTCATTACCAATGACAAAGCGGGTTGGAAAATCGGGACGCTGTAGAACAGCAAGCATCGGCAACTCCTTAGAAGGGAACTTCGTCATCATCAGGAACAGTGGAAACGAT
>JAEUII010000005.1 GCA_016795145.1 Planctomycetaceae bacterium
TCAGTGAGCGACCCTGAGCATCACTGAGACTGAAGCTGATTTCGTTTTCCGCATTGATATTCACGACGGCAGATCCCGGTGTGCCAGCCGCAAAGCTGATGCCGGCACCGCCCTGGGCCACTGGCTGACCCAGTTTGGTAATAGCGGCTGCCAGACTCACAGTGTACGTACCGCCCAGCGGATTTGTCACGGTGATTCCGGTGGTGGTTTCCAAGTACCGCGGACTGAGGGCTTCCAGCTTGCCCTCGCGTAACGCCTAATGGGGTCAGGATCCTACTGCAGAGTGCTTCGCAGGTCACACGCAAACGTTATCGCTTTGTACTGGTCGAGGTTTCGGCTAGCGCCTCGGGCTCAGGGTGGTTTTGGTCAGTGGGTTGTACCGGTGGGTTCACACCGTTCACACCGCACCGCTCGCCAGTGGGGTTGCGTCTCCCATTTTTCTGCCCAGCATTTTTCTGTCCGATCAAAGACCCCGAAGCGGCATGGGTACCGGCGGGTTCACACCGCACGGCGAAAGGCTTCGCTGTTCCGCCATGTGTGGCCGACTTCGCGCTGCTCTGACGCCCAAACCTCTACTTTCACTGGTGAGCTTGTGGCCTGGGGGCCTTCTGGCTTCGGACAGACCGTTCATTCGAAACTCGTTGACCGTCCAACCAGAGCTGCGGTAAACTGGAGCTCAGGAGACGACTACAATGAGCATTCGAGAAATTGACCTCGCACAATTCAATGAATTCGCCCGCCAGCAAATTGAATCTGGGAGGGGAGACGTGTCGTTGTCATCATTGGCTGAACAGTGGGAACGTCGGCAGCAGTCTATTCAGGTTCATGAAAATGCCGAGCATCGCAATCCCCAGGTTGCCAGAGCGCGTGCTTATGTGGAGATCCTCGCACGGCAGCAGGGAGTTGCCCCGGTTCGGTCTGCAGAAGATCTCCGGTTTGATTTTCTGAACCCCAGAGATGACCTCGACGATTTCCTCCGTGCCATCAAAGCCGCTCGTCAGCAGGACAAAGTCCGGGATCCCCTGAATGACTGAGTCCAATATTGTTGTGGACACCGACGTAGTGTCGTTTCTCTTTCGGGCTGACAGCAGAGAAAAATTCTATCTGCCGTACGTCCTCAATCACCGCAGCGTAATTTCTTTCATGACGGTTGCCGAACTTGAATACGGCATGTTGCGAGCCAACTGGGGGGAAGCTCGACGACAGGCACTTGCTGACTTTTTACGTAAACACTTTGTGATCTTTCATCAGACCTCTGATCTCTGTTCTGTGTGGGCTTCGCTGCGAGTGGAGGCGGAGCGCAATGGCCGTCACCTCAGTAATTCTGATGCGTGGATTGCCGCAACAGCAGTGTTGCTCGATGTCCCGCTCTTGACCCACAACCGAAAAGACTACGAATCACTCGAATCTCTGCTGCTGATTTCGGAATCAACTAACGGCGAAGAAGGCTGAAAAGAAACGCCAGAACTTGCCTGAGCATGGTAACCGTTCACAGCCCGACCGGGGACGGTAGGCGTAGAGGTGGATGGCACCGCGATCAGCACCGCGATCAGAAAACGTATGACGATTCTGACTAATCTGATTGCTGATTCTGTTTGGCCGACGTGTTTGGAGAATCGGAACGTTAGAACCCGACTCTGTTTCTCTTCCAACGGCTGGCCGGAGTACGATGCCGGGGCTTTTGAGTACTGACGAATTCGGCAATGGGTTCCGGCAAAGATATGGGACATTTTGAATTTCAACTGGAAGCGACGGATCCGCAGACTGCCGGGCGAGCAGGGCGGTGGATCACGCCACACGGAGCCGTGAACACTCCGGCGTTCATGCCTGTCGGGACCCTGGGCACAGTCAAGGGGCTTTTGCCGTCACAACTGCGCGATGCCGGTGCTCAGATGGTTCTGGGCAACACTTATCACCTCGCGCTTCGACCTGGTCCGGAGATTGTGGCGGACCACGGCGGGCTCCATGGGTTCATGGACTGGGATGGTCCCATACTGACAGACAGCGGAGGCTTTCAGGTCTTCAGCCTGGCGGACCTTCGCAAGATGAGCGACGACAAGGTCGTATTCCGATCGCATATCGACGGAAGCCAGCTGGAACTGACACCGGAACGAGCCGTTCAGATTCAGGAAATGCTGGGTGCCGACTGCATCATGTGTCTCGACGAATGCCCACCATCGGGCGAGACACCCGAGAAGATTCGTCGAGCCGTCGACCGCACGACTCTTTGGGCCGCACGCTGCCGGGATGCTCAGACGCGTGCTGACCAGGCCTTGTTTGGAATTGTCCAGGGCGGCATTCATCCGGAACTGCGTCGCCGATCGGCTGAAGGACTACTTCCGCTCGACTTTCCTGGGTATGCCGTTGGGGGACTGAGTGTGGGGGAAAGCCCGGAGATGATGTATTTCACTCTGGATCACACCGTCCCGATTCTGCCAACTGGAAAGCCGCGTTATCTGATGGGAGTTGGGCGACCGGAGGATATTCTGGAAGCCGTGTGCCGCGGAATCGACATGTTTGACTGCGTCATGCCGACTCGAAACGGCCGAAATGCGATGGCGTTTACGAGTCAGGGACCTGTCCGAATTCGAAATTCCATCCATCAAAAGGATCAAAGTCCGCTGGATCCTGAATGCCTCTGCGTTGCCTGCACGCGGTTCACACGATCCTATCTTCGGCACCTCTTTGTCGCGAAAGAGATGCTTGGCCCCATTCTGCTTTCACTGCACAACATCACCTATTATCAGACTCTGGTTCGGCAAATTCGGGAAGCTGTGATCGGTGGCCGACTCGCTGAGTTTCGGTTGAATCAGCTTGCTCGCTGGAAAGCACACCCCTAAAATACGCCCCTTTTCTGATCACCCCGGAACAGATAATCAGTCCTTGAACGGTTGGCAAAGGCGCGAATTTCATGGCAGTGAAACTGGTAGTATTGGGATTGATGCTGTTCCAGGCAGCGGGAGAAACGGCTCCAGCACCGGCGGCTCCGGCCGCGGCAGCTCAGGAAGCGACTGCAGCACAGGCGGCTCCAGCAGCGGAAGGCGCGGCGGGATCAGAAGCCAAAACAGCACCGGCAGACGCACCAGCAGGAGCAGCTCCGGCGGGCGGAAATGGTGCAAATGCACAGGATCCGCCACCCTGGATGTCATTTGCTCCGATCTTGTTCATTGGTGTTTTGTTCTACTTCATGCTGCTTCGACCACAGGCTCGTGAACAGAAACGACGCCAGGAACTGTTAGGCGGCCTGAAAAAGAACGACAAAGTGGTCACGACCGGTGGCATGATTGGCACGATCGCCGACATGACTCAGGATGGGAAATTTGTGACCCTCAAGTTCGAAGATTCGACTCGCATTCGCTTTTTGCGATCGGCCATTCATGGGCCGCTGGATGACAAAGCAGAGCCACCTGCTGCCACTTGATTGCGATCCACGCCGGGGGCTTCGGTTCTAAACTGAAGCAATTTCCCGGTTTGTGGACGTGGCAGGCCCCTGGAATTGTGCTCAAGTCTGCCATTTCGCTACATATACGCGTTTTCTTCAACTCAAACGGCGCGCCAGCGGCGCCCGAATGTGTCCCTGCGATTTCCACCAGGAATTCACTGATGTCACTGTTGCTCAATGGACTTTTGATTCTGCTGCTTCAGGCTCCCGGAGTCGCTCAGGAAGCTGCTGATACCGCGAAGAAAACTGATGACGTAGGAACTGCGTTTATCGAAGAAATGGCAAAGCAGGATGCCAAGGCTGCAGACGAAGTTGTGCAGCAGGCGTCCGATGCAACTGCCGCCGCGGCGTCATCATCGGGCGTCGGCGAGTTTCTCTTCGCCGTGATCGTGCTTGGCATGATCATCCTGCCATTTGTGTTTGGCAACCTGCTTGGCAAAGCACTGAAGTGCCCCGAATGGAGCGGACGAATTGGTATCGTGATCTTCACGATCATTCTTGGTCTCGCGCCGTTCATTAGTCCGCTGCTCAAAGGCGAATCGATTGCAAGTCGTTTCCGACTGGGCATCGACCTCGCCGGCGGAACCAACATGGTGTTCCAGGTGCGAGGCGACGGAAAGTCGATCACGCCGGAAATCATGGACCGAATGGTCGGTGCTGTCAGCAAGCGAATCAACCAGTCCGGTACTGAAGAAGTCACCGTCCGAGCCGTGGGTGCGGATCGAATCGAAGTCATCGTCCCAGGTGAAGATCCTTCGACCGTTGATGAAATCAAACGCAAGATCACTCGACTGGGAAGCCTTGAGTTCTTCATCGTCGCGGACCGAACCGATGGGGACATTATTCGTGCCGCAAATGAACTCGACCTTTCCCGCAAGGAAGTCATCATCGGCAACGAAGTTGTTGCTCGCTGGGTTCCAGCGTTTGAACGCAACGGTGTGCCAAAGTTCCTGACCGACGCCAATGCTGTCAGCCGCAAGATTCAGAAGCAGCGCGAGGTGAACGGGAAGTATGAAAACTATGAGACCGAAGAGTACCTTCTGCTGGTTGGACCATCGGCAGACCAGGTCACCGGTAAGTACCTGAAAAGTGCGTTTCGTGATATCGATCCCCAGAACGGTGAGACAATCGTCGTCTTCAACTTTGACGCGAACGGTGCCTATCTGTTCGGCCAGTTGACCGAGCGAAACTCACCACGAAACGGCGTTCCACAACGACATCTCGCCATCGTGCTGGACGAAAAAGTGTTCAGTGCTCCTGGGATTCTCTCGAAGATCACTAACCGCGGTCAGATCTCAGGCGGGTTCTCGACAGCAGAAGCCGACGAACTGTCATCTGTCCTGAACGCTGGTGCTCTTGAAGTACCGATTGATCCGAAGCCGCTTAGCGAAGCCACCGTTGACCCAACTCTGGGTGCAGACGTTCGAAACAAGGGTGTGAACGCAACCCTGATCAGCGGTCTGGCCGTCGTCGTGTTCATGCTGGTCTACTACCGATTCTCGGGTGTTGTCGCCGTGATCTCACTGGTGCTGAACCTCCTGCTGACAATTGCAGCAATGGTGGCATTCAACGCGACTTTCACGCTTCCAGGTATCGCGGGCATCGTGTTGACGATCGGCATGGCCGTTGACGCGAACGTTCTGATCTACGAACGAATGCGAGAAGAAATTGCCAAGGGCTGCAGCGTTCGAATGGCGATTCAGAACGGCTTTGAAAAGGCCTTCATCACGATTTTCGACGCGAACATCACAACCCTGCTGACGGCAGTCGTGCTGTTCTACTTTGGAACTGACCAGATTCGCGGCTTTGCGGTGACTCTGTTCCTTGGTCTTGCCATCAGCATGTACACGGCCCTGTTTGTCGGACGACTGCTGTTTGACCTCTTCGAACGCCTTCGCATTCTGCGAACTCTGAAGATGATGCAGTTCATCGATCAGACGAACTTCGACTTCCTGCGTCAGCGAGCTATCTGGTACGGGATTTCAATCGCTGTGATCGCCATTGGTCTGCTGGCGTTCTTTGTTCGTGGTGAAAAGAACTACGACATCGACTTCACGGGAGGCACGATGGTGTCCTTCCAGATGACGGAAGCCCAGAAGACTGATGATGTGCAGAAGGCTCTGGCTGAGCAGTTCGGTACAGACTTCACAGTGGAACGCCTGACGATTGGTCAGGAGACAACGGAAGGCGTTGGTACCTACTTCCGTGTCCGAACCACTGAAAGCGACGACCATCAGGCAAAAGACGAAAAAGCCACAGCAGATGTTTCCGCAGAAGACCGCGTTCGCGAAAAGGTCTTCAAGGCGTTTGAGAAGTCGCCTTCGATGAAGCTGCGAATGGTTTCACTGGAATTTACAGACACCAAGCCAGTCACAATCGCCGATGACGACAAGTCAGCCGAAGCCATCATGCGAATGAAGTACAAGGGTGGCTCGGAAGCAGAACTGACGTTTTCACAGGAAGTGGCTTCCGGAACTGCAACCGACCTGCTCTCTGCAGCTCTGGATAAGGCTCGCACCAAGGTTGAAGGAACATCCACCGAAGAACTGTTCGGGCTGGAAGGAACTGCCGGCTCAGGCACGACCGCTGCAGCTCGTTCGGTGCGAAAGTACAACAAGTTCACCGTCCGAACAGTCCCTGATGTGAAGCCGGAAGAACTGAAAGCCGCTCTCGCATCCATTCAGGACACTCTGTCAAAGTCGCCTCTGTTTGACGAAGTGAACACCTTCGCATCGGCAGTTGCTGAAGAAATGAAGACGAACGCGACGATCGCAATCATCTTCAGTATCCTGGGTATCTCGGCCTACATCTGGTTCCGATTCCAGAACGTCGTCTTCGGTCTTGCAGCGATTGTCGCTCTCGTTCACGACGTACTCGTTGCTCTCGGATCGATGGCAATTGCCGGCTACGTGCTTGGAACACCAATTGGCAATATCCTGCTGATTGATGACTTCCGAATCAACCTGTCGATGATTGCAGCGTTCCTCACCCTCGTCGGTTACTCACTGAACGACACCATCGTGATGTTTGACCGAATTCGAGAGCTGCGAGGCAAGAACCCGGCGGTCACTGAATCAATGGTCAATCTCGCCCTGAACCAGACTTTGGGACGAACGATTCTGACAGCAACCACCGTCTTCCTGGTGGTCTTCATTCTGTACGTCTTTGGCGGGTCCGGTATTCACGGGTTCGCATGGTGCCTGTTGATTGGCTGTATCGCGGGTACGTACAGCTCGATCTACATCGCCAGCCCTGTTCTGATCTGGTTCCTGGGTGATGCAAAAGAAGCTGGACGCGCCTGATCGTCCATCATGCTGTAGCGGAAGGGCGCGAGCCCTCCGGTTTCGATTTGTAGCGGAAAGGCGCAAGCCCTCCGGGTTTGCAATACCTGGCGGCGAGCACCGTTCCGCTCACTGGTCCCTGAGTAACAGCGACAGGGCCGGCAGGAAGAGAATTCTTGACAATCACGGAGGAATTCATCCTGGCGCGCAGGCAATCCTGCGAATGCGCGTATCATGTTTGCGTCGAACGTGGATGTTCGACCGCAAACAACAATGATGCTGGTTGCCTGAATCAGTTGCTCTGATGCTCGGCGAAGTTCTCCCGCACAAAACCAGTCGGGAATTCTCTGTTGTGTTGACTTTGGTTGAGGCTTGCCTCGTCAGGAGTACTGCTCGGGATGATTGATGAATCGCCAATGCACTGGAGCACAGTGGACGCTGCCGAATTGTATGAAGTTCCACGCTGGGGTAATGGCTATTTTTCGGTCGGTCCGGGCGGCAACGTGCACGTCCATCCAGATCGCAATCCAGCAAAGTCGATCGATCTGAGACAGCTGGTTGAAACGCTTCAGATGCGAGGGCTCGACGTCCCGGTGCTGCTGCGGTTCAACGGAATCATTCGAGACCGACTGTTTGTTCTGCACAAAGCGTTTTCCGACGCGATCAAAGAACACAACTACCGCGGAAAGTATGCCTGCGTTTACCCGATCAAGGTCAATCAGCAGCGCGAAGTGGTTGAGAAGGTCGTTGAATACGGCCGTGAATTCGGCTTCGGGCTGGAAGCGGGCAGCAAGCCGGAGCTTCTGGCAGTCGTGGCGATGACGGAAGCGCAGACTCCGATCATCTGCAACGGCTTCAAGGACGCTGAATTTATCGAAATGGCGCTGCTGGCTCAGAAGATTGGCCGGCACGTGATTCCGGTGGTGGAAAAGTACACCGAACTGGAACTGATCCTGAAGTATGCCGAAAAGCTCAACGTCCGCCCTCAGATCGGAATGCGAGTGAAGCTGGCAGCTCGAGGTGCGGGCCGATGGCAGTCTTCCGGCGGCTATCGTTCCAAGTTCGGTCTGCGAGCCAACGAAATTCTGCAGGCGCTGGATGAGCTGAAGAAGCGGGGCATGGAAGACTGCTTCACGCTTCTCCATTTCCATCTTGGCAGTCAGATCACCAACATCCGCCAGGTCAAAGCCGCACTGAACGAAGCCGCTCGAGTTTACACCGAACTGGTTAAACGCGGCGCGGGCCTGAAGTACATGGACGTGGGTGGCGGTCTTGGTGTTGACTACGACGGATCGCAGACGAATTTCGAATCGAGCATGAACTACACGCTCGAAGAGTATGCGCGCGACGTGGTTTACACACTGCAGACGGTCTGCGATGAAGCAGGCGTCGAACATCCGAATATCATCTCAGAGAGCGGTCGAGCAATCTCCGCGTTCCACAGCGTGCTGGTCTTCGGAGTACTGGGTGTTTCGCAGCAGGGAACTGAAAACGCTTCTGAGACAGCACTGGCTCCGCCTGATGATGCGGAACAGGCACTGCATGATCTGTATCAGACGTTCCGAGGACTCACCACGCGCAACGCCCTGGAGAGTTACCACGATGCGCAGACGTCGATTGATACGGTGATGACACTGTTCAACACCGGCTATCTGTCGCTCGACCTGCGATGTCTTGCGGAAAACATCTACTTCGCCATCTGCCACAAAATCTGGCAGTTGACGGGATCGATGGACTTCGTTCCGGAAGAGCTGGAACGTCTCGACAAGACTCTGTCAGACAACTACTTCTGCAACTTCTCCCTGTTCCAGTCCTGTCCGGACTCATGGGCGATCAAGCAGTTGTTTCCAGTGATGCCCATTCATCACCTGGATCATCGCCCGACTCGGCACGCGGTCCTGAGTGACATCACCTGTGACTCGGACGGAAAGATCGATCAATTCATCGACCGTCGTGACGTTCGTCGCACGCTGATGCTGCACGAGTTCGACGGTGCACCGTATTACCTGGGCGTGTTCCTGATCGGAGCTTACCAGGAAATTCTTGGTGACCTGCACAATCTGTTCGGCGACACGAATGCCGTTCACGTCGATCTGACGCAGAGCGGCGAAGTAATGCTGGATACGATCATCAAGGGTGAGACGGTCAGCGAGGTTCTGGATTACGTTCAGTTCCGCGGCAAAGATCTGATTAACCGACTGCAGAACGCGGTCGAAATTGCAGTTCGAGAAAACCGCATTGACCACGTTCAGGCGGGACAGTTCGTCAAGTTCTACGAAGAAGCGCTCGACGGCTACACCTACCTCGAAGAACCTGACGGCGAATAGGCCGACAGACAAAAAATGCCTCGACACTGTAGGATGGCCGCGCTTGGCCGTCTCAATCCCTTTGCGTTCTTCTTTCAAGTTCCGAATGGCCTGATTTGCGTTCGCAGGACGCAGACGAGCTGGAAGAGCAATTAGAAGTCAAACGCAGACGGACGAGGGCGTCCATCCTACAATCCGTTGTATGCGACGGTTTGCCAGACTCTTCCAGGAACTCGATGAAACCACGAAGACCACGGATCGAGTGGAGTCCCTGGTTCGTTATTTCCGCGAAGCTGATCCTGCCGATGCCGCATGGGCCACATGGTTCCTGTGCGGGCAGCGACCGAAGCGAGTCATCAAGGTCTCACAGCTTCAGGAATGGTGCGCAGAGCTTGCAGGCATTCCGGAATGGCTGTTTGAAGAGTCGCGGGAGTTCGTTGGCGACCTTGCTGAGACGATTGCACTGCTGCTGCCCGGCGTGGGTTCTAAAGCGGATGACTCGCTTGCCAGCTGGATCGAACAGCGTTTGCTTGCCCTGCCGCTGATGAACGAGTCTTCGAGACGTGAGGCGATTCAGCAGGCATGGCTGGATCTGAATCAGACAGAGAGACTTGTCTTTAACAAGCTGTTGACCGGCGGATTTCGCATCGGTGTGTCGCAAAAGCTGGTTGTTCGAGCACTCGCGGAATACTCCGGCATCGGAGCCGAAGTGATCGCACATCGTCTGATGGGACAATGGAAACCCGACGCCGAGTTCTTCCGGCAGCTCATCGATCCTGATACGACAGATACTCAGATCAGTCGCCCATATCCGTTCTGTCTCGCCCACGCTCTGTCGGAAGAAACGGCAGAAGAACTTCTCAGCGCCACGTCCGTCCATGGTGAGTCGGCTGAAGCAGTTGCGGAGGACGTTTCACCGACATCATGTTTTGATGAACGCTGGATCATCGAATGGAAATGGGACGGTATTCGCGCACAGCTGATCGTTCGCGAGGGGCAGGTCTTTATCTGGTCGCGTGGCGAAGAGCTTCTGACAGAACGATTCCCCGAGATCGAACAGAGCGTCAGGCGATTGCCGAATGGTACAGTGCTGGACGGGGAAATTGTTGGCTGGAAGAACGGCCGACTTCTGCCATTCACAGACCTTCAGAAGCGGATTCAGCGAAAGACCGTCGGCCCGTCAATTCGCGCATCTGTTCCAGTTCGCTTCGTCGCCTTTGATCTCCTCGAATCAAATGGATTGGACCTGCGATCAACAGCGCTGAAAAAGAGACGGCAGCAACTGGAGCTTCTGCAACTTGATCCAGTCGATATCCCCGGTGCAACACTTGTGATCGCTCCGCGGCTTTCTGCTGCGTCATGGAGTGATTGCGTTCAGCTGCGTATTCAAAGTCGTGAGCATCTTGTGGAAGGGCTCATGCTGAAGCACGCCTCATCGTCTTATGAAGTCGGGCGTGTCACCGGGACATGGTGGAAGTGGAAGAACGAACCGTTTCATTGTGATGCCGTAATGCTCTATGCACAGCGAGGACATGGGCGGCGAGCGGGCAAGTTCACGGACTTCACCTTCGCACTCTGGGATAACGGCCAGCTGGTACCGTTCGCTAAGGCCTATTCCGGACTAACAAACGCTGAGATCGAAGAAGTTGACCGCTTCATACGCGACAACACCATTGAACGCTTCGGACCGGTCTCCAGTGTGAAAGCAGAACTCGTCTTTGAACTCGCGTTCGAGAACATACAGCTCTCATCGCGACACAAGTCTGGCCTGGCCGTGCGGTTTCCTCGCATTGCACGGTGGCGAAAGGACAAGACCATTGAACAGGCGGATTCTCTGGAACACCTCAAGATGATGATTCGCCAGCGAATGCCCGCAGACGCTGCGGACGAGGTGATGGCTCAGAAAGCTCAGTCCGCTGATGCTGACAAAGCGACAGGTCGCAATTCGAAGCCAAAATCTGCCCCACAACGACAGAGCAGGAAAAAGAAGGCTCGATCTGATCAGCCACTGGGTGGCCTTTTCGCCGGTATGGACGAAGAATAGTCCAGCATCATGGAACATTTGATAACCACCATCGAGGAACCCGAACGACGCAGATTGAATCGAGCGCGGGCTGGCAGTATGTTCGAATTCAGGAGATGAACTATGAAATTTCTTTGGCCTCTCGTGTGCCTTCTGAGTGTCCTGACTTCCGCGTGTGCTGAAGAACCCTTGCGGATCAGCGGCGAAACGATGGGCTCGTACTATTCGATCGTGATTGATTCACCAGGCTCAACGGATGGCGATCTGCTGCAAAAGGATATTGAGCAGATCTTCGCTGACATCAATCGTCAGATGAGCAACTGGTCGAAGGACTCGGAGATTTCCAGGTTCAATGAATCACGAAGTGCGGACTGGTTTCCCGTGGGTCAGCAGTTCGCAACGGTGACTGCAGAGGCGAAGCGATTGCATACCGTGACAGGCGGCAAACTGGACGTCACGGTAGCTCCGCTGATTGAGCTGTGGGGATTTGGACGAAACAAAGTGAAGCGAGTCCCCACGGACGAGCAGTTGAAGGCAGCAATGGAGGCAGTGGGAATGCAGCACGTTGAAGTGCGACTCGATCCACCTGCGATACGAAAGTTGAAACCCGAGATCAGCATCAATCTGGCATCTCTGGCCCCTGGCTTTGCCGCGGATGAAGTTTCGAAACTCCTTCGTGAACGAGGATTGAAGTCTCACGTCGTGGATGTTGGCGGAGAGAATCTGGCTGGTGAAGCGAAAGCCTCCGGCGACCCCTGGCGACTTGGCGTGGAATCCCCGCTTGGCGGACTTCACAAGGTTGTCGAACTCACCAACAAGGCGATTGCGACATCGGGAGACTATCGGAACTTCTTCGTCATCGACGGACGACGCTACTCTCACATCCTGGATCCTTCAACGGGTCGGCCAGTGGAGAATCCACCCGCCAGTGTTTCCGTCATTCATCAGTCCTGCATGACGGCTGACGCATTAGGAACGGCGATGATGGTTCTGGGACCGGAAGAAGGGCTCAAGCTGGCGAAGACTCTGAACGTGGATGTTCTGTTTTTGGACGTCGCGAGAGACGGACGCCTCGCAGAGCAATCCACGGGGATTTTTGCTGCAACGAAATGAGCCGAACGGTTGCCATAACCGGAAAAATTCGTCGAAAAACCGAAAAAAACGGGGTTCCGCGACCGCCCTTTGGTGTCCCGGTGGAGAACACTGGGGATCGTCGTTAGAGTCTTTGGCTCGGAATGACAGCCGTCAAATTGCACTTTTGAGTTCCTGGAACCATGGTTGAGCTAAACGGACCGGATTTTTCCAAAAGCGAGCTGATTCCTGCCATCGCTCAGGATGCAGAAACAGGCGTCGTTCTGATGATGGCCTGGATGAACAAAGAGTCCTGGGAAGAAACTCTGCGCACTCGTCGAGTCTGCTACTACAGTCGCAGCCGAAAGAAGCTCTGGCGCAAGGGTGAAGAGAGTGGCAACGTTCAGGAACTCAAAGCCGTTTACTTCGATTGTGACGGAGACACGATTCTTCTGAAGGTAAATCAGATCGGCAAAGCAGCGTGCCACGAAGGCTATCAGAGCTGCTTCTTCAGACGGATTGAGCTGGACAATCACGCTGTGATTGTGGAAGGCGATCGAGTCTTCGATCCCAAAACGGTCTACGGAAAACACTGACGGGGCCAGCGACTTCGCAACGTCCCATGACACTTATCCGCCTCAGCCAATGCATCGCGGTCCGCTCATCAGCAGCGGCGTTCAGGAGTTAAACAATGTCGGGTCGAGTTTTGAAGCTGGGTATTCCGGCGGGCAGTCTTCAGGAATCAACAGCAGCACTGTTTAGCCGCGCAGGGTATACGATCAAGTTTGCATCACGCTCCTACTTTCCAACGGTGGACGATCCGGAGATTGAGTGCATGCTGATCCGTGCTCAGGAAATGGCTCGGTACGTGGAGAACGGAATTCTGGACGCAGGCATCACGGGCTTCGACTGGATTCTGGAAACGAACGCGGACGTTCATCAGGTCTGCGAGCTTGTCTTTTCGAAGGTCAGCCGTCGCCCCGTTCGTTGGGTTCTGTGTGTTCCGGAAGACAGCCCGGTGCGAAGTGTGGCGGATCTTCAGGGCAAGACCATTGCGACCGAAGTTGTCGGCCTGACAACTCGATTCCTTGCCGAGCGAGGCGTGACCGCGCGAGTGGAGTTTTCGTGGGGAGCGACGGAAGTGAAGCCTCCCAAGCTGGCCGACGCGATTGTCGAAGTCACAGAAACAGGAAGCTCACTGCGCGCGAACAACCTGCGAATCGTGGAAGAGCTGCTGCAGAGCACGACTCGCTTCATTGCCAATAAGAGTGCTTACGCAGACTCCTGGATCAAGTCAAAGATCGACAACATCGCCCTGATGCTGCAGTCGTGTCTGGAAGCGGAGGGCAAGGTCGGCTTGATGATGAACGTCCTTCGAAAGGACCTGGATTCTGTACTGTCCATTTTGCCGGCACTGCAGAATCCTACGATGTCTCATCTGTCGAATCCGGACTGGCTGGCATTGAATACGATCGTCGATGAGAGCATCGTCAGGACCATTATTCCGCAGCTGAAACAGGCGGGGGCGCGAGGCATCGTCGAGTACCCGATCAGCAAGATCATTGACTGAACCGCTGAGGAGAAACTCGCACTGCCGCGTGAGTCAATTCAATCCGTCAGCAATCTCCGCGATGCTGAGAACTGATTTCCGTGACCGCAGATTCTGCATAACGCCGTTTGTTTGGGACTTCTGTGCCGAACAGCGGCGTTTCGCGTTTTGTGCAGTGAGTGTGCAGCCGCGTTGAGTCCTTCAATAACGACAGCCCGCGCTTTCAGATGAGTGATTTCCTTCGGCTGGATTGACCAGTGGGGCAACACGCAGCGCTCCCACCAAGCGTAGTCCAATGAATCTCATCCCCCGAATTTGGGCGAGGATCGACGCAAATCTTCCGACCAAAGAAGCAGGACTCTTCGCGCCATCATTCTGCCCTGCGCACGCGAAGTTCCACACCATGTCGGTGGAACCGCATTGTGTCGGAGGAGATCGGGGAAATGTCGAAACCGCGTCGCTCGCTTCAGTCATTGTTTCAATCAGTCATTAACTCAATCTCTCCGCGTCGGACAAAGCGTCGCGCGAAGAAAGAGATGACATCGGAATCTCTCGAACTGCGCATTCTGCCGTCGGGAGTTGACCTGCTGAAAGACATCAACCCCAACGCTCAGTTTCAGGGAATCAATCCGACGGCTCTGACGGTTGTGGGCAGTCGTGTTTTCTTTGTTGCGACGACAGCTGAAGGATCAGAACTCTGGGTGAGTGACGGAACGGAGCAGGGCACGCAACAGGTTCGGGACATTGCTCCCGGAGCTGCAAGTTCGAACCCTCAGGACCTGATCAACTTCAACGGGACACTGTTCTTCAGTGCGGAGAACGGAACGAACGGCCGGGAGTTGTGGAAAAGCGACGGCACATCTTCAGGCACTCAGATCGTCCGCGATATTCAGCCGGGAATTGGTACCGCGAAGCCAAAGAACTTTGCCATCGCCGGCAGGGTCATGTACTTCGCCGCCAACGACGGTGTCGCCGGGGAAGAACTCTGGAAAACGGACGGGACAAACGCGGGGACGGTACGGGTCAAGGACATCAACGCCGGAGTCGTTTCGTCAGCGCCAAGGAACATCACGGCCGTCGGAAATTCGGTTTTCTTTGTCGCCTCCGACTCGAAGACGGGTTCAGAACTCTGGACCTCCGACGGGACCACAGTCGGCACGAAGCTCGTTAAGGAAATCTACGAGGGCGCGACCGGACCTGTCCCTCGTGAACTGATTAACGTGAATGGTCGACTGTTCTTTACTGCCACCACGAACCTGCTCGGCGAAGAGTTGTGGACCTCAGACGGTACAGAGTCGGGCACAAGGTCTGTTCGAGACATTCGGTCCGGACGCTTCAGCTCCACACCGAACATGCTGACGAACGTTTCCGGCACACTCTACTTTCGCGCGAACGACGGCACGCATGGGTATGAACTGTGGAAGTTCGACCCCGTGGCCTCAACAGCATCACTTGTGAAAGATATTCGGCCGGGAAGCGACAGTTCTAACATCTCCAGCCTGACGCTGATGGGGAAAACGCTCTACTTCTCCGCCAACGACGGAACTTCCGGCCAGGAACTCTGGAAGACCGAAGTGGCCAGCGCTGATGCTGCCATGGCAGCAGATCTCCGCGATGGTCCAAGCGGTTCGTTCCCTGATAATCTTCGTGTGATCGGCAAGAGACTCTATCTGTCAGCCAATCATCCGGACAAAGGCGTTGAACTGTGGAGTACCGATGGAGGACCATCCGGCGCGTCTGTTGTTTCTGACATCGCAGAGGGGATTGTCAGTTCCAATCCTGTTTCGGCGGTTGCGCTGGGAACTGTTTTGCTGTTTGCTGCTTCCGATGGCGCGCGCGGAACGAATCTCTGGAAATCGGATGGTACCGTGAGTGGCACAACCATCGTTCGACAGGTTCGATCGCTCAACGGTTACTCGTCTCCTCGCAACGCGACCAATGTGAACGGCACGCTGTTCTTTTCTGCGACAGACGGGTTGGCAGGTCGTGAACTCTGGAAGTCGGACGGTACATGGCCAGGCACGCAGATGGTTCGCAACATTCGGTCGTCAGGCGATGCCGATCCGCAGGACCTGGTCGAAATGAACGGCTACCTCTACTTCACAGCAGATGACGGTGTGAATGGTCGGGAGCTTTGGCGAAGTGATGGCACGAACAACGGAACCGTCATGCTGGGTGACATCCGCAGTGGTAGTGCTGGTTCAGGCATCCGAAACCTCACTGTTGTGAATGACATCCTGTACTTCACAGCCAATGATGGCGCGAACGGATACGAGCTCTGGAGGACAGATGGCACGAAACTGGGAACCGCACTGGTCGAAGACATCCGATATGGAGCGGACGGTTCGACGCCATCCCAACTGACAAATGTTAACGGAACACTGTACTTCCGTGCTGTGGATGTGTTTGGTCTCGAACTGTGGGTCAGTGACGGTACAGTCGATGGAACGCATATCCTGAAGGACATTCGACCTGGTGTCAGCAGTTCCAATCTGACAGAGCTGACCAATATTGGGGGCACGCTGTACTTTTCTGCGAACGATGGTTCCGCAGGGTACGAGTTGTGGAAGAGCGATGGAACATGGTCCGGCACAACACTTGTCGCCGACATCGCGCCAGGTCAGCAGGGCTCTGGTCCGGCCAGGCTGACAGAGTTCCGGGGCGAACTGTACTTTCGGGCAAATGATGGCAGTCGCGGTGAAGAGCTCTGGAAAAGCAACGGGGCGCCATCCGGAACCGTCATGCTAAAGGACATCAGCCCGGGGATCACAAGCGGTCAGCCGGATACACTGACGAATATCTCAGGCACACTCTACTTCAGTGCCTTTAACTCGGCGACAGGCCGCGAACTGTGGAAATCAACGGGCACTCCCGAAAGCACGGTCCTGGTCGCAGACATCCGACCGGGTGTTCAGGGATCTGACGTCAGTGCGATTCATCCGGTGGAAGGCGTTGCCTACTTCAGTGCAACGGACGGCCTGACTGGACGTGAAGTGTGGAAAAGCGACGGGACCTCGTCCGGAACTCAACTGGTAGCCGATGCGGAGCCTGGGTTCTTTGGCGTCAATCCGACTCAGATTGTGAATACCGGCGAGGCGGTGTTCATGATTGGAACGACGATCAACGATGGTGAAGAACTCTTCGTGATTTCCACACCGCCAGCGGCACCATCCGGAATACGACTGGTTCCCAATCCCGGCCAGGAGCAACTGCCAACTCTGGAGTGGGATTCTGTTTCGGCTGCAACATCGTACGAAGTCATTGTCAATACAGTCGCTGGTGTACGAGTCGATACCGGGACAAGTGAAACGGCCGCGTATACGGTGTCTTCACGACTGCCTGTCGGACGCTACTCCGTCTGGGTTCGGTCGGTCAATGAAATCGGAAAGTCTCAGTGGAGTGTTGCGTTTTCTCTTACGATCAATGTGGCCGTCACGCTGCTTCCACCGCAGGTCGGCGGAAACACAGCGGCACCGCTCGTCCGATGGAACCCGGTCGATGGGGCTGCCAGCTACGAAGTACTGGTTGAAACGTCTCCACGGGATTCTACTCAGTCCCAGCGTTTCACAGTGACGAATGCAACCAGCTGGAGTCCTGAAACGCCATTGCCACTTGGTGCCTGGCAAATCTGGGTCCGCGCAGTCATGCCTGACGGGTTTCGATCGCAATGGTCTCTTCCGACGGCAACAACAAACAATGCGGCTCCGCGAATCATTTCTGGCAACCAGCCGACGTTCGACCAGACTCCGGATCTGTCGTGGGAAAGTGTCGCTGGTGCCAGGACCTATGAGATCTATATGCGAAACCTGAACAACGGCCAGATCAGTCAGATGTCGGACATCGCAGATACAGTCTATGTTCCGACTTCGGAGATGGCTGTTGGCAGATATCAATGGTGGGTACGAGGTGTCAACAATCTCGGTTTTGCTGGCCGATGGAGCACGGGAACCGTGATCGAAATCGGCGGACGACCATCGATTCTGAGCCCAAAGGGCAGTGTAACAGGCGAGGTTCTGTTTTCGTGGACAAAGGTCCTCGGCGCTCAGCGATACGAACTTTGGGTCAACCAGTTGAATGTGGCTGAAGGAGTCATCAAAGAGTCGCAACTGACGGGGACCGAGTTTCGAAGGACATCTCTCGCCGCCGGAAGCTATCGGGTCTGGGTTCGGGCGGTGTCGACTTCGGGACAAATCTCTTCGTGGAGCTGGGCGTCGGATTTTGTTGTGACCTAATCCGGTCCGATCACATCGAGACGGACACAGATTGCCGAAATGTCATCGTCGGTGTTTTGCTGACTCCTCACGAGTTGAGGTAAATTAACCGACTACGGAGCAGCAGTCGTCATGACACCCGTTGCCTGAAGGATTCGCACCATGATCCACGCGAGGCCGCCGGAAACCGGAATGGTGAGAAGCCAGGCCCAGGCCATCCTCTCCACGATCGTCCATTTGAGTGCGCTGAATCTCTTCGCGGCTCCAACACCCATGATCGCGCTGGAGATGTTATGTGTGGTCGAAACAGGAATACCGAGCGCTGAGGCCAGACCGATGACAGCCGCAGAACTTGTTTCCGCGGCGAATCCATGAACCGGCTGAAGTCGAACCATCTTGTGCCCCAGCGTTCGAATGATTCGCCAGCCACCGGCCGCTGTTCCCGCCGCCATGACAATCGCACAAAGCACCTTGATCCACATGGCAATCTGAAAGTCCTTGCCTGAGTCGGGCATTGTGGTCTTAAGGAAACCAAGCCAGCTCGGAAGTGTTTCAAATTTCCCGTCTGCCGTGCCCGCAACGAGTGCCAGGGCAATAATTCCCATGGTCTTCTGAGCATCGTTGGTGCCGTGCATAAAACCCATCGCTCCGGCACTGATCATCTGCGCTTTGCCGAAGACAGCAGAGACCAGGCGGGGCTTCCAGTTGCGAAGCAGGAAGTACAGGAGGCCCATCAGCATCAGGCCCAGAAAGAACCCGCAGACAGGTGATGACACCATCGGAACAACGACTTTCCAAAGCAGCCCCTTACCCTTGTACCAGTGTTCCTTATCAGGCTGCGACCAGATCACGACGCTCCACGATTTTGCACTGGCGACGGAGGCTCCGATGAGTCCACCGATCAATGCGTGGCTTGAACTGGAGGGCAGTCCCCAGTACCAGGTGATCAGATTCCAGATGATTGCGCCAAGCAATGCACACAGCAGGACTTCCTGCGTGACAACGCTCGTTTCGACAAGCCCGGCAGCAATCGTCTTGGCCACTGCGGTTCCCCACAGCGCACCAACCAGGTTCGTAAATGCAGCCAGCGCAATGGCCTGACGCGGGGTCAGAACCTTTGTGGCCACAACTGTGGCGATCGAGTTGGCTGTATCGTGAAAGCCATTGATGTATTCGAACACAAGGGCGATCAGGACAACACAGAAAATCAGGAACATAAGTGGATACGCCGGCTGAATCTTTCTGGCGACAGGCCGTCCGTGTCTGAATATCTTTCCGTGGATCCTTCACGAAGAGATTCTGAAATTCGCGATCTGATCAGGCGTTTTTCAGAGCGATGTGAGAAATCACGTTGCCAACGTCTCTGCAGCGGTCAATGATCTTCTCCAGCAGGTCATACAAGTCGCGTACAAACATGGCCTGAATGGGTTCAAATCGGCCGTTGTAGACTTCGCCGAGCAGTCGAATGATGACGTTGTCTGCTTCACTCTCAACAGCCTGCAGCTTGTCTCGCAATTCCTTCATGACCTCCAGCGGCGGCATCTTTCGAAGATGTCCTACCATGTCACACAGTGTCGCCGTGGCGCGATCGATGAGCTGCATCTGTGCACTGAAGTCGACATCCTGGACAAGCTTCGGTGCCAGGTTGTATCGCTCTGCGAATTTCTCCACAGTCTTTGGAATTCGATAAAGAGCATAGGCCAGCGCATCAATGTCTTCCCGTTCCATGCCGGTGACGAAGGTGCTGACCAGCTCCTCTCGAATCTGCTCTGTGATTCGTTTGTCCTTGCTGCGGGACAAGGCAAACTGGTCCAGGGGATTTGCCTGACGGCGATCTTTCAACAGGTCGATCAAAAGCAACGCGGAAGCTCGAGCTTCTGACGCGCTCTTCTCAAGCATCTCAAAGAACTTCGCGTCCTGACTGAAAAACTTCTGAATCGAGAACATGGAGTTGAGGACCTTCGTTTGCAGATCGCCGGAAGCCGAACCGAAGGAGTGCGATGGTGCTGCTTTGCCGAGCGGCGCCTTCAGAGGGCTGTTAAGAAATGGTTAAGATTGTGTTAAGGCCAGATTCTACCGCTCATTTGTCCATTCGCCCGGTCGGGCCGCATTTCCGTTGTCGAAATCTCAAAGTCCTGAACGTTTGACAGGTCTTATCCGTATGACTCGCCCCGAGTTGTTCCCAACCTGGCGACAGGACCGGCTTTAGACGTACTGATGCGGGTTCTTCCATTCATGCTTCTTAAGAGATTTCCTGACAAGGGTTTGCGTCGCCAGTTGAACTGCCCCGACAACTCACGCCACAATGATTCTCTCCCACCCTTTCCTCGGCCAGAGATTCCCGCCATGCCGATCCAGAATCCGCACTTCGCTCGTTGGCTGCTTTGCCTTTTCACTGCTGCGTTGATCGCTTCGGACTGTGCGCCCCGGTTGTTTGCCGTTTCCCTGAACAGCGAGGATACGTTTCGGAAAACCGTCGCTCCGATTCTGGAACGACGCTGCCTCAGCTGCCACAACGCCTCCGACCGCAAAGGAGAATTTTCACTTCAGTCCGCGGACGACCTGATTTCATCGGGCGTCATTGTGCCCGGTAAGCCAGAAGAAAGTTCGCTTCTGGCCATGCTTGTTCCCGACGGAACAAAGGCACCGACGATGCCAAAGGATGCACCGGCTCTGAGTGCCGCTGATGTCGATGCAATTCGGAAGTGGATCGAGTCGGGAGCAGACTGGCCGCAGGGAGTGACATTGAACGAGGCGGTTGTTGATAACTTTGACTGGTGGTCGCTGGCACCGCTCAGCAAGAGTAAAGTGCCTTCGTTCAACGATGCATCAGAGAGCCAGTGGGCCCGGAATCCCATCGATGCGTTTGTTCTGCAGAAGCTGAAGGAGCACGGGCTTCGACCATCCGCGGAGGCAGACCGTCGCACATTGATTCGAAGACTGTCCTTTGATCTGCTCGGACTTCCGCCGACTCCGGAAGAAGTCGACACATTTGTGAAGGACACAGATCCGCTCGCCTGGGAAAAGCTCGTGGATCGATATCTCGCCTCGCCACAATACGGCGAACGCTGGGCTCGGCACTGGCTGGATGTTGTGCGTTATGCGGACACCTGCGGTTACGATAAAGACAAACTCCGACCAAACGCGTGGCCGTACCGTGATTACGTGATTCGATCGTTCAATCAGGACAAGCCGTATTCACGCTTCATTCAGGAACAACTGGCAGGCGATGTTCTTTTCCCTGGTGAGCCCGATGGCATCCTTGGTCTGGGCTTCATCGCGGCCGGACCATGGGACTTCATTGGTCACGTCGAGGTGCCTGAATCGAAGATCGACGGTAAAGTCGCTCGAAACCTCGATCGCGATGACATGGTCACTGGAACGCTCAACACATTTTGCAGTGTCACGATTCAGTGTGCTCGCTGTCACAATCACAAATTCGACCCATTCACTCAACGGCATTACTATGGTCTGCAGTCCGTTTTCGCCGCTGTCGATCGCGCGGAAAGACCGTATGACACAGATCCAAAAACAGAACAGCGACGAATCGAACTCACGGCTCAGAAGACAAAGGCCCAGCAGGCTCGAAAGGAACTTCAGGACGCGATTCGCAAGGAGGGCGGTGAGAAGCTCTCCCAACTTGAGAAGCGGGTTGCAGAACTGAAACCCCTCGCGGAACCAGCGGCCAAGCGTCCTGAATACGGTTATCACAGCCAGATTTCGAACTCAGCGGCCGCAGAGAAATGGGTCGAGGTAACGCTGCCGACTAAGGTCGATGCAGGAGTGATCGTTCTCCATGCGTGTCACGACGAGTTCGGGGGAATCGGCGCTGGCTTTGGATTTCCGGTGCGTTATCGAGTCGAAGTGAAGCCTTCGAACGACGCCACAACAGCGTTCGCGGTCGTGCATGATCAGACCGGTGCTGACAGTGCGAACCCAGGACTTGTGCCCATCCGAATCCAGTTTGACCAGCCGGTTCAGACCGTTCGGGTGACCGCGACAAAGCTCGCTCCACGATCCGGGGATTTCATCTTTGCTCTGTCTGAACTGCAGGTCCTGGATCCATCGGGAATCAACACAGCAAAGAATGCAACTGTGTCATCGCTCGATTCGATTGAAGCGCCGGAACGATGGCGAATGACGAACCTGACAGATGGCATCTGGCCCGCATCGGCAGATCCGAAAGCGGTCGAACAGCTGGCGAGTGCTCAGAGTGAACTAAAGACGCTGATGGATCAACTGATGACGACCGAGCGATCAAAGATGCTCGACCAGCTGTCGTCAGAACTCAAGAGCACCGACGAACAACTGGCGGCTCTTCCCGCGGGTCAAATGGTGTATGCGGCTGCGACGCACTTTCCAACTCAGGGCAACTTCATGGCGACACAGGGAAAGCCAAGACCGGTTCGCCTGCTGCATCGTGGTTCCGAAACACAGCCTCGCGACGAAGCCGTTCCGGGAACGATCCCCTTGCGTGCGACGGATGAGTGGAAGTTTGCTGCGAGCGAGTCGAGCACCGAAGGAGAACGCAGAGCCGCACTGGCAAAGTGGATTACTCGCGAGGACCATCCACTCACCTGGCGATCGATTGTGAATCGAATCTGGCAGTATCACTTCGGCAAGGGGATCGTCGATTCGCCAAACGACTTTGGGCGAATGGGGCAGAAGCCGACTCACCCCGAACTACTCGACTGGCTCGCTGCAGAATTCCTTCGCAACGGGCAGTCGTTCAAGGCTCTTCATCGAACGATTGTCCTCTCCAGCACTTACCGACAAAGCTCTGCATGGAATGAGGCAGCAGAAAAAATCGATGCAGACAATCAGTACCTTTGGAGGATGAATCGCCGGCGTCTAGAGGCCGAGGAGATTCGCGACGCGACTCTTGCCGTCAGCGGTCGACTGAATCTGGAAATGGGGGGACCAGGCTTCTATCTGTTCGAACTGGAGAAGACCGATCACTCACCGCACTATGAATACTACAAGTTCAATCCCGAAGATCCGCGATCTCATCGCCGCAGCGTGTACCGCTTCATCGTGCGATCGCAGCCCGATCCGTACATGACGACACTGGATTGTGCAGACTCGTCTCAGAGCACACCGCGGCGTCATGAAACGCTGACGGCCCTTCAGGCTCTGTCGCTGCTGAACAATGGATTCAACGTCACCATGGCACGACATTTTGCCGCACGACTTGAGACCGACGCGACGACTCCGGAGGCACAGGTCGATCGAGCGTTTCGGCTACTGACCGGTCGTTCGCCGGACGAATCAGAGAAGTCAGAAATGCTGCAGTATCGAACGAATCACGGCCTGACGGCTCTGTGCCGACTGTTGCTGAATCTGAATGAGTTTGTGTTCGTCGACTGAAGTCGCTCGCCACATTCACTACGCTCATCACGCCATCACGCTCATCACGCCTGGAGACCTGCGATGTTCAACTGGAAAGAGCTAGAAGATGCACTGACACTTGAAGCGACTCTCGGCATCGATCGCTGGATCAGGCGTAACCCCGACAAGCAGGCCTTTGCGGTGGCATTTCACGAGTGCTACAGCGAACTGGATGGCGTCATCACGATCCCACAACTGGCGATCAATGCCGTCGACAAAACGATGAAGGACAATGAGACTGCGGACGGCGGATCCAAATGGAATAGTGCAGACTGGCCGTGGCTTGAGATATTCCCTTCCCGGACTCGCCTTGCCAAATGGGAAAGTCAGCTTACGAAAGAAGCCTGCAAAGGCTCGGAAGAACATTGGAGGAAGACCGAGAAACGATTTCATTCGGTCCTCGTTCGAGTCGTGAAGGCGCTGTATCGTCACCTCGCAAAGTCCTCTCATGTGACGCCGGATTTCGTCGTCTACATCGACCACGAGAGCGAGGACCTGGAGCTGATTCGACGATGCGTCCCTGCGCGTCTGTTCCAGAAGCACTTTTCAGAATTCGAAAAGGAGAAGCCGCCGAAGACGTCCTCGCAGGATGCCAGGATCAAACTGCTTTTTTCGGATTTGTTCGGCAACGAAAAGGAGATCATCGCACTCGGAAAAAATGCGGTTGCCGCGCTGGTTGAAACACTGGATGACCCCAATGACGGCTGGTGCGCGGCTGGGCTCCTTGGGGACATCGGAATCGCCAGTTCACTGGTGATTGATGCACTCCGACATCGGGTTATGAATGGTAAGAGCTCCACTCCTTCACACGCCGCACTGGCGCTGGGGCTGCTGGGTGATCTGGACTTTCTGCTCAATGCGGCAAAAGTCAAAGCGACCCAGGAAGCAGCGGTCGGCGGCGTGATGATCAGGCTGAAGGACCGAGCCAGTGGTCGTGGAATTCGACTTGATTATCGGCCGGCGGAGCAGCTCCTTGCGATGAAGTCGAAGAAGGTGAGTGACGCGGTCGCTGAGGAAATCGAACCTGGACGGCCCCCTCTTCAGATCGAAGTCGCTGATGTTGATGAAGCGCTGCGTGGACTTTCACTGGAGCATCGAGCGATTCGCCAGCATGCTGTGATGATATTGGGGAATCGAAAGCTGGGGGCGAAGGCCGGAACGAAAATCCTGCCAGCCGTTGCTGAATGCCTGAAGGATTCCAACGCAACGACGCGTCGACTCGCCCTGATCGCACTTTCCAACTGGAAGTTGGCAGCAGCGCCGTGGTTTCCTGCGATGCGAGCTCTGATGAAAGATGAGGATTCTCTGGTACGACAGTACGCACGAAACATCATGGACCAGTTCAAGGGACGAGGCTGAGAGTTCTTCTCTTGCAGTTCATTGCAGGAATAAACGATGGCATGACGAGAAATGGCCGTTGATTATTCGAGCCCCAGTCCGGACAGCGCGCTGTTTTGCAGCTTTGCGGACTTCGCGGCATCCTTGAGTTTCTGTACGACGAAGAACTTGTGGTTGGCGACCGCCTGCTCTGTCAGGTTCAGGCGGATGGCCACATCTTTGTTGGCCCAGCCGAGCACAAAGATCAATTCAACACACTGCAGACGTTCCCACGCACCCGTCCGCTTAAAGTCCTGAATGAGATCGCGGAGGATTGTTTCGACCAGCGTCGATTCTGCTTTCGCCTTTTCGCTGCTCCGCATCATGCTGGACGCAGCCCGACCCGGGCCAGTCAGGTCACGGATCGCGCCATCTTTGGACTCTGACGTCAGCAATGGCAGAACCGGACGCCGTCCAGAGCGACGCATGAAGTCGACCAGTTTGTGAGCCGCGATGGAGAACAGCCATGATTCCAGCGGCGTTCGGTCATCGTAATTTGGCAGTGCCTTCAGGAACCCGAGAAAGGTCTCCTGAACAATGTCTTCCGCCGCACTGCGGTCCTGCAAACGAGTCCTTGCGAACGCGAGTAATCGCCCTTCATACAGGTCGATGCACTGCTGCCACGCATCCGGCTCCCCGGCACGAATTCGCTGAACGAGCTGACGATCGGCTTCGCTGGCAGGCATAGAACTTTCACAGGACAAACAGGTAGACATCTCGGACCAAACGCCACGAAAGGCAAACGGCGAGTCCTTCGCTACGGATCATACTCTCCCCGTCGGAGAAACCAAAACACATCAAACGGATCCGCTCCGGTGCCATGCACCATGCGACCCGCGGTGCACCCAAGGTGCATGGCACCTTCACCAGCGAATCACTCCATAAAACCAGACATACCAATCTGTTACGACAATCGGCTCTATTACCGAATCACCAGGACTGGCTTCGTCGGTTCGGCACAGATGAGCCGCCGGAAGGGGAGCATCCGGGGTGCGGAAATCAGGGTTCCCCGGAGTCGGCTTCCGATGGCGAGCGGCTCGGACAACCCTGACTGGCCCAGTGCGTTTGCAGAGTCTGTTGTGATCATGCTGATCAGACTGGTTGCCGAAAGAGTGGAGAACTGGGAGGCAACATGCTGCAGTTCTTTCCAGACGGACAAATCTGGATTTGAGGCTCGGCTGTCGGTCCCGAGAACAACATTCAAGCCCAGTTCCTTCATTCGGCGGAACGGGTGTTCGGTATGCCCGAACCAATGATGTGTTCGAGGGCAATACACCGTTGAGATGCCGGGATGACGGGTAAGGTATTGCAGATCATCTTCGACAAAGTAGTTGCCGTGAACGGCGAGTGCTTTCGGGGCCCTGGCGAGTTGTTCCAGCATCTCGCGAATGGACCGCCCTCCAGGAAATGTTCCTGTTTCGAAGAGGTTCATGCCCTGGAGGAACTCCGCAAGTTCGCCGGTGCCCTTGTGGAGAAGCTCCAGTTCTTCTCGTGTCTCGGCCAAATGCATCGCGACGGGAACATCGAACTGCACCGCCATCCTCATCAGTTGATCCAGCAACTCCGGATGGACGGTGTACGGCGCATGGGGACTTAATCCGGTACGGCCTGTTGCGGCATGTGCCCGAAGAAAGGACTCTGCCGTCGAAGACTGTTGCTGAATGCGCTCCGGAGTCAAACCGATGGCTTCGCGAAAACGGAGACACTCAACGCCCGCACGGTGGGGCATGTGATCAGAAGTTGCAATGTCGGCAACGGCTGCGACTCCGTGATCGAAGCACTCGTCCAATCCCGCTGACAGACAGTCGCTCCCGTCATGACCGCGCTGAATGCGGAAACGAATCACGGAGCGAATCCATTCGGCAAACGGCTTTGCTGGTTCAACCGGAGAAGTCAGTTCAGAGAACTCCAGGTGCGTGTGTGCATTGATGAGAGGTGGCACAAGAATCACCGGCAGGAATCTGTCCGCGTCACTCCCCGAGTTTTCCCGAATGTCCGTGATTCTCCCGTCGAATTCCCGGACCGTCACAAACTGCAGCGGTTCTGCGCTGGGATTCCAAAGCCATCGCACGGAAAGTGATCGCTCCTGTCCCTCAGCAGCGATCCAGTCCTGGTGCCATCGGTCAATTTGTTCCGGAATACTCATAGAGCGTCTGGTTTCTCGTTCAGCGACTCAGCAATGTTTGACTGAAAGAATACTCAGTCGCAGCCGCATTGCACGTGAGCAGCCACGGCATCCGCATCATGGAGACTCAAGTGCCCCTGAAGTTTTGATTTACCCATTCGATGCTCAACCGAATTTGTGCGATCACTTCAAGGGGCGTTTTCTGCCAGTGACAATCGGCTTTGTGCGGCTAAACTTCAGCAGAACCATGGACGGCATTTTGCTTTCCAAACTGCGACTGTCCGAGCCTCTCCCCACAGGCCGACCGTCGAGGACAACGGATACTGTCATGCAGCCAATTCCTGTGTTTATTCTTGGCAGTGGTCGGTCAGGAACGACCATTACCTCTTCTTTGCTGAACCGTTTCCCGCGAATACACATCGCAAAAGAAACCGGTTACATCGGCCTCTGTGTCCCTTTGCTAAAGACAATGGACGTCCGCGCGTCGTTTGAATCGCTGATCAAAGAGACAAACGCCTGGCTGGAATCGGAACAGTGGGAGAAGCGAGCTTCAGAAGAGGGCTTTCGGGAATTCTGCACCCGCTATGACATCTCCGGGCCGGCGGCGTGGATCCATTATGTCTGGCAGCTGGAATCTCCGGTCCCGTGGCACGAACTGGAATACGTTGGCGACAACACACCTTTGTACGTGATGGCCATTCCGGCGCTGCTGGAGTTCTTTCCGAACGCGCGGTTCATTCACATGATGCGTGATCCGAGGGACATTGTCTGTTCGATCAGCAAGATGAAATTTGGCGCGGAAGATCTGGTAGCGGCTGCACTGGAATGGCACACGTACGTTGGCTGCTGGCTGATGGCCGAACGAATTGTGTCCGTCGAACATCGCACCGAAGTTCGGTATGAGGACCTGTGCGTTGAGCCGCTGGCAACACTGACTCGACTTGCCGAATTCCTCGGACGCAATCAGGCCGAAGCCGTCGCGGCGCTCGAATCACACACGACCGCCGGCAAGGTGGAAGCAACAGGTTTCGGCGCCGTTGCAGGACTGTCTCACCATACTCGACTGGCAGAGCCACTTTCTCCGGCCAGAGTCGGCCGATTCCGCAAGGAACTGACTGCCGAGCAGATTCGATCCATCGAAGAGATCGCTCAGTACGGAATGTACGCCTGGGGATATCAGCCGGAGAAATTTCACCAGCATCCTCTGATGCGAGGCAATCGACTTTATCTGCTGCGAGTCATGCTGCGAGATACGGCGCGACGAGTCGTTCGTCGACTGCGAGGCAAGTGATTAGAATCTCTCGCGTGTGAATTGGATCACCGTTCTCAGAAAGACCCACCAGTATGCAATGGACCGATTTGACGTGGCCGGAGATTCAGGCTCTGGCACCGGACACTCCTCTTGTTGTTCCTGTCGCGGCGATCGAGCAGCATGGACATCACCTGCCGGTTGCGACCGACAGTATGCTGCTGGGAGAAGTCGTCCGACGGCTGTCACAGCGACTGAATTCTGAGGTCCTGTTTGCACCGCTGCAGTGGCTCGGCAATTCCGATCACCACATGGACTTCTCCGGAACAATCTCCGCGCGGCCGCGATCCTACCTGGATATGCTGAACGAGCAGATGGACACGGCCATCCAGCACGGGTTTCGCAGGATCGTGTTTCTGAATGGTCATGGCGGCAATATCGTGCCTGGCAAACAGGCCGTGTTTGAAGCTCGACAGCGCTATCGCCAGCGTCAGGATCTTCTGCTGCTGTTTGCTACCTACTGGGACTTTGCTCGTCCGTGGGAAACCCGATCGGATCTGGTCCAGCAATCGATGGGGCATGCGTGCGAATGGGAGACATCAATGATCCTTCGCATTCATCCGCACCTCGTCAAAGATATCCGGCAACTTAAGACGGTGCCGGTCGACTTCGGATTTGAACCTGCCTACCGTGGCTGGACAACGAAGGATCGAACCGCGCCAGGGCACATGGGGTCTCCACAGTTTGCGAATGCTGAAAAAGGCGAACACCTGTTTTCAGAGTTTTCGAAAGGCGCGGAGGCATTCCTTCGACAGGTCATCGAATGGGACGGACGGACGTTTGTTGCAGAATGATCTTCCTATCACAGAATGACGGCTCGCAGAAAGTCCACACTGAAGCAGGTATTACGAACCGTGGTTGATCAGCCGAAAGAACCGAATCCAGGAGGTTCAGCCGAAGCAACAGCAGCGGTGATGGACCGCAATCTGGTCTGGCGATTCCTGCATTTCCTTTTTCTCATCTTCTGCCGAACCTGGCTGCGCGTTCGAACGTCCGGAGAAGAACGACTCGACCATCGACGAGGTGGGTTGTTCCTGATCAATCACCAGAGCTTCCTCGATCCACTGATGGCCGCTGTTCTTCTGAAGCGACCAGTCTCGTACCTTGCCCGCGACAGTCTTTTCAAAGTCCCGGTCATTGGCTGGATCCTTCGCAAGACCTATGTGATCCCCATCAGTCGTGAAGCAGCTCGCGGAGGCAGTATTCGACTCGCACTGGAGAGGCTGGAAGAGGGATTTCTGGTCGGCATCTTTCCGGAAGGCACACGTTCTCCGGACGATGAGGTGCATGATTTTCGCCCCGGTTTCCTCGCCCTTGCACGACGCACGAAGCAGCCCATCTATCCCGTCGGTCTCGCGGGAACTCGCCGGGTGATGTCGCGCGGCGCGTGGTTTATCCGTCCAGGCCGAATCCAGGTTGTTTATGGAGAACCTCTGTCGGAAAGCGACCTGCAGCAGTTGCACGATGGCGAAGATGACAAAGCCCTGTGTCGCCTGGCGCGAGACCGTGTGGCGTTCTATGCGAATGAAGCAAAACGCCTGCTCGAGACCAAATGATCGTCGAGCTTTTCTGTTCTGCGGAGCAGGGCATCATGATGACCCCAGGGCCCGTCATCGAGAAGTTCTGAACACTGATCAGCACTGATCAGCATCAGCCGCAGGAACAAAAAAAGCGAACTCACGAATGAGTCCGCCTTCATAATTCACCACTCCAACATCAGGCCCTATCGCAGCCAGATGCGAACGGTCTTTCCGTTGATTGTGGTCTCAGCCACAAGAGTGCCATAACCTGGACGGCAGGTCATTCCGTTCATACCGACACCGACGAATACTGAAGCTCCTGGATGGCCTGCGATGGATGCAAGCTGTCCGGCAGAATACGCGTGAGTCGTTGGACCGCCGCTGCGAGCTTCCATTTCAGCTGCCAGCATCCAGCCGCTCTTTACAGGCTCAGGCTTCGCTTCTGTTTCAACCTTGGCTGCTGCAGGCTGCACTGCAGATGTCTCTGACTTTACTGCGCTGGCCTGCACGATGCCTGAGGAATTCTCTGCTGGTTTTGCTGATGCTGTTGTTGAATCGGTTGTTGCTGAAACCGATGGTGTGGCAGACAACGCAGCTGTTGGCGTTACTGTTCGATACGTCGGCTGTGAGCTTCGCATCGATGGCATCATCTGAACGCGATTGCGATTTCGGTTCCGGTTCTTTGCCGATGCAGATTCCTGTGAGGCAAACAGAATCGCCACAACAGCCAGCCCGGTCATCAAACTCTTTCGCATGAACTTATCACTCCCATTGACATCCACAGTCGGGAATCTCAGCGCAGAAACTACCGTCGCGTTTTCCAGAGGTCTTTGGTACGGCCAGAACAAACCCGGCTCGATAACCTGCTGACGACTCGATCTGTTCGGTTCAGCCCCGCGGGGCAGGGGATCCAGAACAGGATTTCGAATGCTGGACAGTCGTTCGTTGCATCACCTTCAGCCCTCGCAACTCACCTCGAGTGCGATACCTGACATTGAATAGATAAGTCAGGCTTCATTCGCAGACTGAAGAAGATTCCCTCCCTTTGAGGTCAGGCGAAGTGTAGGAGTGATGTGCCGCCGAGCACACAAACCGGCCGCAAAGTCTCACCAGACTGTGCATTTTCGACAAAAAGGGAAGAGAGATCAGCAATTCAACCTGAACATCGGTCGACTTCGATCCAAGGCTCTCACCAACCGCGAGTGCTTCGTCACGCTTTGAATTCTGCGGCGTGACGCCGCGGATGTGCTGCGGCTCAGGGATCTTTAGCAAGATCCACTACCTCCAAACGCGATTCCACTACGCCTGAAACAGCTCGGCAACTGGCTTTCCATGATCGGTAATCGGCACAGGACGGTTGCCATCATATAGCTCTTTCGCGGGATCAATGCCCAGAGCCGTGTAAATCGTCGCATGCAAATCCGGAACAGAAACAGGACGTGAAACAACTTTGCGGCTGAACTCATCGGTCTCCCCGATGACAAGTCCGGACTTCAGACCTCCGCCAAACAGAGGAACGCTGAAGGCTGCTCCCTGATGTCCGCGACCACCGCCGCCATCAAATTCCGGAGGACGACCGAACTCTGTTCCGATTGCAATCAATGTCGAATCCAGAAGACCTCGCTGTTCGAGATCATCCACGAGCGCTGCCAGAGACTTGTCGAGTTCCTGAATAAGAACGTGCTGATTCAGTTGTCCGTCGTTATGAGTATCCCAGCCGGTGCCGTTGATGAAGTTCAGATTGAACGCCACTTCAACAAATCGAACGCCACTTTCAACGAGTCTCCGAGCAAGCAAGCAGCGCTGCCCGAATTCACTGCCGTAGGCGTTTCGCAGATTCGGGTCTTCTGACTGGAGGTTGAAGACGGACGCAAACGTCGGCCCCGCAAGCTTGTCGCCCTGCAATCCTGCATCCACGTAGTCTTCAACTACTCGGAAGCCGCTGTACTTGCGGCGGTAATCATCTCGCATATGGCCGAGCAGCTTCTGACGACGAGCAAGTCGATCGGCCGTCACATCGGCAGGCCTCTGCAATCCTGCCGGACCACTTTCTGTATCGATCAGGTAAATGTAATTGTGTTTCGCGCCGAGGAATCCTGGGCCTCGAGTCGCGCTGGGATAACCCATCACGATGTAGGCTGGCACTTCGCTGTCGGGTGAACCCAGTTCGTGTGACACCACTGAGCCGATGGATGGATAGACCGTGGTCCCCGTTGGCGCGCGTCCGACATGCATGCGATTCACTGCGGCGGCATGTTCATCGATGACTTCGTGATGCACGGAACGGATCACGCAGCCGCGATCGAGACGAGCGGCCATCTTTGGAAGGTGCTCACAAACACTGACGCCGGAGATCGCCGTTGGGATCGATGGATAGGCCGAACCGGGCTTCTTACTTCCCTGCTTTGGATCACCAACGACTTTCGGGTCCCACGTATCAATCTGAGCTGCTCCACCACCAAGCCAGATGAAGATGCAGCTCTTGGCCTTCCCCTTTCGAGGAAGCTCTGGTGAAGCCACGGTCACTGCTGCTTCCTGCCCGAAAGTCACTCCAGCGATCAAAGATCGACCGGCAGGAGTCGCGACCGCTGTGGTGAGAGCGGCAGATCTAAGAAGCGAGCGACGAGTCTCATTGGTACGCATGGCTGGGCCCTGAAATTCGTGGTGGGCGAGGCGGTGGTCTTCAGGGTGCGTTCTTTGAACAACGCGTTTTGAAGAAGCACCTGTCCGGGGGAGCAACATGATAAAGCTGCCCATCGCAATTTGACAGACCCGACTTTGAACAATTCCGGCGGCGTTTGGAACTGCCACGGTTGTCACGGGGAGAACAGGTCTTCGGCTCCCGGTTTCCATCATTGGGCATTCGATGACAGCGTGACCGTTCCGCCAGGTGTTTCAAATACCGCGCGCAGTTCCGCGGTAGCAGTCGAAGAACAGGAATGGAACGTCACGGGCCCTCGAAATCCGCATTGCTCAAGCTGAGTCTGCACGACGTGAATTTCAGGATGATGAAGTTCGAGTCGAAGCAGCGAGACACCGGACAATGGAAGACGAGAAGCGGGGAGGCTGTCAGTCTTCCATTCAATGATGGATGGCATCACGCCGTCGTAGATCAAACGACCGTCTTTTGGAATCGTAATGAGCCACTCCAGTTCACCGCGGCTCATCGTTTCAACTGGACCGACATCGCATTGCATGTTCGACACCGTCGCTGCGATGTCTGGTGTTCGCATGACCCAGGTAGCGAATCGCGGTGAGCTGTTCGTTGCCGATGAAGAATCCAGGTCAAACCAGCGTGCTCGTGAAATGGGCGCGGCGGATGGATCGATCGCGATGACTTCGAGGTACGAATCATCACCGACTCTCAGCAGAGCATTGTGTGTCCCCAGACGAACATGCTGTCCGCCGGGCTGCATTTTGCAGCCAAGAGCCTTTTCAACAAAACAGATACCGGCCTCAAGTGCCGGTGCCGTGACAACGAGATGATCCAGAACACAGACGTCTGCCATGGCCGCTTCCTGGTCTTTGGCAAAAAAACAGAAATTCGCGGCGCAGTTTGGAGGCGAGCGGTGTTTGAATGCAAGACGACACAGAACTTACCAGCATCACTGAAACAGAAACACCTCTTTCGGTCTTCATGTTTCGTTCATGTAGACTGTGTCATCCCTGGATGACCTGCGGAAAGCGCGACCGCAGCAGACTCAGAAACAAAGTCCTGTCCGAGATCCCAACGTAGCGATAAGGGCAGGCTTAGCACTCAGATTCACGAAGCTCACGTCCCGGCAGTTCTTTGCCGAAGCGTGAAACATCCCACACAGGAGCAAGTCATGAACTCAATTCTCGTCCCACTGGCACTGGCCATTTTTGTTCCACATCCGGAGCAGCAGGGATCGCGTGTTTCCGACACGGTCGCGGGATTGCTGGAAGCGACACCGGCCTTTGTTGCCTACGTCCAGGATGGTCGGCCCGGCGAACGCAGTAGCGGCGAACGCCGTGACGGAGATCGACCTGAAGGAGAACGTCCGGACGGGCCTCGTGGTGAACGCCCAGGGCCGGAAGCAGCCGATGGCGAACGACCAAACGGTGACCGTCCAAATGGCGAACGACCGACAGATCGCCGAGGTGAACAGTCGCGTGGTGAACAGCCGCGTGGTGAACAGCCGCGTGGTGAAGAACGTCGAAGCGATGGAGAAGGCCGTGATCGTCGTGAGAATTCTGAGGGCGGCCGTGAGAGTCGCGGGCGAAGTGAATCACGGCCTGAAGGCCAGCGTCCACGAGTGATCGAGCAGCGTTCACAGGATGGTGGTCGAGGACAGTTCCGTGGTGATTCTCAGCAGGGTCGCCGAATGCCACCGATTGTGGCTCACCGAAGCGAAGACAATCGTCCTCAGCAGACCGAAGATCGCCGGCATCGCGGCCAGCAGGACTCCGCTCAAAGAGGTCCTCGCGGAAACCGCGAGATGTCGCACCGCAATGTTGAAGGCCGCAGGCCACAAGGTGGTCGCGAAGGAAGAATGGCACACCAGAGCGGTGACCATCGCGGAAGCAAGGAAGGGCGTCGTTCCGCTGGCCCGCGAAACTCAGGAGGGCCACGTGCTCAGATGGCTCACCGCGGCGAAAGCGGCCGCCGACATTCTTCACGCGGTTTCGCGTTCGGGCGAAGCGGTCGAAATGCCGGTTCT
>JAEUII010000045.1 GCA_016795145.1 Planctomycetaceae bacterium
CCTCAAACAAGCGACCATTTTAGCGGTTTAGAGAGTTATTTCTGCGCGTAGGCCGTCGTTCGCGGTTTTGCGCTACGCTGAAATCGAGTTGATTGTGATTCATTGGTCGCCGTTTCTGTCGCTGGAATTCTGTTTGGAGCGGCTTGCCGGAGACGTCCGGGTCTCGGGCTCTTGTGTCGAGCTGTTTCCAGTTCGACGCCATCTGGCTAAATCTGCAAACTATCGCAGAGACGAAAGAATGCGGGTGTCAGATCGGTCCAGTTCAACAGGCGATAGATAGTCCTGCGAGAATGTCGAATGATCTGACACGGCACATGGATTATCAGGTCCAGAAAAGTGCGAAATTCCATCGTCAGCAATCGAGTGCGTTCTGCTTCGTGCTTTGGTCGATGACTTGGGGAGATCGGAAGCAGCAAAGCGGACCACGCCTTCAGCGTCCATGCCAGAGATGTCATCAGCATGTAGGCGCCGTTGCTCAGCAGGTTGTCAGTCGGAGCACACAGAGAGCGAACACCGCTCTTCAGTTGAGCGATCAGATTCTCCTGATCACATCGCTTGTTGCAGTTGAAGACAATCTGCTCGGGAGGCACAGTCGCGTCATCGTTGCTGATGTAGAACAGGTAGCGAATCTCATCGAACAACGCGGTCTCACCCTGCTCCTTCGTGATGTTTTTTCTCACGACGACCATCCGATAACCACGATGGCAGGCCGTCGGCTTGTATTCGAACTCTGCCACGTCCTCGTGCTCCAGTTCCAGCTGAACATAGCCGCGCTGCCGAATCTTCTGACGCTTCACATTCACAGGTTTTGCTCGTTCGGTCGTCTTGATGGTCCGCTGCGATCGCTTCAGCGGTTTCCATGCAGTCTCGGGCAAATCTTCGGCCAAAGCCTTAAGATTCGTACGGCACTCGTAGCCGAAATTGAACTTCACTCCCTGTTCATTCCAGCGATCCAGATTCCGGGTCTGACTGAACTTGCAGTCACCACGCATGCGGATGCTTCGAAAACCGGCCTTCGTGCAGATGTCGATCGACTTGTCGAGATGACCGGCCGCATCTTCGGCGCTATGGACATTGCCCGAACGATTGACGATTGCCAGGACTTCCTTCGTGTTTGCTAAGCTGACGAGTAACGGATGATAGCCCCAGATCTTCTTGTACGAGATGTCCATGCCTTCCTTGCATTCACCGTTTGTCCCGACGATGACTCCATCAACATCAATGATCGCTTCGTTGAAGAACTCGTCTGGCTGCTGACTCCACACATTCAGTCGCGCGGCATGAATGGCTGAAGTCAGCGAGTCCAGATCACCCGCCATGAACCTGCGACAGAAGTCTCCGGCCGTCGTGGGGTCAGGAATTGAATCCGCTCCCACCGCATTCAGCAGAGCTTCGTTGTTGCGGAGCAGTTCGAGATGTTCCAGCCGGGTTCCTCCGCAGAGCATGTTCAGCACGTGGGCCATGACATGATCGGATTCCTGGTACGGAGCGTGCACTTTCAGCAGATGAACACGTCGATCAATCTCGCTGACGAGCCCGCTGGATCGTGCCAGCTTCATCATCATGCCAATGCCGCCATGATTGATCGCATGAACTCGTTCTGACAGTTCATACTGAATCGCATTCGCTCCGAGCACACTCGTGGAATCTAATCCCCGAATGAATCGTCGCTCACGAGCTCGCTCCAGCCTTCTAAGAACTCGACGCTTGCGTCCTGCGACCTTCTTAGCGACATTCCGTTTCACCTGAGATCCTCCTTGTGGCTATGCGATTCGATTTGTTGTGATACCGAATCTACGCATTTCCTCAGGGAATTCTCAGGCCTTTTTTGAAATCTCAAATGCACGAGCGGTCGAGTTCGCTTGGTTGAGGTCTAG
>JAEUII010000137.1 GCA_016795145.1 Planctomycetaceae bacterium
CATCCGGAATGACGAACACTCCGGAATGATCAAAGCCTTGTGTCACTGAAACCCTGAGTTCTGGTGGGACTGTTTCCGGTAAGGGCATCCTTCGTGCCGAAAGATGGGCGTTTCACGCCGGAATCTTCGAACTTGACGTAAGTCCTTGCCCGAACGGATTTCTGCGACTTTCCGGTACCGGCAACCCCTGCCGCCTCACTCGACCCCATTTCTGATTCCGCGCCCAAATCAGGACACAGCTGGCATCGATCTGACGACACGGAGGCTTCTACCAACCGGATCTGCCGCTTTGACTCAACAGATGGCTACGTGAACTTCGTTCCACGCGTTTGAAAAAGCTGCAACCGCATCGTGTCGTTTCTGCATGAAGCACAGGTCAGGAATTGCAGTAGTTACTTCACACGTTTCATGATGCCCTTTTGGACTTCTTCAACCACCTTCGCCAGCACGGCTGGGTCTTTGGACTGCATCACATGCTCGATGCGCGTGGGCGGAATCTTCATGCGGGTCATGAGTTCTTCAGCCTGTTCCCACATCTTGGCCTGCTTTTTCGGAGGCGCGAGGTAAAGATTGGTCACGAGTTCTGCCAATCGCTGTTCATCAATCTGTTCACGGTTGTCGTAATAGCGCTGAATGACCTTCTGCTGATACGCCGAAAATTCACGATTGGCCATGGCTCATCATCCTCGAGTACGCTCGAAATCGAGAACGTACGGTCTCATGAACAGATGTTTCTGAAGTCGCCACACTCTGCGGGAAACATCGGCCAGATGCGCCCCGCAAAAACACTCGACTCTGCCGAAATTCTAAGCAACATCTCAGTGGTTCGCCACGAACCCCGAAACCGCATTTTCCAACGAATCTGACAGGACAATTTGCACCAAAAGCTGTAGTGCCCAATCACAGGCCGCCGCACACTGACGTCGGCTGCTTCCGACGCCTATACTGGACCGAAAGCACGAGTCTTTCTCCATTACTCTCGATCGATATCCAACTTCCCCCAAACGAAAACGGTGCCCCATGAACGCGATTGAACTGCTGAAGGGATCTCTGGCCTCATCACGCAACATGATCGGAATGATCGTTGCCGATTTGTCCGATGCCGACCTGCTTGTTCGACCAGTCCCTGATGCAAACCACTTTGCCTGGCAGCTTGGCCACCTGATTCTTGCCGAACGCAACATCGTTCTTGAACAGCTGCCGACGGCTTCGATGCCTGAACTGCCAGCCGGATTTGCGGAAGCTCATGGAAAGGAAGCCGCTGCTTCTAACGATCCTGCCAAGTTCTGCACGAAGGAGCAGTACCTGACTCTGCTGGGACAGATGCGAGAAGCCTCGATTGCTGCTCTTTCCAAACTGACCGAAGCCGATCTGGACAAGCCAACCATCGGCGGACTCGCGGCCTTCTTCCCAACGCTCGGCTCAATCTTCGGGATGCTGACGGATCACATCATGATGCATCTGGGCCAGGCCACCGTCGTTCGTCGAAAGCTTGGCAAGCCAGTGCTGTTCTAAAAAGTGGAAGTCCCTTGACGGGGCGAAGCTGCAGATGCTGTCAATGTAGGTCCTTTCTGCCGGAAAGGACTTTCGCCGGAAGGCGAACCTCGTGTGCACTTCGCTGAGGATTACCAGCTTTATCAAACGATTACGCGCAGCAAAGTCGCAGCAAGCTGCGAAGTCCTGCCCGGCAGGCAGGACCTACCGCAATCGCGGTTCATCACTCAGTGAGTGATGGCCACTTTGGGAGATGGGAGAACGATTGTGATGTCGTCTGCTCGAATGCTGTTCGCTCTGGTTGTTGTCTCTGCGGCGAAGTTCATCGCACCAGAATATTCAAACGCCGCCGAGATCGATTACCAGAAGCAGGTTCGTCCGGTCCTGGCAGAACACTGCTGGCACTGCCACGGTGTTGACGAGAAGGAACGCAAAGGCGGATTGCGTCTGGATGACCAGGCGGCGGCGTTCAAAGGCGGCGAATCGGGTTCGGCGGCCATTGTCCCAGGCCAGCCCGACAAGAGCGAACTCCTGGCGAGAATGCTCAGCCACGATGCGGACGTCGTAATGCCTCCACCGTCGCAGGAGAAACGCCCGACCGAAGCAGAGATCACGATCCTGCGTCAGTGGATTCAGGAAGGTGCGAAGTATGAAGCACACTGGGCGTTCGCGGCACCGGTCAGGCCGTCCGTTCCTTCAGTTCGCGAGCAGAATCCGATCGACGCGTTCGTTGCCGCGAGGCTACAAAAAGAAGGTTTGAAGTTCTCCCCGCCTGCCTCACCGGAGATCCTCTGTCGCCGACTGTTCCTGGATCTCATCGGAGTTCCGCCGACGCCTCAGCAGCTGCACGATTTTCAACAGGACGGCGTGGATGCCACGATTGAAAAGCTCCTGAAGGACGAACGCTACGGCGAGAAATGGGCGCGCCTGTGGCTCGACCTGGCTCGGTATTCCGACACCAACGGCTACGAAAAAGATCTTCAGCGTGAGCAGTGGATCTGGCGCGACTGGGTCATCGAAGCTTACAACCAGGACATGCCGTACAACCAGTTTCTGATCGAACAGATCGCCGGTGATCTGCTGCCCAATGCGACTCAGAAGCAGATGATTGCGACAGGCTTTCTTCGCAACAGCATGATCAATGAAGAAGGGGCCATCGTCCCTGAACAGTTCCGAATGGTCGAAATGTTTGACCGCATGGACTGTCTTGGAAAAGCGGTGATGGGGCTGACCACTCAGTGTGCTCAATGCCACTCGCACAAATTCGATCCACTGACGCACGATGAATACTACGGCATGTTTGCGTTTCTGAACGACACATATGAAGCGCAGTCGTGGGTTTACACGCCGGAGCAGGAACAGCAGGTTCGTGACATCCGACAAAAAGTGGCAGCACTCGAAGAACGCATTCGAACGGAACGTCCTTCCTGGGCTGCTGATATCGAAGCATTCTCGACCGCGACTCTTGCGAAGACTGCCGCGTGGACGCCGCTTGACGCCATCGAAATGGGCAGCATCAGCGGCTTGAATCACCCGACGCAGGAAGCCGACAAGTCGCTGCTGATGAAGGGACATTCCAGCGGTGACGTCTTCATGATCGCTGCTCCAAAACTGGACGGCATCACAGGGCTTCAGTTCGAAATCCTGAACCACCGTGACCTGCCACAAAACGGTCCGGGCCGCAGTCGAAGCGGGACCTGGATCGTACACGAACTGGAAGTTCTGGTGAAGAAGCCTGACAGTGCGAACTGGGACAAAGTGAAACTCGTCAACGCGACAGCAGATTTCTCCGAAGCGGAAGCAAAATCCGGTGATGGCAAGACGGTCACAGGACCTGTGTCGCTGCTGATTGATGGCAACGATTCGACATCTTGGAAAGCCGATCGTGGCCAAGGCCTTCGCAATCAGCCATCTGTTGCAGTCATGCAGTTTGAAACTCCGCTGAACTATCCTGAAGGGACTCAGATCAAGATCGCCTGGCGCATGGGCGACATGCCTGGATGTGCTCGTTTCAGCCTGACTCATGATGCAACACAGGCGGCTCCTGCGGTTGATCACGGTGCAGTACTTGCCATGAGAACTCCAGCGGCCGATCGTTCTGCGGAACAGAGCACTGCCCTGTTCTCTGCGTGGCGAAAGTCGGTGCCGGAACTGAAGGCTGTCAGCGATGAGATTGATGGTCTGTGGAAGTCAATGCCTCAGGCTCCGACGACCGTCCTGCACATGGCGGCTCGTGAGCCCTCAAATCATCGCGCGACGTCTGTTCTGGACCGAGGCAACTGGGATCAGCCGACTCGCCCCGTGGAGCCTCATGTTCCCGCTGCGTTCAATCCGCTTCCCGAAAACGCGCCGAAGAACCGGCTCGGGTTTGCGATGTGGCTGACCGATCCGAAAGCGCCGCTGACCGCGCGAGTCGCGGTGAATCAGACCTGGCAGGCAGTGTTCGGAACGGGTCTGGTCGAAACTCCCGAAGACTTCGGGACTCGTAGCGCGGTGCCGGAATATCGGGAGATCCTGGATTGGCTTGCCGCGGAGTTCATGGATCGAGGCTGGAGCCGTAAGGATCTGCTGAGAACCATCCTTAGAAGTCGAACTTATCAGCAATCCTCGTCCGTGACCCCCGAACTGCTGGAGCGTGATCCTCGCAACGTCCTGCTGGCGCGTGGTCCTCGTTTTCGAGCGGATGCGGAAATTGTCCGTGACATCGCTTTGTCCGTTGCCGGCATGTTGAGTTCTAAACGCGGTGGCCCGAGCGTCATTCCGCCGGTGCCGCAGAATGTTCTCGATTACAACTATGTGTACCCAGGCTATTGGACACCAGCAACTGGCGAAGATCGCTACCGTCGAGCGGTGTACGTCTTCCGAAAACGCTCGATGCCTGATCCGGTGCTGACAACGCTCGACGCACCAAATGGTGACGCCGCGTGTGCTCGTCGCGTCCGGTCCAACACGCCTTTGGCCGCACTGACGGGGCTGAATGAGACGATCTTTGTGGAAGCCGCTCGAGGACTCGGGATGAGAATCCTGCGTGAAGGTGGCACCGATGATGCCTCGCGAGCCGCCTACGGGTTCCTGCTCTGCACGTCTCGTCAGCCAACGGAATCGGAACTGAAGGAAGTGCTTGCCGCCCTGAGGTCACGTCGTCAGCGCATTGCCGACGGCTGGCTGAATGCTCGCGAAGTCACCACTGGCGATCCAGCAAAACTGCCAGAACTTCCACCTAACACAACACCACAGGACGCCGCCGCATGGACACTGCTGGCTCGCGTTCTGCTGAACCTGGATGAGACGGTCACGAAGAACTGACAATGTGCCCCGTGGCTCCGCCGCGGGAACCCCACGGCATCGCCCCAGGAAACGACAAGCAGACCCCAGGGCGTTGCGCCGGGCTGATATGTTGATGGCCCCTTGGGCCGAAAACACACCAATGTGCCCCGTGGCTCCGCCGCGGGAACCCCACCTCCGCGCCATCCATTTGTAATTCCTCTCAGCCTCCATACCATTTCGGCTCCTGCCTTCTCGCTGACAAACGAATGCGACACCCTGTCGACCGGACGTGTTTGTCAGCGAACTTCGCAAGTGAGCCCACTCATGAACTGTCGCCCCACGCAACTCGCACCGTTTGCGGTCTTGTGCAATCTGTCTTCGACTGAAGCTGTCAAATCGTTCATCGCGATTCTGCTCTGTCTGCAGTGTCTTCTCACCGCCCGACCGTTGCAGGCCGATGACACGAAGCGGCCCAACGTGCTGTTCATTCTGACCGACGATCAACGCTGGGATGCGCTGGGCCTGGCGGGGAATAAGTATCTCAAGACGCCGAACATCGATCGTCTGGGACAGGAAGGCGTGTACTTCCGAAATTCCTTCTGCACCACCGCACTGTGCTCGCCCAGTCGAGCCAGCATCCTGAGCGGCCTCTATGCGCATGCTCACGGCGTCGTGAACAACTTCACGGAATATCCTGCAGGCTTCAAGAGCTTCCCGATGGTCCTGCAGGCCTCGGGATATGAGACCGCGTACATCGGCAAGTGGCACATGGGCGAGAACAACGATGAGCCTCGTCCGGGCTTTGACTGGTTCGTGACTCACAAAGGTCAGGGCAAATACTTCGACACCGAGTTCAACTTTCACGGCAAAGAACGCAAAGTGGTTCCGGGTTACTACACGCACGTCGTCACCGACATGGCAGAAGACTGGTTGAAGAAGGATCACTCCGGCAAGCCCTGGTGCCTGATGATCGGCCACAAAGCGCCGCACAGTTTTTACTTCCCGGAAGAGAAGTATGCGAAGGTGTTCGACAGCGTCCGAGTGCCCTACCCTGAATCGGCCTTCATGCTGGATGACAAGCCGGACTGGATCCGACAGCGATTGAACACCTGGCACGGAATTTACGGCCCGCTGTTCGAATGGCGAAAGAAGTTCCCGGACGATTCACCCGAAGCCGTCAAAGACTTCGAAGCGATGACTCGTGCCTATTGGGGAACACTGCTGTCCGTCGATGACAGCGTCGGGCGACTGTATGAGTTGTTGAAGCAGCGAGGAGAGCTGGACAATACGATCATCGTTTTCATGAGCGACAACGGGCTGCTGAATGGCGAACATGGCATGGTCGACAAACGCACGGCGCATGAACCGAGCATGCGAATTGTCCAGGTCGTTCGATTTCCGAAACTCACGCCTGTGGATTCACCCAAAGTGATCGATCAGCAGGTGCTGACTGTCGACGTCGCACCGAGCCTGCTGGAACTCTGTAACGCCCCGGCTCTCGACAAGATCCACGGCCGATCGTGGGTATCACTGGTTCGCGAGGGCGATCCAAGCTGGCGCAAGTCGTTTCTGTATCACTACAACTACGAGAAGCAGTTTCCGTACACACCCAACGTTCGCTGCGTGCGAGGCGACACCTGGAAATACAGCCACTCCCCGCACGGCGACGGAAGTCCAGACCGCCACAAAGCCGAGCTGTACAACATCGAATTCGATCCGGAAGAACGCCACAACCTGATCGACAATCCAAAGTATGCCGACGTCGTGAAGACGATGCAGCAGGAACTCGCCCGTGTCATGAACGAAGTCGGCCTGCCCCCCGAAACCGACAAAATGCCACTAGACGAAGGCGTGAAATCCGAACTGCCGGACGCCAAGATTCGCTGATACCATTGTAGAACGACTGTCCTCAGTCGTTTCAGTAGGTGCTGCTCT
>JAEUII010000138.1 GCA_016795145.1 Planctomycetaceae bacterium
GTCCATGTCGATGCCCAATTGATAGTAGCCGTCACCGGCGGTCGTGTTTCGGTTACCGCCCAGGCCATTGCTGCCAAAGTCCACCCGAGCTCGACTGCCTACCAGGCTGAACATCGACGCTGTCAGCGGAACGTTCTGAGGAATCTGACCGTTCAGATCTTTCTTCGTCAGCTGGAAACGTCCGCTGTTCACCATGCTCATAATGTCGTCCGGACGATCAAACAGCACATCCAGATATCTCACGTACGAACGCTGAGTCTGACCGAGCTGCACGTCGATCCCGCCCAGTTCGGTCACGTCCTGCACGGAGATCGTGAAGACCTGATCGACCGTCAGCCCGGCATGGTCCGTCGCTCGCACTCGGATGGAATACGAGTTCTTCAGTTCGTAGTTGAACGTCGCCGCCGTCTTCAGGGTGCTGCCCGAAATCGTGAAGCTGCCGTTGTCCGTACTGCCAGTGCCCGACACCAGACTGTAGGAAATCGTTTCACCGGCATCCGGATCACTGGCCGACAGAGTCCCCACAGTTGTCCCGGCCGGCAGATTCTCCTTCACCAAGGCATTCGACAGGCTGATGGCCGTTGGATTTTCATTCACGTCCGTGACACTAATCGTGAACTGCTTATCGAACGACAGACCGCCCGCATCGGTCACTCGAACGGTCACGGAGTAACTGTTCTTCATTTCGAAGTCAAAGCTCGCGTTCGCTCGCAGCGACGTCCCACTGACGTTGAACGCGGCGTTGTCGCCAAGACCGGCCGCCAGGCTGAATGTCAGCGTGTCACCGGTATCAGGATCGGTGCCCGACAGAGTACCGATGACTGCATTCGCACCGGCATTCTCGGCCAGGCTGTTGTGGGACAGACTGATGTCCGTTGGGGTCTCATTCACATCCGTGACGCTGATGGTGAACTGCTTGTCGAATGACAGACCGCCAGCATCGGTTGTGCGAATGCGGACCGAGTAGCTTGAGCGAGCTTCGAAGTTGAAGCTGGCCAGAGCTTCCAGACGATTGCCATTAATGCGGAACGCCGCATTGTCGGTACTGCCGGTCCCGGTCACGAGGCTGTAGGTGAAAGTATCACCCGCATCCGGATCCGTCGTGCTAAGTATCCCGACCAGAGCATTCGCACCACCGTTCTCTGCCACAGTTGAACTGGAGAGCGTCAAATCTGTCGGAGCCGTGTTAAATCCAAAGTTGGAGATTGACGTGAGTTCGCCCGCATCCAGAAACGCGGCCGCCTGACCACCGAAACCAGTTGAAGCGACCAGAACATTAGCGGCGGCAATGGCCTGAGCCCGGGTCGTGCCCAGGACTGTGAACGTCGCCAGTCGGCTCGTCTGACCTGCGGGAACCGTCAAGTCATACGTCCATTCGACATTGTCTTCGATGACATTGACGCTGGTTGGTTGCAGTCCGCCAGGACCATGCAGGAAGTGAATCACAGCGGGAGTACCGGATCCGTCGCCGTCATCCGTCCCGAACCACAGGTCAGTTGGCTCGACGATGGTATCACCGTCGGAAGTCATGAAGACCGTCGTAGCCGCATCAGAGCCCAGGTTACCAGTCATACGAACGGTAGTCGTGATTGGATTGGCCGATGGATTTGCAAAGACATCCAGCGTCCGAACAAAATCCACCGTCCCGGTGTTCGGGACCGTAACATCACGATGCACCGTCAGACCATCCATGACCGCAGAACTCGTCACCAGAGTCTGCCCAGAATCGTCTGGCGAACTTCCCCCCACCGGGGCAAAGACCGAGCCCGCAACCTGCAGTCGATTCACGCCCTGAAACACATCTTGAGGGCCCCTCACAAGACTGCCGGCACCGACTCCACGATTCGCGAATGTAGCACGCAGACCGGACACGGTTTGAAGTGGTGTTGTCGCAGTGTTGTCAATTCGCGCGAGGGCGAAGTCGTCGTTACTCTTCCCGGCCACAACGATTCTTCCTTCACGATCGATCGCCACGCTGTTGGCAGCATCGTTGTTGAATCCAATGTCAATCGTGAGCGTCCCGTCGTGATCAAACATCGGATCCAGAGTGCCATCCAGGTTGTATCGAGCCAGCGCGAAGTCGGTATTACTCCGTCCCGCGACGACAATTCGTCCTAGACTATCGATCGCCACGCTGTTGGCGATGTCATCTGATCTTCCGAAGTCAGTGGTGAGCTTCCCGTCGTTGTCGAACGACAGATCCAGAGTGCCGTCTACGTTGTATCGAGCCAGCCCGAAATCGTAACCGGTACCACTGGCGGTGACATTGTAGCTCTGCCCCGCGACGACAATTCGTCCCAGACTGTCGATCGCCACGCTGTTGGCGTAGTCATATGATCCTCCAAAGTCAGTGGTGAGCTTCCCGTCGTTGTCGAACGACAGATCCAGAGTGCCGTCTACGTTGTATCGAGCCAGCGC
>JAEUII010000184.1 GCA_016795145.1 Planctomycetaceae bacterium
CTGGTTGCGTTCTGCAAAGCGGTTCGAAGAACCTTGGTTGGGTCGATCACGCCGAACTGCAGCATGTCGCCATACTTGTCGTTCAAAGCGTCGTAGCCGTAGCTGGCCTTCTTTTCCTTCTTCACACGATTTGCAACAACGGCTCCGTCAAGACCCGCGTTAGAAGCAATCATGCGAAGTGGCATTTCAAGAACGCCGCGAACCAGTTCGACACCGTACTCTTCGTCGCCCTTCAGATTCAGCTCATCCAGAGCCCCGGCACAACGAAGCAAAGCAACGCCGCCACCTGGAACGATGCCTTCTTCAATTGCCGCACGAGTTGCAGCCAGAGCGTCATCGATCAGGTCCTTGCGTTCCTTCATTTCCGTTTCGGTTGCAGCACCAACGCTGATCTGAGCAACGCCACCGGCCAGCTTCGCCAGACGTTCCTGCAGCTTTTCACGATCGTAATCGCTGTCGGTTGCATCAATCTCGCGACGAATCTGCTCGGCACGGCCAGCGATATCGCTCTTCTTGCCAGCACCTTCAACAATGACGGTCTTATTCGCGTCAATTCGAACGCGCTTTGCCTTGCCAAGATCTGACAGCTGAATGTTCTCCAGCTTGATGCCCAGATCTTTGAAGAACGCCTTGCCGGCTGTCAGAACCGCAATGTCTTCCATCATCGCCTTGCGTCGGTCGCCGTAGCCTGGAGCCTTCACGGCAGCAACCTTCACGATGCCTCGCATCTTGTTGACCACAAGAGTCGCGAGAGCTTCGCCTTCAATGTCTTCTGCGATGATCAGCAGAGGAACATTGTTCTTGGAGATTGCTTCGAGAAGAGGAACCAGCGGCTTCGCACTGGAAATCTTCTCTTCATGAATCAGGATGCGGCAGTTTTCCAGAACAACTTCCTGCTCATCTTCGTCAGTGATGAAGTGAGGAGACAGGTAGCCACGGTCAAACTGCATGCCTTCCACAAGGTCAACTTCGGTGTTGACGTGTCGGCCTTCTTCGACCGTGATCACGCCATCCTTACCGACCTTCAGAAGTGCGTCAGCCAGGATCTCGCCGATGTCCGGATTGTTGTTTCCAGCAATCGTCGCAACTCGTGCGATAGATTCCTTGTCGCTTGCCTTAACCGGTTTGGCCATCTTCTGAAGAGCTTCGATGACGGCGTTCACAGCCTTCTGGGCACCGCGGCTCATTGCCATCGCGTCAGCACCAGCGGCAATAAACTTCAAACCAGCTCGGTACATTGCTTCAGCAAGAACGGTTGCGGTCGTTGTGCCGTCACCAGCGACGTCGTTCGTCTTTGATGCAGCTTCCTTCACGAGCTGCACTGCGACGTTTTCGTAGGGATCTTCCAGATCGATGTCTTCAGCGACGGTCACACCGTCTTTGGTCACCTTCGGGGCTCCCCAGCCCTTATCCAGAACCGCATTGCGACCACGAGGGCCCAGGGTGCTGGCAACCGCCTTTGACAGCTTTGAAACGCCGGACAGCAGGCTCTTGCGGGCCTCTTCGTCGAACGTCAGTAACTTAGCCACGGCTTCTCCTCAAGTTTTCTACGCTGTTACCAAACAGGCTTCTACATCAACTGGCACAGACCCAATGTGAAGGCCTCACCAGACTGGCAGAAAAATTCGAATGGCAACCGCGGGATGCAAACGTTGTGCCGGGGCCGAATGCGTAGCCGTAAACAATTGCAGGTAATAGCCTTACGGAAAATCGAGAAAAGTGGAGCCAACCTGACAGGACTCACCGTCGGTCGTTTTGGCAGCTGTTGCCATCCTGTTTCATAATGCCGCGCCATGGATGATTTTCATCCGCAGTGGCAAATCGCTGGCCTGAACATCTGCTGACTCTGGGTGGAAGCCAACTTGTAAAAAGTTTCAAAGAAGTGCGAATTCGACAGGAAAATCGCTGATCCTGCCGTCTCTTTGATTCGTAGAAGTATCGATTTTGCAGAATTTGCCGGTTTTCGCACGACAATTGCAGTTATTTGGCGAACAGCGGCAACGGTCACAGCGTCAAACACGCATCCCACACAGGAATGGAATGACCGTTGAAGTGGACTTCCATTCATTCGAAAAGGAGTTTGGACATGTTGGTTCTTAGCCGAAAAATCGGGGAGTCGATTCAGATCTCTGGCGACATTCGAGTCACTGTGACTCAGGTGCGTGGCGGCCGGGTTCGCCTTTCTATCGAAGCACCGAATTCGGTTCGCGTGCTGCGAATGGAAGTGGCAGAAGACTCGCTCAGTCAGCTCGCCCCGGAAGCTGTTGGTTCGGAGCAAACCTGAACCGCGACCCTGTCGTATCAAACTGTCTCATGGTCCTGATTCAAGGCCTGAGTCGTCTGGAAAGGTGAAATGTCTTTTCAGTCGATTCCGGCCTTTTTGCTTTGTCGAACAGAAGTTGTGATTCCGTTATTGGTTTTCCAGATGAGGTGATTGACGGAATAGCGATCTCTGGATACGTTGCCGAACCAGTTGTGAATGATCTGTGTCGTCGGCTGTCGTCCGCTGCACGTACGTTTTTTGAATCGATCCCGATGTCATCTTTGCTGCTGAACCTGAGCCTTCTGCTACTTCCTTCGTGAAGCCCGCCTCAGGTTTGCCTATAGATTTCCAAACCAAACCCTGAGGATACCCCTCAGGGTTTTTTGTTGTCCCGGTGTTTCCCAAGTTCCTGTGAATTGAATTCGTTCTGACCCTACTGAATTTGTCCTGACCATGGAGTCTGACCAATGACTGGCGACCAGATTGTGATCTTCGACACGACGCTTCGCGACGGTGAGCAGTCCCCCGGCTGCAGCATGAACACCCGCGAAAAACTGGAAGTGGCGAGGGCTCTGGTGGAGCTGGGGGTCGACGTCATCGAAGCGGGTTTCCCAATTGCTTCTCCCGGCGACTTCGACGCAGTTTCACAGATCGCGGCAAAGTTTGGTGATCGAACCACCATCTGCGCACTGGCTCGCAGTCGTGAAGATGATATTGCCAAAGCAAAGGGTGCTCTGGCGGCGGCGGCCAAACGGCGGATTCATGTGTTCCTTGCCACCAGCGCCATCCATCGGGAATTCAAACTGAAGATGGACAAGTCGCAGATCATCGAACGTGCCATTAGTTCGGTGAAGCTCGCGAAAGAGTTCTGCGACGACATTGAGTTTTCACCGGAAGACGCCGTGCGAACCGAGCTGGATTTCCTGTGTGAAGTCGTGGAAAAGACGATCGATGCGGGGGCAACGACGGTGAATATTCCTGACACGGTGGGGTATGCAACGCCGAGTCACTATTTCAAAGTGATCTCTTACCTGAAGCAAAACGTCCCGAACATTTCGAAGGCCATCATCAGTGCTCATTGTCACGATGACCTGGGACTTGCGGTCGCAAATAGTCTGTCTGCGGTCGAAGCGGGTGCTCGACAGGTCGAATGTACGATCAACGGTTTGGGTGAGCGAGCTGGTAACGCGGCTCTCGAAGAAATCGTCATGGCCATTCGAACTCGCGCGGACTACTACAAGGTTCACACGAAGATCAACACGCAGAAGCTGTATCCAACCAGTCACCTGGTGTCTTCCATCACCGGCATGAAGGTACAGCGTAACAAGGCGATCGTGGGCCAGAACGCGTTTGCTCATGAGGCGGGCATTCACCAGCACGGTGTCCTGCAGGAACGCTCCACGTACGAGATCATGCGTCCCGAAGACGTTGGCTATGCCGGGCAGAATCTGGTTCTTGGCAAGCACAGCGGTCGCCATGCGTTTCGTGATCGAGTCGTGCAGCTTGGTTTTTCGCTGGATGATGCCGGACTGCAGAAGGCGTTTGACGACTTCATCGCACTTGCTGACAAGAAGAAGGAAGTCTACGACTCGGACATCGTGGCTCTGATTGAGAACCGAATGGATGAAGCGGCGGATCGCTGGAAGATGATCAGCTTCCACACCTCGGCCGGAACATCCACGATTCCCACGGCAACGATCGAGCTGCAGTGTGAAGATCAGCCGATCATGTGTGATGCGGCGACTGGCGATGGCCCGATTGATGCCGTGTTCAAGGCGATGGAACGCATTATGGAGCTTTCGGCTCGGCTTGAAGAGTTTGACGTTCGAAGCGTCTCAGAGGGCAAGGATGCTCAGGGTGAAGTGCGAGTGACGATCAACGTAAATGGTCGCCACTATCAGGGCAAAGCGGTCAGCACGGACATCATTGATGCGGCAGCGCACGCTTACTTGAAAGCACTGAACAAAGCGGATTCTGATCGGCGTGCACCAGCGAGCGGTGCGACCGCTTCGGCAAACGCCTAACAGTCAGTTGAAGAAGCAGAGGATCGCAATGCCGTCATTCCCGCGCAGGCGGGAAGCCAGTTTTTTGAACCCTGCTGGTCGTGGATTTCCGCTTGTGCGGGAATGATGATGGTCGGGTAGCGGCGAACTGGCAACAAGAGACAGTTGTAAACTCCAACAGTCACGCTCGCCTGAGCGTGACTGTTCTTCTAAATGGGGTACAACGTCTCCTTCGAAGAGACTGCTGACTGAGCCTCGATTAGATCGAGTTATGAATCACGGAACTTTCATCATTCACACAAGCATCCGGGCAGCACTGATCTGCTATGCCCTGACCCTCTTGTTGCTGTTGATGGGTTTTGGCAGTCCTCGCTGGCGGCATCTGATACGAGGGCTTTGGACCGCTGGATGTGTTGCGTTTGTGGCTCATGTGGCTGCCGCCTTTCAGTACGAACATCACTGGAGCAATACCGCAGCGATCCGCAGTACGGCAGAACAGACGAAAGCCCTCATGGGCTGGGCGTTTGGGGAAGGTCTTTACTTCAGCTACCTGTTCATGCTGCTCTGGATGCTGGATGTTGTTTGGTATTGGGTATCACCGCGAACCTATGAAGCACGGTCAAGATGGATTCAGGTTGGCTTGCATTGCTACCTCTTCTTCATTGCATTCAATGGGGCTGTGATCTTTGAATCCGGCGTCACTCGACCGGTTGGAATTGTGGTCACGATTGTTCTGCTTGGCGTTCTGTTGTTTGTTCGTCGAACCCGCAGTACCGGAACACACATCTCGCAGAACTGAGTTGCTTCGAATTCAGTCTTTGATCAGGGACGCGAAAGGAATCTTCGTTTTGAGCAGCAACACATTTTCACGCGGTAAGATCGAAGGCACTGTCATCGCTGCCGACGGAAAGGTCCTGACGATCCCCGATTCCTGGTCGTTCCTCATCCCCGGCGATGCCGCGCTGACTCGTCGAGTCAAGGCGGCGGGCCAGCACTGGATCATCGAAGAGAAGAAGGGACGCAAGACCTTCACACGAGGTCTCTGGGCGCCTGGCGAGACCATTGAGCGGATCCGTGCGGAGCTGGAAGTGGAACGTGCGGCACCGGGCTTTGCGAAGAAGAAGGAAGCCGCCGCGAAACGCCGGGAGAAGCTTCAGACGGAGTATGTGGAAGACTTCACGCAGGCCGTTTTTGATTTCCTGAAATTCCATCCTCGGCACGGTGAGCTGGCTCAGAAACTTGCCAAAGCGATTTCCGACCATGCAACTCCGGTCGGGAGCGGCACCGTGGCACGGACTCAGAGAATCCCAATTGAGCAGCGAGCGGAATCCGCCGTGATTGCGTGGATGCGACACCAGACCACGGCTTACGATTCGATGAAGATCGCGCGAGTTCGCGGGAACCGCCGCGAAGTTCGACGCATGCTCGCTCAGAGGTCGCGGGAGTTGCTCGAACGATATCGCCGAGGTGAATATCCGGAAGATTCCTGCCCGTTGCTGGTCGCGTTGTCCGGAAAGGCGTCTGGGGAATGATTGTAGAGCGATTGTCCTCAATCGCTGACTGTCTGGTGTGTGAAGTGGTGATCGATTCGAAAGGAATGGGCGTATTGTTACTAATCCGCCCCGGTTCAATGGTGGTTGATTGTAGAGCGATTGTCCTCAATCGCTGACTGTCTGGGATGTGAAGCGGTGATCGATTCGAAAGGAATGGGCGTATTGTTACTAATCCGCCCCGGTTCAATGGTGGTTGATTGTAGAGCGATTGTCCTCAATCGCTGACTATCTGGGATGTGACGCGCCGACCGATTCGAAAAGAAGGGGCGTGTTGTTACTAATCCGCCCCGGTTCAATGGTGGTTGATTGTAGAGCGATTGTCCTTAATCGCTGACTATCTGGCGTGTAAAGCGGTGATCGATTCGAAAGGAATGGGCGTGTTGTTACTGATCCGCCCAGGTTCAATGGTGGTTGATTGCGAAGCGGTTGAGGACAACCGCTCTACGCTTTGTTGCAGTAAGCGGTTGAGGACAACCGCTCTACACTTTGCTTACAGCGGAAACCGCACGGGCCGTTTCAGTTCATTCGACCGATAAATCGCGGTGAACATCTCCACCACAATGCGTCCTTCCTGACCGGTGACCATGGGCGGTCGGTCATCGATGATTGCCTTCAGGAAGTCCTGAATCTGCAGCCGATGGTAGTAGGTTGTCGCGTCGATCTGTGAGAACCTTTGGCGGTCAGCGGCTTCGAATTCCGCCAGTGCATTCTCTTCGCCCGGGATTGTCCAGATGTCATTGAGTGGCGGTGCGGAAATTCCGCTCATGCCAGCGACAAAGGTAGCTCCTGTGTCGGTCTGGACACCGACCGATGCACCGTTGCTTCCGTGAACATGTACCTTGGTGTAGATCCCCGGTTTCTGCGACAGGCTGGTGATGACGTTTCCAAGGCCGCCCGACTTGAAGCGGATCATCGCAACCGCAGTATCTTCCACTTCAACGTACGGATGATTCAGGTTGGCCCAGTACCCAGAGATCTCATCAATTTCGCCCATGAGCCACTGCAGCATGTCCAACTGATGAGGCGACTGATTCACGAGCACTCCACCGCCTTCGGTCGCCCATTTTCCTCGCCACGGATCCGACTGGTAGTACGCCTGATCGCGCCAGCTGAACATCGAGAACGTGCCAAGAATCGGCTTGCCAATCTTGCCCGCGTCGATGGCTGCCTTCATCCGCTGAACGGGTTCGAAGAGTCGTCGCTGGCTGACAATTCCCAGCTTTGTTCCGTGCTTCGCGGCCGCTTCGAGCATGCGATCACACGCTTCAAGCGACGAGGCCATTGGTTTCTCAATCAGCGAATGAGCACCCGCCTGAGACGCCAGGACACACGGCTCTTCATGCAGCGGGTGAGGCGTGCAGATCGTCACGGCTTCGACGTTGGCGACTCGAAGCATCTCCGCGACGGAATCAAACGCTTTCGCACCGCCGTACTGGGCAGCAAAAGCCTGAGCACGATCGAGCTGGTTGTCGCACACCGCGACCAATTCCGATTCCGGCATTGTGCTCAGCGCGAGTGCATGCGTGTGGCCGATCTTTCCGCATCCGATGATTGCTGTTCGAACTCGCCTCATGACTTCGCTCCGCCAAAATATTTCGCGACCATCATTCGCAGGAACGCAAGGGATTCGGCCATCTCGCCCATGCCATTCATTCCGTCTTCAATGCTGATCCAGCCGTCGTATTTCTGCTGAGCCAGAATTCCGAAGATCGCGTCGTAATCATTCAGCCCTTTGCCGGTCACGCCGTGTCGCAGATTTGCGGAATAGCCAATCGTGCCGTCGCTCTGCATCAGGTCCTGAAGAGTCGCTCCTTCCGCAAGGTAACGATCACTCGCGTGCATACTGACGACTCGATCTGCGACGTGCCGCAGCAGCTCCACGGGATCATCACCTGCGACGATCGCGTTGGATGGATCGTACTGCACGCCGAAGTATTCACGCTCATCAATCGCCGCCAGAAGCTCAAGGAACACATCCTGCTTCTGAGCGAATTCCGGATAGGTCCAGAAGCCATCTTTGTAGTGGTTCTCCAGGCCCAGAATCACTCCGTATTCACGAGCCACAGGAAGCACCTGTTCGATGCACTCGACCACCCATTCAATGCCCTGCTTGCGAGCGACATTCGGATAACGCTGGCCGCTCAGTACTCGGCAGACGGTTCCTTTACCACCAAGACGATGAGTCACAGCGATCATCGCCGCTTCATGGTCGACAGCTCGCTTGCGTGCATCTGCATCGGGGTTTGTAAAGTCGGGTGAACAGCACAACATCGGCATGAGAAAGCCGGCATCGGAGATCGCTTTGCCCACAGAGTCCAGGTAGTCCGGATCCAGACTTGTGAAGAATCCTTCGTACATCTCGAGCCCATCGGCATCGAGCTGTTTTGCCATCTCAATCCACTCGAACACCGTCATTGTTCGTTTGCCGGCGATGTCGTCCAGGTAACACTTTGGAAATGCCGAGATTCTTGGTGCCATGTCGTTTATTCAGTGCAGCCGTTGAGGTTGTGGAGGGGATTCGTGAACCGAAGCAGGCAGCGGATTCTATCTGTCACTCACCAAAAAACATCAGACCTCCTGTTTTTCCCGGAAGCCAGCCGAGCCAGCGACATCGCCCCTGAGACTCAGCTCAATCACAGCCGTTCGTTCATCGCAACCCGCTGCGTCAGCGAGGGATTCTTCGGAGAACGCCTGTGGCTTTGGATCCCTCACTGACGTTTCGGGTTGTGATGTGTCAGCAAGTCAACAGCCCGCGAGGCTCAGTTTTGTGTGGAATGACATTTGAAGTTTTCGATTCGCAGGTCAGGTGATGGCGGAGAGGCAATGTGGTACATTCCGCCGTCGCCAGGGGCGTTGAGTTTTCAGAGCAAAATCCCACAGGCTCCCAGTGTGTCAGTCAGGAATTCGGGCACACTCAAAGTTGCTCTGCCGATTCGAATCGCACTCTGTAGATTCAAGAAAAGAAGACACTCTGAAATGGAGCCGCGTGCTCCGCAGACAGGACTGGACCTCATGACCGGGTTAATGGCACACGCAGCAGCCGAGCTGGAATCGATTCGCTCGCAGGGACTTTTCAAAGCAGAGCGAACGATTGATTCTCCTCAGGACACCGACATTCGACTTGCGGACAAGAGCGAAGTCATCAACCTCTGTGCGAACAACTACCTGGGGCTGGCGGATCACCCGGAGATCATCAAGGCAGCTCACGAAGCATTGGACCGCTGGGGCTACGGAATGGCGTCTGTGCGGTTCATCTGCGGGACTCAGACGATTCATCGAACGCTGGAATCTCGCATTAGCTCCTTCCTCGGGACGGATGACACGATTCTCTACAGCTCGTGTTTTGATGCCAACGGCGGACTCTTCGAAACACTGCTTGGCGAGCAGGATGCGATCATCTCGGACCAGCTGAACCATGCGAGCATTATCGATGGCGTGCGACTCTGCAAAGCACAGCGTTTTCGTTATCGCAACAATGACATGGCCGACCTGGAAGCTCAGCTGAAGGCCGCAAAAGAATGCCGCCATCGATTGATTGCGACCGATGGTGTTTTTTCGATGGACGGCTATCTCGCGAATCTGCCAGACATCTGTGCTCTGGCGGACAAGTATGACGCAGCGATCATGGTCGATGATTCTCACGCGGTGGGGTTCACGGGGCCAAATGGTCGAGGAACGCCGGAGCACTTCGGTGTGTCAGAGCGGATCGACATCATTACCGGCACGCTTGGAAAAGCGCTGGGCGGTGCGAGTGGCGGTTACACAAGTGGCAGAAAACCATTGATTGATCTTCTTCGTCAGCGATCGCGCCCGTATCTCTTTTCCAACACTCTTGCACCACCTATCGCTGCTGCATCTGTGAAGGCTCTGGATCTGCTGAGTGGTTCCGGTCAACTGCGACAACAGCTGGTCGAGAATACGACATACTTCCGTGAACAGATGACAGCGGCTGGCTTCCGAGTCCTCCCCGGAACGCACCCCATTGCCCCGGTGATGATCGGCGATGCAGCACTGGCAACTCGAATGGCCGACGCACTGTTGAAGCGAGGAATCTACGTCGTTGGATTCTCGTTCCCCGTTGTTCCTCGCGGCGAGGCCCGCATTCGAACTCAGATGTCCGCCGCTCATACTCGCCCTCAACTCGAACGCGCTGTAAGTGCGTTTCAGGAAGTCGGCAAAGAGCTGGGAATCATCTAACATCGGTTGGCGTGCGACAGTCCAGTCACGGGGCCCGCGAAACTGAACGGGCAGCTCTCGTCGATTCAAACAGAGAACACTCGCCATGCAAGATTCGCTTCATATTGAAAGCAGGACGTCGTTCTTCGAACGAGTCGCAATGCGCACGAGTGTTCGTGTTGGAGAAATCCTGCGCGTGTTGAATCCAGTAAGGCTCGTCACGGTTGTGGCCTTCAGTGGTCTACTCCTGTCGCTTTGTCCTGGAACAGCGAACGTTAGCTTTTCGCAGGAACCAACGTTTTCACGCGGTGTTGTTGCCGCGGATCATGAACTCGCCAGTGAAGCCGGCGCGAGGATGCTCCGACAGGGCGGGAATGTAGTCGATGCTGCCGTGGCGACGTCGTTTGCGTTGTCCGTCGTCCGACCAGCCAGCTGCGGGATTGGTGGCGGCGGATTCATGGTGATCTGGGATGCGAAGTCGGGAAAGTCCCTTGCTCTGGATTATCGTGAACGAGCCCCCGCGGGTGTGAATGCCTCGATGTTCGGTGGTGAGAATGACAAGGCGGCTGCGGAGCCACTGAGCGTTCGGGGCGGACTGGCGAGCGGCATCCCTGGCACTGTCGCGGGGTTGTGTTACGCGGCAGAGAAACATGGATCGTTGCCGCTGGCGACTCTGCTTCAGCCGGCGATCGAATACTGTCGAGAAGGTGTGCCTGTTGATGAACACGACATCGAAGTTCAGGCATCGACACTGCAGAAGCTCCGGAAGCATCCGGGATATGAAACTCGTTTTGCAGAACTTCTTCGGGGCTACCTGAACAACGGTGTTCCCTGGAAAAAGGGAGACCGATTTCATTCGCCTCAACTGAAGACTCTCGAGGCAATTGCTCAGCACGGGCCCCAGGGGTTCTATCAGGGGGAAGTCGCCAGCGCGATTGTGAGGACACTCGCGGATGAGCGCGGGAAGATGACGCTCGACGACCTGAAGGGATACACCGCGACCGAGCGAACAGCTCTGACCGCGCCGTTTCATGGAATGACTGTCGTCACGATGCCACCACCGTCCAGCGGCGGGATTGCTTTGCTGGAATCACTGCAGAGCATTGAGGCCTGGGAGACGACTCATCAAAAGAGCCTCAAAGATCTTGGCCAGAATTCGCCCGAATATGTGCAGATCGTCACTGAAGTACTGAAGCATTCATTCGCTGACCGTGCGGAGTATCTGGGCGACACAGACTTTGTCCGCGTTCCTGTGGATAAGCTTCTCAGTGCGGACTACGCGAAGGCGATTGCGGGGAAGGTCCAGTCAAACAAGACCCTGAAGCCGGAAGAATACGGACGTTTCTTTTCGAAAGACGACGGCGGCACAAGTCACTTTTCGGTGATGGACCAAGACGGAAACTGTGTGGCATGCACGGAGACAATTAACCTGACATTTGGCAGCTTTGTGGTGGTGCCCGACTATGGCATCGTGTTGAACAATCAGATGGACGATTTCGCTGCGGATCCGGGAAAGCCGAATGCCTTTGGTCTAATTCAAAGTGCAGCGAACGTCATTGAGCCAGGCAAGCGACCGCTCAGCAGCATGACCCCGACGATTGTCGTGAAGGATGGTCGGGCGATGATCTCTGCTGGTGCGTCCGGCGGTCCTCGAATCATTACGGCAACTCTGCAGAATATCCTGAACCAGCTTGTCTTCGGCATGAATCCGCAACAGGCCGTGAGTGCACCTCGGTTTCATCATCAGTGGTCGCCGAATGTGCTTTTACTCGAGCCAAAGCTCAAGGCCACTGTCGGGCCAGCGCTATCGGGATTTGGGCATCATGTGGAGTCTGCATCGTCACTTGCAGCAACACAGGGGACAGCGCGAACTGACAAGGGACTTCAGGGCGGAAGTGATCCACGCAAGCACGGAAAGCCGGCAGGCTGGTAGCCACGATGAAACCGATTCCGTTGGCTTATAAGCTCCGTTCACTTGCCGGTTCGCCATTGCGGCGTCGCATTCGCTCTGCGCGAGACGCGTTTCTGAAAACGGCCAGGACATCCTGCCGGGAAGCTCAGCATCGAATTCTGCAGGAGCTTCTTTCACTGAATTCCGGATCAGCGTTTTGCCGCGACTTCGGGCTGCATCCGGGGATGAGTCTGAGCGAGTTTCGAAACCGTGTTCCGGTAGCAGACTATGAGTTGGTCCGTCCCTACGTGGATCGAGTTGCCAAAGGCGAACATCACGCGCTCCTGGGCCGGCATAATCGCCTGTTGATGTTTGCGATGACCAGTGGCACAACCGCGGAGTCTCGACTGATTCCCGTCACCGATCGGTTTCTGAGTGACTACCGACGAGGCTGGCAGATCTGGGGAATTGGAGCTTACTCGGAACACGATCATCTGCCTGAGCTGAATATTGTCCAGGTCGCCAGCAGTCATAGGAGATTCACCAGCGACGATGGAACTCCGTGCGGCAACATCAGTGGACTTGTCGTGTCGATGCAGAATCCCATCGTGCGGACACTGTACTCAATTCCGGCATCGCTGATGGATGTGAAAACCCCCGCCGTCAAACGACACATGATCCTAAGATTCGCTCTGCAGGATCCAATGGTGGGCATGATGATTACGGCCAATCCCAGTACGCTGCTGCAAATGATGGAGCAGGCAACCGCTGATGCTGAACTGCTGATTCGTGAGATTCACAACGGCGGCTGGACGACGATTGCCGCGGACCAGCCGCCTGTGAAAACTCCTGTGCTGCGACCGAATCCTTCCCGGGCAAAAGAGCTGGAGAACATTCTGGCTCAACATGGAAAACTGCTGCCAACCGCCTGCTGGCCATGGATGAAGCTCCTGGGTGTCTGGTGCGGTGGAAGTTGTGCCGCCTACATTCGCCGACTCCGTGAACTCTGCAATGGACTTCCTGTTCGCGACCATGGCCTGCATGCCAGTGAAGGACGCATGACCCTTCCGCTGGAAGACAATCAACCGGCCGGCGTCCTGGAAGTTGAGACTCATTTCTTTGAGTTTATTCCGGCGGAGGAAGCAGACTCGACTCAGCCGACCGTGCTTGAAGCTCATGAACTGCTGGAAGGACGTGAGTACTTCATTCTGCTGACAACCAGTTCCGGACTCTATCGGTACAACATCCGTGACGTGGTGCGATGTGTCGGATTCTACGGATCAACTCCGCTGCTTGAATTTCGTCATAAAGGCGCACACATTTCGAGCATCACGGGAGAGAAGCTGGCGGAGTCACAGATCGTGGAGAGTATGCGTCATGCAGAAGCCTCGACCGGCGTCCATACACGACTTTTCACTTTGACGCCGATGTGGGATTCGCCGCCAGGCTATGTCCTGTTCGTGAAGCCGTTGAATGCATCGACCAGCAACGACGACTGGCTGAGACTGGGCGAACAGGTGGAGCGATGTCTGATTGAGCAGAACGAAGAGTACCGGGAAAAGCGGGCGACGGCTCGACTGCGACCGCTGAAGGTTCAGGTACTTCCCGACGAAGCATGGGATCAGCTGCATGTCAGTCGAACTCGCCGTTCCGGTGGTAGTCTGGAACAGTACAAACATCCGTGCCTGATTCCTGACCCGGAATTTCAGCAGGTCTTTCTGCAGGCGTGCGGAATCGATCCGACTGAGCACGGAAGGCAGTAAAAGCTCAAGTTCCTGCTTCGATTGCCGATCATGTACCGCTGTCGATTCCCTTCCTGGGTTGGCTCCCGGAAATTCTGCGCTACAATGCGCACAACTGAACTGGATTTTCTCTGAGTTGCATGTGAGGAGTGAGCTGGAATGACAACCGCCGATGAAAAATCAAAGGACAAGGAACAGTCGTCTGACAAAAAGCAGGCATTGGCGACCTTCGGCGGTGGCTGTTTCTGGTGCACGGAAGCCGTGTTTCTTCGAGTCAAAGGAGTCTCGAAAGTTGTCAGCGGCTACACCGGTGGCTTGACGAAGAATCCGACTTATAAAGAAGTCTGTTCAGGCCTGACTGGGCATGCGGAAGTCGTTCAAATCACGTTCGATCCTTCTGTCGTGACCTACGAGCAGCTGCTGGACGTGTTCTTCTATACGCATGACCCAACGACGAAGAACCGCCAGGGGGCGGACGTTGGGACTCAGTATCGTTCTTCGGTCTTCTTCCATGATGAAACGCAGAAGGCCGCAGTACAGAAGATGATCGCCGAACTCGACAAGTCCGGCGACTTCGACAATCCGATCGTGACCACGATTGAAGAACTGAAAGTCTTCTACCCGGCCGAAGACTATCACCAGGATTACTTCGCCCAGAACGGCGACAATCCTTACTGTGCCGCCGTTGTCGGGCCAAAAGTTGCGAAGTTTCAGAAGCGATACAAGAAGCTGTTGAAGGAAGAATAACCTCCGCTGGATGTCAGTCCCTGGACCTACGGCAACAGTTGTCCGTTGTTGCGGTCCAGGTATTTCTGCCAGCGTCGAATCGCCTCACGGCGTCGAGACGATTCGGCGTCCGGATGGAAGCCAAGTCGATCTCCCGTGGCTTGTTCCATTCGATAAATGGCCAGAGTTCGTGTCGCGAGACGGTCGTTAGCCAGCAGGTCCATCAGGCTGCGAGCAACATTCGGGTCCTTCTTTTGAGTATCCGACAGCCCCAGCAGCAACTCCATCGTCGGTTCAACTTCGGCCATTGGCAGTCGAGTTTCGATGGCCGTCTGAATGGCCGCACGGCCTTCCGCGGAACTCTGAGCAATCGCTGAAAGTCCATCAATCGCCACGCGATGGATGCTTTCGTCGATGGGTTCAAACAAGGCTGCGGTGAGATGCTCCACGTTTCGTGTCAGCGACAGAACGCGGGCCGCCTGAACTCCGATCTGAGGATTCCGTTCCTTCAGCAATGGAAACACCAGGTCGCCAGGATCGCCAACGCCGGCCAGTGCATCAATGAGTCGACTCTTTACCGCAGCCGCTTCGGGAACATCTTCCGTTGGGTTGGACAACGCCCATGAAGGAAGACTCGCGACAGCAGGAGCGGGTTCTACTGCGAATGACGAAACAGAATCAAACTCCAGGACCTTCCACGTCGCCTGATTGCCTCGCGGAACCGCAACCGGTTGTTCGGAGGCAGGTGTCTTGAGCTGGACTGAGCCTTCGATCACATAGAGTCGAATTGTCTGGTCACTTCCCAGCGGCAACAGCAGCGGATTCGCATTTTTGTTTTCGATGGGAGCTGCTCCCGCCGGAGATGCGCTCTGGACTGTTGCTTCAACGGCAACTCGAGTCGTTGCAGAATCCAGTGTGATGATCGAAGGCTGCGAACCCGTCTGCAGATGAAACACGGGCTTGTTCTGATCGTCCCAGGCCGCCTGCGGATCCGCCGTCAGAATCATGCGTCCCGACAACGGCTGCAGTCCCGTATGACTTGGTTGTGCGAGTCTGACAAGAGACGGTCCCGGGACACGGAACCGCCATCCGGATTTCTGTCCGCGTACAACACCCACACACGACTCTGAAACTCCGAACCAATCATCCTTCAGAAATGGACCACAGTTCACCGTGTTAACATCTTTGACCACGGTGTCCCCGCCTGGAATCTGCATCAGGTTTCGCCATTGCTTCTGCTTCACGTCTGAAACAAACAATGCGCGGCTGTCAACCTGAAGGAAGACAGGCATCTTTTCAGCATCAGGCTGCTCTGCCACGACCGGGGGCTTGTCAGCATCAGGCTCGGCCATCTTTGTGTCGTCACCGGGAGACTCCGGCTTCGCTGATGGCTCAGTGGCCTCCGTAACCACAGGAGTTTCCGGCTGCTTTGTGTCCGACGGATTGGCTTCTGCTACTTTCGTCGCATCTGGCTCGACCGGTGCTTTGGATCCGTCATTGGAAGCCACTTTGGTGTCGTCATTCGCAACCTTGTTCTCGGGAGGCTGGCTTTCCATGGCTTTATCGACATCAGATGACTTACCCTCAGGCTCTGACGACTTCGCGTCATTCTGAGCGATCAGATCAGTGCCAGTAGCGTCTTTCGAATCATCGACAGATGCAACCTGCGTATCTCCGCCCGTGTTCGCGGTGGAAGGATTCCCCTGGAACAGTTTTGAGTCTGTCGCCATTGCGACCAGCCAGATGAATCCCAGAGCACCTGCGACGACAACTGGCCACTTCCTCGATGGAGAATATGAGTCCATCGGTTTCCATACGGCCTGCGCATTTGCGGGCTTCACCCCACCTCGGGAATCAGCCTGGCTCGTGCCTTCAGCCGGGCCATTGGGATCCATGGCGTAGAGACGATCTCGGAGACGAGGATC
>JAEUII010000197.1 GCA_016795145.1 Planctomycetaceae bacterium
GTGTCCATCTGACACTGCCGCGGCCTTCTCCGAGGTTCTCCCTGCGCACTTTTTGTTTGTGACGCCATGTCACTGCGAAGCCCCTCGACTGCGTCTCTTGCCTTCTACTTCGCGTAAAGCCTTCCGATGTCGCCTTTCACCCGACGCCAGTTTGCCGTTTCTTCGATCGCAGCATCGGTAGCGGCCGTCGCTGCTCCCTGGCAGTCCGCGTCACGGGTTGTGGCAGCAATGAGCATTGATGAGCCGACAATTGATCCTGCAAAGGCTGGTTTGATCTACCGGACAAAAGCTCCGCGAAATGGTGAGCCGCCATTGCGAAAGCTGGCAGAGAACTGGACCACGCCTTCCTCACATTTCTACATTCGCAGTCACGGGATGAACCCGCAGATTGCGGCAGAACATACTGTCGAGATCGATGGGCTGGTGGACAAACCGTTGAAAATGACGGTATCGGAACTGGTGAAGCGCTTCCCTCAGGTCAGTTGTACCTGCACCGTCAGCTGTGCCGGAATCCGTCGGCAGGAATTCATTCGGATGAAACCGATGAAAGGCGTCGACTGGGCCGAAGGACCAATCGGCAATGCGATGTGGACTGGTGTGCTGCTGTCGGATGTTCTGAAGGCTGCTGGTGTCCGTCCAGAAGCAAAGCATGTCTGGTTTGAAGGTGCTGACCAGGTGAAAGACGGGAATGCAACGTTCCCGTTTGGCGCTTCAATTCCGCTGAGCAAACTTGCGGAAGAAGATGCCACAATGCCTGGGGCGATGCTGGCGACTCACATGAACGGCGAGCCTCTGTTGCCGGACCATGGTTTCCCGGTTCGAACGATCGTGCCGGGCTATATCGGTGCTCGCAGCGTGAAATGGCTGCACAAGATCACACTCAGCGACAAGCCATCGACAAATCACTTTGTCGCTGATGTTTACAAAATGGTGTATTCTCAGACTCAGGCAGAAATCGACGAGACTGCTCCCATCTACAGGTATCCGGTGAATGCGGCGGTGTGTTCCGCGGATCAGCGGGATGGAAAGCTGTATCTTCGCGGATACGCATTGCCGTTCGGGAAAAAAGATTGTCGAGTCGCCACGGTCGAATTCTCTGTGAATGGCGGAGAATCCTGGACCACTGCGACACTCGAAAGCGATTCTGCGGATTACTGCTGGCAACTGTGGACGGCGACTTTAGGGGTTGTGAATCCTGAAACAGAGATCATCGTTCGAGCGACGGATTCTCTTGGAAACACGATGCCCGCCACTGTTCCATGGAACCCAAAGGGATACCTTTACAACGCCTGGCATCGAATGCCATTAAAACAACTGCTGGCAAATGCCGGCTAAATCGAAATCACAACTCCTGTCTTGTCCTCTACTCACGGAATGAGGTAGCTCCATGTCAACTATCAGCTTCGATGAAGAAACGAAAATGGAAAACGGTCCTGCTGGTCGAGTCAAGGCGACCGAGAAGCGTTTGATCAACTGTGCTCAGGTCGACGTGAACCAGCTGATGCCGATTAAGTATCACTGGGCGTGGGAGCATTATCTCAACGGCTGTGCCAACCACTGGATGCCAACTGAAGTTCCGATGAACCAGGATGTCGAAGTCTGGCGCTCAGATCGCCTGACCGACGACGAGCGTCTTGTGATCAAGCGAAATCTGGGTTTCTTCTCGACCGCGGAATCACTGGTTGGCAACAACCTGGTTCTGGCGATCTTCAAGCACGTGACGAATGCAGAATGCCGTCAGTATCTGCTGCGACAGGCGTTTGAAGAAGCCGTGCATACTCACACGTTCCTGTACGTTGTTGAAAGCCTCGGCCTGAACGAAGGCGAGATTTTCAACATGTACCACGAGATCCCGGCGATCGCTCGAAAGGACGAGTTCGAAATGTCTCTGACCGCCGAAGTTCTGGCGGACGGATTCACTACGGATACTCCGGAAGGTCGACAACTGTTCCTGAAGAACCTGATTGGTTACTACGTGATCATGGAAGGGATCTTCTTCTACAGCGGTTTCGTAATGGTACTGTCATTCCACCGTCGCAACCTGATGAAGGGTATCGGTGAGCAGTTCCAGTACATTCTGCGAGACGAAACCATCCACATGAACTTCGGAATTGACCTGATCAACGGGATCAAGTCAGAGAACCCGGACCTGTGGACTCAGCAGTTCCAGACAGAAATGGTTGACCGAATCCGTCAGGCTGTCGAACTGGAAATCGAATATGCTCAGGGCTGCCTGCCACGCGGTATTCTGGGACTGAACGCGGAAGCCTTCCGTGACTACGTCCAGTACATCGCTGACCGACGTCTGGAACGAATTGGTCTGCCAACGCAGTACGGCTCACCAAACCCATTCCCATGGATGAGCGAGACGATCGATCTGTCGAAGGAAAAGAACTTCTTCGAAACTCGAGTCACCGAATACCAGAGCGCTGGTTCGCTGAACTGGGACTAGTGGTTCGGACGTAGTGGATCTTGCTAAAGATCCCCGAGTCTCAGTCGTTGGGAATTCTGCCGAGTTCCACTACGATCGGGAGTACAAAACCTGGAAGCCCGGCTTGTCATAAAGCCGGGCTTCTTTCGTGAATGAGGTGATCTGATGCGAGCCGTCGTGTTTGATGGGCAATTGCGATTTACGGATGCGTGGCAACTGCGAGCGGGCAAGCCAGGCGAAGTTGCGGTTGATGTGATCAAGGCGGGTATTTGCGAAACTGATATGCAGCTTTGCCAGGGCTACATGGGATTTAGTGGCGTGCTCGGCCACGAGTTTGTCGGGATTGCTCGCAGTGGAAAGTTCGCCGGCCAGCGCGTGGTGGGTGAGATCAACTGCGCGTGCGAAGCCTGTGAATTGTGTCGGCGGCAACTCGGCAACCATTGCCCGAATCGAACGGTAGTGGGAATCCTTCTGCACGATGGAGCGTTTGCGGAAAGCGTCTGGATTCCTGAAGTGAACCTTCATCGCGTTCCGGACTCGCTTTCGACCGAGGCCGCAGTCTTCGTCGAACCCGTCGCAGCGGCCTGCAGAATTCCTCAGCAGATTCCGGACATCCATGGACAGTCCGTGATTGTTCTGGGCGATGGACGACTGGGCAACCTGTGTGCTCAGGTTTTGGTTTACCATGGCTGCAACGTTACGGTCGTCGGCAAGCACCCGGAAAAGCTTCGGCTGTTGAGCAACCGTGGAGTTGCCACAGTGTTGCTTCAGGACTTTTCCCCGACACGATCGGCGGATGTTGTTGTTGACTGCACAGGTTCCGCAAGCGGCCTGGAGACGGCTCTGCGGGCCGTGCGACCGTGTGGGACGATCGTTCTGAAAACCACGGTCGCGGCAACTCAGAACATTCACATGGCGCCGTTTGTGATTGACGAAATCCGCCTGATCGGATCACGCTGCGGCCCATTCGCCGACGCGATTCAGCTGCTCACTGAGGGAGCCGTGGATGTCGGTCCGTTGCTGTCCGCGACCTATCCGATTCATGATGCGATCAAGGCCTTCGAACATGCAACACGAAAAGACACGCTGAAAGTACTTCTGGACGTGTAGGGAGCCAAACATGTTTCGAGCCAGCTGGATCTTGTTCGTTCTTGTCATCGCGCCATCAGTGATTGCAGACGATGCAAAGCCGCGGCTTGCGGTCTTGACGGATATTGGTGGTGATCCGGACGACCAGCAGTCGATGATCCGCCTGATGGTTTATTCCAACGAGTTCAATATTCGCATGCTGGCGGCTACGGCCGCGGGGACGAAAGGCGAGTTGAAAGAAGCGATCACTCGAGCGGACTTGATTCACGAAATTGTCGATGGCTACGCCAAAGTGCTTCCTCAACTTCAGAAACGCGCCGAAGGCTGGCCCGCGGTTGATCACCTGAAGGGCTGTATCGTGTCCGGCAACAAGCATCGTGGTCGAGAGTTTATCGGTGATGGTCACGATACTGATGCATCGAAACGGCTTGTTGCAGAGATCGACGCGGCGACCCCCGAGCATCCGCTGAACATCACGATCTGGGGCGGACAGACAGACTTCGCTCAGGCTCTGTGGCGCATTCGAGCAGACAGAGGCGTGGAGGCACTGAAGAAGCTCCAGCGTCAGTTTCGCGTATACGACATCAACGACCAGGATGACATTGCCGAATGCATGCGGACCGAGTTTCCCGGGATGTTCTACATTCTTGCGTCGAAGCCGGAAGGCCGGGATCGGCGTGACGGAATTTATCGCGGCATGTATCTGACCGGTGACATTTCCACCACCAGCCGACAGTGGGTCGATCAGAATATTCGCAGCACTGGTCCACTGGGCCAGCTGTATCCGACGAAAACATGGACCGATCCGAATCCTCATAGCTGCCTGAAAGAAGGCGACACTCCGTCCTGGTTCTATTTCCTGCCACAAGGAGGAAACGAAGCTGGTGATCCAACGAAACCTGGCTGGGGCGGACGATTTGAAAGGCAATTGGACGGATGGTACCGCGATGTCCCGTTCACGGCTGATTTCGATCCTCGCACCGAAGTCAGTCGCTGGCGTCCTGACTTTCAACGAGACTTCGCCGAACGCATGTCGTGGTGTCGGTAGCTACATTGGCTGGGCCGTCTTTTCGGCGAGTTCTTTGGAGACAAGTTCCCTGAGTTTCTTCTGGTCGATCGTCACAAAGACGAGGTACACCATTTCGTCGAGGATTCTTCCTGTGGCATCCGTCAGATTGATCTGAATTGGCACTGGCTCCAGGAGATCAGAGCCTTCGTACTTCAAAAGGTCTTTGGCGGAATCCTTCTGCCGGGCGATGAGGCCACGAACAATTGTCTCCGTTTGTGCCTCCGGCGAACCAGCTTTTGCATCAAGCTCTTTGACACACGCTGTTGCTCGAAGCTTCAGAATGGACTCGCGAATGACAGGGGCATTGAGTGTCACATCAAGAGTCTCCGGATCAAAGTCCAGACCTTCAATAACATCGCCGACCATGGTTGCTTTGATACCACCACTGTCGCCATGGATCTTATGCCTCAACCGTTCGGGCTCTTGCCCGGAAACGATGATCTTCGGTTCAGTCGGCATAATGACCGCATGTCTGTCCGCATCCGGCGATTCAAAATCAGCAGGTTGAGGCTTAGGCACAACAAACAGTTGCTTCCCGACGGAGACGACAACGTTCGTTTTGAGATCACGGACGCGGAATCCGGAGTATTGTTCGGATGGCCCGATATCGATGGTGCCCAGTGGCTGCATCACCCTGGAACCCTGATGATTGTCGAACTGAAGGGTGCCCGATACCTGGATAACATCTGTCACCGGAATACTACGAGCCGACAACGGGATTCCGCTCAACGACTGCTCACGAGCAGAATTTCCCCGCAGGTCCTTTTCGAAAGTCGCAACAACGCGAGACGTGATACTTTCCTCGCTTTGCTGTGGCATGTGGTAGTCGGGGTGTCGTTCGTCTCCGACCGCATTCAAATCCGGAACAGCAGGGAGCGTGAACAGACAGTTTCCTGGCCAGGGGAGTCGGACAGCGGTGACGGGATTCAACATGTTATCAATGACGACCCCGGAGATTGTGGGTCCAAAGCGGCATTGCCCCAGATCATGTATTTCGATCGCCGATTCGCTGGCTGCAGTTTGGATTTCCTCCAAAGGTAGAAATGTCGTGGCATCCAGGATCAGAATTCGCCCCGTTTGCTCTACCAGAAGATTTGATCCCAGAACGGAGAGTTTTGAAATCCCAAGCCGATCAGACCCTGGGATTGGAATCAATCTGGATTTAGAACTGCCGTCGAGTGGCAATGCCCAGAGTTTTGAGCCCGAATCCCAGGTACTGCAAAACACGAAGTGCTCTCCGGCAATCACTCCCGTTCTGACGACTCCCATTGAGTCCTGATCCTGAAGCGGGCCTGAATGCAGCGTTGCACCTGTTGCAGTATCGAGAATCAGGATCTCCCCCAGGTCAGTGGTCTGGGGATCTGGGCCCGGAAAGTTCCCCTGCCAGAGGACTACTCGCGAACCGTCGTATTCAGCCGAGACGTCCTTAGGGGCAAATTCCAGACGTTTGCTAACCCAGCCTACATCAACCCTGTGATTGAGACTGTAGGTTGCAACGTCTCTCTTCAGTTTTACTTCGATGACGACCGTGCCCACCTGCCAACGAGAAGGGGTCCAGGTGAGCTTCGATCCGTCAACAACGGCTCCTTCCGGAATGATGGAGAACTCGATGCGGGCATCCGCGGGAGCACCGTTGATCTCCCATATTGATTCCTGGCCGACCGTTGTTTCCATCGGCCCGGAGAGGACAGCCAGTAGTGGCTCCGGCTTGGGGATCTTCAATTCATCGAATTCGATCACGCTGATCTCGTCCTGATGGAAGCAGATGACTCTTGCGCGCCAGTGGTCAATCAACGCATGCCAGCGATCCCGCGTCAGTTGTTCATCTCTCGCAAGGATTTGCCGTCCAAAGCTCTCAATGCGGCCATTGGTTGGCGAAGCGACGATAGAGACAGTGCCTCTTCCGGTCCTTTGTACATTCCAATGGTCGGCGTCTTCAAATTGAAACGAAAGGAATGCCCCGCCACGTCGGGAGAATCCAATGGGCACGATCGGACCTCTGTAACGCAGAGATACCGATGCTTCGAACTGAGCATCCAGCAGACGGTCGTTCACAAAAAGGCATGTTCCGAAATGGTCAGGAATCAGTTGGCGTCTGGCTTCACCCCAGCGAACCTGATTCGCTGGCTTGAAGTGGAAGGAAAATCGCGGCTGTTCCTGATCGAAACCGGAAATCAGGACGCCTGGCATCGCTTGCATGAGTTTTGCACGTCCGCCAAACCCGACGTAGGCGATCGTCCCCGTGGGATCAATCGCAAATCCAAGATCGGCATCGGCGACCACAACGCCGTCACAGCTGCGCATCGACTTCAGTGATGCTGATCGGATCGTGTTGTCACTCGTGTAATAGATGAACGGGTCAGCGGATGCTTCCGACATTGAGATGTCTATTCCATCCCAGTCATCTAATGTGATTTCTCCAATACTTGTCCACCGCTCGGCATCGAGAACGTGTAGCGCCTTTGTTGCGTGAATCCCGGCAACGACGATGTGTTTTGTTCCAAACTGCCTGGCACGCAGGAAGTCAATTGGTTTGTCAAACGTCACCGTCCTGTCGGGTTGCGCTGCAAATGCCGCTTGCTCCAGCGGATAGTGGAGCAATTGCTTTCGATCCTCGCTCGGCAAAATCAGGGCGCCATCCAGCGTTCCAATGACAGCCAGGTGTTGAACACCCGTCGTGAAGGATCGAGGTCTCTCCACATTGACTGTAAGGCGACATTGCATCGCCTTCTGACCATCTGAGACGGTTACAGAGATTAACTGTGGCCCGAGATCGCTGAGGCCCGGCGTCCAGTCAATCTTATTCCCGATGAGAGTCATGCCAGGCAGAAGTTTGCTTTCTGTGATCTTCAATGGGGGCTCGCCTGGTGGCAGCTGGATTTCCACTTCTCCTCGTTTGCGTGACTGGAAACTCATTCGACCGATCAGATTAGTGCCGAACGGAACCGACCGCGGAAGCTTGAAGTCGTCGAGGCTAAACACAATAAATTCTTCGTTCGTTACGCAAACAAGGCGTCCCTGCTTTTCCTGCGGGAGTAGTTTCCATTCTTTCATCATACGCTGGAGGTCATGTTCGGTTACTTCATTCGAAGTTTCATTCACAATAAGGCCCGCATCGAGCGGTTTGAGGCGATTTGTGTCGAAGCCGGCCAGAGCAATTGTCGCGTTGTGCTTATTGACTCGCCCACTGCTCTTTGTGACAAGACCTATGATCGCACTGCTCGAGCTCAGAAAGACGGGAGAGATCAGTTCCTGGGGCAAGTCTGCCGACTTCGCCGCAAGATGGCTGTCAAAAAGCTCTTTCCCCAGCAGCACCATGGATCCGTATGCAGGAAGAACGAACGAAGACTCTTCGGTTCGCATTTGTGGAGTCGTCAGCTCGACACATCTCACTGTGGACTCGTGGAACTCAGAGGTTCGCACAGCCATGCTGTTCTGGATTTCAGGTCCCCGGTCGCACAGATAGAGCAATCTGCCGTCGGCAGAGATGCTGCATCGTTTCACATTACGGAGCAGCTCATGAGTCTCGCCAGTTTGGAGATTAATGCCAAATAACGATCCGCGAATTCCAGGGTCAGTTTGACCGAAACACCCAAAGACCCACGGGTCGTCAGCCATCGAAGACGTACAGAGATCCGCTGCTCCGGCAGACTTCACAGTCACTCGCTGAACCTCTTCCAGCGTTGCAGCATCCAGCACGATAAGTTCAGGCGGCAACCCCGGTGATTCAGTAAGGAGCACAAAAGCTGGCTTCGATCGAAAACTCTTCGAAACCACAGCAATACAATTCTGTGCCAGCGGCTTCTCCACAGATCCGTGAGCGATTTTGCGGGAGTCAATGTCTCCATCGCGAAATAATCGCAACCGAGGGGCATTTTCACACACGATCAGGCTGGTCTCAGCATCATGATTGCTGACGGCAAACTGGACTTTCCCTGGGAGATCTTCGTTTCTGACCACCTCTGCGGGTTTCGCTGCGACTGGGTTCCCCTGACGCGTAATCTTCCTCTTGTCTGGTCGCTCTGGTGGTTGATTTGACTGGACAGCGACAGGTTCTGCGATGGCATTGGCTGGAAGCCCAATCCCGGTAACGACAGCAAACTGTTCCGTCTCATCCTGAGTACCAAAAACATGCAGCCAGACCGTTCGGTGAACTTTTCGTTCAGCACGCTGGACTGTCAGTTGGACCGGGACGACACCGATGTCGCTGCGATCAGGCTTCCATTTCAGGATTGAACCTTCGGCTGTCATATTCGGTGGAAGGCTGTCGAATGTCACTGAGTCGTCCGGTCCAATCGGAGTGACTTGCAGCTCGGCCTCAATATTCGCAAGTAAGGCTGTTCCCTGCGGAATCTCCACGTCCATCGGTGGCTCATCTTTCAGGCCAACGACACTGAGCGGAAGGATGAGAAGGCGATCGAAATAACATATGACCAGCTGCTGACGGTCCGAATCAGCATGTATCGAGGAAGTTTCGGTCGCCTTTAGGTAAGCTAAATTGAATTCTCGCGGCACTTCCCTGTTGGCGCCGGGTGAATCAACGTGGCTCTTCTGAACTGGGAGTTCAATGTTGTCAATCGAATCGGGACCGTTCAGAAAGTGTTGTCGCGAAAGACTCAGGCTCGCGGGACGAAAGACAGCCGTGATGCTGCTGTCATCCTGAACGTACACAGGTGGCATGGACAGCGTCGGGCTCTTTTCAGGGCGAAAAGCCGACACAACAGAATCGCCGGTACCGATGATGTCTGACCCGCGTTCGACGAAAGGCCTGAACCAGTGAATTGCTGGTTGCAACTCCGTGTACTCTGTGAGTTTCGGAAACTTGTCGCCAAAGGCCCCGGTGAGTATGTACGCAGTGTAGTTTCCAAACACAGCCTCACCATCCGGTGAGACCGCTACGATGGCTTTGACACCGTTCAGTTCTCCCGAATTGGACATGGTATCGATGCGGAAGACGCCGGTGCTATGGGCATTGGAGTAATATAAATAGGGATCTCGGGGGTTGAGGGATGTTCTTAAGCTGTCTGGGATTACAGAACCCACGGTTTCAGGGAGCGGGATATCCTCGACGTGTGCGAGCGTTGTCGCATCACGAATTTGAAGGATATAAGGATCCTGCATGAGGAGGCACAGATAGGATTTATCGGCGTAACGCTTTTCGACGAAATCGACGACATCTCCGGAGATGTCAGCGAAACGTGTCAGTGGTGCTTTCGTTACCTCATTTTCCTGCTGTGGTTCATAGCGGTCCATCCTGCTGCGGTCGGTGGACCATGCATACAGCCCTCCCGTGTGAGTTCCATAATGGAACTTCTGATAAGTGCTCTGCAGAATTGCCCATGGGTGTTCAACGGCGACAGACGCCAGCATGGTTTTGCGAGTGTCGCCTGTTTCGTACTGGAATCGAATCTGATGGGCTCCCAGTTGATCTGCTGAAGGAGTCCATGAAAACACCTCGTCCGCAACTCGCGCGCCGGTGGGCAGCGGCTGGGCGACCCTGACTTTTGCCCCGGCATTGTTTGCCAGCGGCACGCGAATCTCATTCCCAGGGGCGTGTGGTCCTGCTGAGATCGTCGGCAGGCGGTGGGCTCTTTCTTTTCCCTGCCGAAGGGCCGATACCGGAGTCATCAGCAGTTCACGGCCTAACACTAACAGAAGCCGATCATTTCGGTTATCCGCGACAAGCTTCAGAAGGTGCGAATAATTGTACGCCTTTTGAGTGGGCAGTTTTTGCGGCGTCTCCCCGTCGACAACACGCGGCATCATCCGTTTCTGCAACTCAAGGAACTCGGCCGTGTTAAACCGTACTGAATATGGCACCGGATCATATTCAAAGGTGACTGTTGACAGGGTTTGAAAGACGAGATCCGCAGGATCTTCAACTGCCAGCCGGAGGTATTTGTCATCATTCCGTTTCGCGATAATGATCGGAACATTTCGGAAGGCGCAGGCAGGTTGAATGAACTTCGGATTGATTGTCTCTTTGTCGGTTCTCACGTGCGACTGCGACTCAAGATCGAAGAACTCCAGTCGACTTTTCTGATCTCGTGTTGGTACATACCGCATGAGATACTGGTCATTGTGTGCGAGCAGCAATGGGTCCAGCGGTTGGGCGAGGTGATCGGGTGGGTAGAGTGCTTTCGTGTAGAGCCCAGCGGGTGCTTCGGAGAGGTTTGTGCGTGTCAGCATGAGGCGACCATCGGACAGCTTGTGTCCAGATGAACTGACACAGAGATGCTGAGTTAAGATCTCGCCAACGTGTTCGACAATTTCACCCGTGGTCACATGGAAGGCACTGACGGTGTAGGGCGCTGGTCCGTTGCCATGGCCCACAAACACCCACGGATCGTTGGGATCGTCTGATGCGCCAATTGCAAAAATGCCCCTGGTCGTCAGTTCCAGCGTCCGGATAACTCCTTTCCCTTGCGCCGACAGAATGGAGATCGTCGATTTTTTCCCCGCCGCGCAATAGAAGCCATCGTCTCCGAATGGCTTAAAGATCACATGTGCACATCCGCCCGGGACCGAGTAGGAGATCGGATCAGGTTCCCGCTCATGCAAACTCACTTCGGGATACAGATGAATCTCATTCCAGTCGTGATCGATGGCCGCCAGTTCATTGCGTGTTTCATTGAAGAACAAATGTTCGTACTGCTTTTGCAGCAGCACACTCTGCGTTTTCAGGGGGACGAGTTTTGGAGTCTCCGCAACTGAGTTACCAGCATTGTCGGAAGGTGAACCTGGTGCGAGATTCTGGCCTGGAGGTGTGGTTAACTGTTCCGCCAGCGACGGCTGAGTCGTATCGGGCGTCACTTCGTCGAGTTGCGGAGGGGTCCGGTCGATGTATTGCCACGCAAGCACTCCGATCAGGATGACGCTTGCAACACCCACGGCCACTGAGCCAACTCGCAGGACTGTCGGCCAGACGGCGAAAACGTCCCGAAGCCGTTTGCGTTTTTGTGACTTGCCAGGTTTCTCGGCGACTGGTGCAGAATCGCTTTCTGCAGGTGCTTCGACGTTTGGATCGACACACGAATCAAACGTGTCCTCATACTCTGCCCATCGCTGGTCGCTGTGTTGATCCGTGGTCGCAGACTCTGGCTCGTCAGCTGTTGACCGCTCGCCCTGCTTCCCCTCGTGTTCCGCTGGAATTCGCAGCGAGCATGCACACTTCGGACAGGCAACGATCGTCGCGGCGTCACCACGAACTGAAACCTGCAAGACTACACGACACTTTGGGCAACGAATCTGCTTCCTGGTGCTCATCGAACAATTATCCTGAGTCGGTCTCGTCGCCCTCGTCTCAAATAGCATGCTCAGTTGCTAATTGCCGTGAGACTGAGGCAGGGAAACCGTGTCTGGCTGAAGGTGGGGAACCATGACTCGAAGTTTCATCGATTCGCATCGTTTTTTTAGCGGATCATTTAGCTCCCGGGAAGTTTGAGCGTTCGAAGAAATTGCCGGAAGCCGAGGCAATTGAATCTGTCTGGCCAGCCGTTTGTTTGCTTTGGTACTTAAGCAGGGCGACTGAGCAGAATCCCCTCCCGCGTTAAGTGTTTCAGTCTGTCGACGCCAAAGTCGTCCGTCCATGAGATTCAAGCCAGTCACTCGAGCCGTCCGCCCGTCAGGTGACATCAATTGCATTTTGAGGCCTTCGGCTGTGAAATGTCGCCGAGGACTGATCGAAGAGGCTGAGACGTTGCCGGCCGTTTCCTGATACGGCTGGTGTCGGTGCTTCCCACGTCCTCTTGTTTCCCACATCAACTGGCGAAAGGTTGGATGGAATGATCTCACGCAGCATTAGACGTTCGTTTGTTGTCGTTCTTGTCTTCACGGCATGTTTGTCTGAATGCGCGTTTGTCGCTGCGGATCAGAAGACCGGGACGCTCGATTTTTACTTCATCGATGTCGAAGGCGGAGCTGCGTCGCTGATGGTGACCCCGGAAGGCGAGTCTCTGTTGATTGATTCGGGGTACCCGGACAACCAGGGGAGAGATCTCCATCGGATCATCCACGTGGCGAAGGATGTCGCAGGCCTGAAGAGTATTGATCATGCGGTTGTTTCGCACTGGCATCTCGATCATTACGGCAATCATGCGGCTCTGAAAGCAGAGTTTGGAATCGGGACGTTTTGGGATCGCGGGATTCCTGACGATCTTCCGGAAGACAGAGATTTTCATACTCGCATCGCAGCGTACCGAGCGGCCTCACAGAACAAGTCGCGTACTCTGAAGGCCGGTGATTTTGTACCCTTGAAGTCTGGCAAAACGAAGCTGACTTACCGAGTCATGACGGCCAGTCGTGAAGTCGTGACAGGCGAAGGTGAAGCGAATCCGTTTGCGGACCGCCATGTGGCTCAGCCAGATGATCCGAGTGATAATTCGGCCAGCTTAAGCATGCTGCTGTCGTTCGGAGACTTCCGATACCTGACATGCGGTGACCTGACATGGAATACCGAAGCCAAGCTGATGGTTCCTCGCAATCCCGTTGGCAAAGTCGATCTCTTCATGGTGACTCACCATGGCCTGCCAGTGAGCAATAATCCCGCGATGGTCCTGGCGATTGATCCGGTTGTCGCTGTCATGTGCAACGGGCCAAAAAAGGGCGGGGCCGAGCAGACTATGAAGACACTGAAGGAAGGCAAATCTCTAAGGGACTGGTACCAGTTGCATCGCAACGTGGACCTTGATCCAGGATTGCAGACCTCCGCCGACAAGATTGCAAACTCAGAAACCACCGCCGATTGCAAAGGACAGTGGATCAAAGTGACGGTGGCGCCGGACGGAAAAACGTATTCGGTTCAGGTAGGGCCTGATGGCAAGAAACAGGAGTACAGTGTAAGGGGGGATCAGTAGTCGTTGTCACACCAATATTTGGATTGAATTGTCATTCCTGCGCCGGCGGGAACCTGGCTGTCTCCGCTCTGGGTTCCCGCCTTCGCGGGAATGACGGATGTTTTTCAGAAGGCAGACCAGGATCGGTCTCCCAGAGCATTCATCATGCGAATTCTGTTGATCGCTGATATCCACTCGAACTGGCCCGCGTTGTCGGCGATTCAGGAGCGGTTCGACGCGTGCCTGTTTCTGGGTGACGTCGTTGACTACGCAACGGATCCACTTCCCTGTATCGAGTGGGTGCGGAAGCAGGCCGCTGCCGTAGTCCGAGGTAATCATGATCATTCCGTGGCGCAGCGAGTCGTCGTGCGTCCGGGCGGAACGTTTCGTCGGATGGCCGCCGCCATGCGTCCTCGACATTTCGAAACGCTCAATGATGAACAGCTCACATGGCTCGCTCAGATGCCCGTCACTCGACATCTGACGCTCGGCGATCATCGGTTTCTGCTGGTGCATGCAACGCCGAGAGATCCCATGGACGAATACATCGGCGACGCTCCGGATCAATGGCAACAGCGACTGGAGCATGTCAACGTGGACTTTGTGTGCGTCGGGCACACTCACATTCCGATGCACCTCAAGATTGATGGTACTCAGATCATCAATCCAGGCAGCGTCGGACAGCCTCGCGATGGAGATCCCCGAGCGGCCTACGCGATTATCGACCGCGGACAGGTTGAGTTTCGGCGAGTTCCCTACGACATCGATAAGACCATTCGCCATATGCGTGAATGCGGCATTGATGAAACGGTCATCGCGAAAGCGGAAGTCGTTCTGCGAAGCGGCGGCAATCCGACGGGCACTTCCATTTCGGAATTCTGATGCAACATCCAGTTGCTGCATTCTTTTCGCAGGCTGGGCCGGTGTTCGCCGCTGTTTCGCACCGTTCAATGACCCCCAAATCTGAGACGCTTTCTCGGAATGCAAATCGGGTGACACGCACCGTACTGAGGTCCGATACAACTTGCGCTGGTGACTCCTTTGGCATTTCGCAGGACGAGACTCGTATGCGTTCAAACACTCACTTCGACTGTGTGTCCAAACTGTCGATCAGCACCGTGCTTGTGATGTTCTCCGCCTCGGGCCTGGCAGCGGATGAGATTCGATTCGGGCGAGATGTGTTGCCGATTTTGTCTGCGAACTGTTTTGCATGCCACGGTCCGGACGAACATGAACGCAAGGGCAACCTAAGGCTGGATATTGAATCCGACGCCAAAACGCCGCACGACTCCGGGATCCCCGTTGTTCCCGGCAAGCCAGACGAGAGCACGATCATGCTGCGGATCATGTCGAATGATCCGGAACAGGTGATGCCGCCCGCAGATTCGCACAAGACTCTCCGGCCGGAGCAGAAGCAGATTCTGAAGGCGTGGATTGAACAGGGCGGAGCCTGGGGCAAGCACTGGTCCTTTGAACCGATTGCTCCTCCTTCTGTGACTGTCATGCCAGGTGAATCTCCCATCGACGTGATCGTCGAAGGAAAACTTCGCGACAAAGGACTTCACCTTCGCTCGCGGGAAGAGGCACATCGGCTGGTGCGACGGATTTGGCTGGACACGATCGGACTTCCTCCTTCGTATGAAGTCGCGGCGCGATTCGCGGCCGAGCCGACTGACGCTGCTTTGTCGGCGATGATCGACGACCTGCTGGCTCGGCCTGAATTCGGTGAGCACTGGGCGAGGATGTGGATGGACCTTGCTCGCTACGCCGACACCAAGGGTTACGAAAAAGATCTTGGACGCACCATGTGGCCGTATCGCGACTGGCTGGTCCGTTCATTGAACAATGACATGTCGCTGGAACAAATGACGATCGAGCAACTGGCTGGAGACCTTCTACCAAATCCAACACAGGACCAGTTGATCGCAACCGCTTTTCATCGCAACACCATGAGTAACGATGAGGGTGGAACTGACGATGAAGAATTTCGAACCATTGCGGTGAAGGATCGAGTCGACACGACCGTCCAGGTCTGGATGGGACTTACCGCCGGCTGTGCCAAGTGTCACTCACACAAGTATGATCCGATTTCGCAGTCGGAGTATTATGGGCTGTATGCGGCGTTCAATCAGACGGAAGATGCTGACCGGTATGACGATTCTCCCACGCTGGAGCTTTCGTCTGAGGGGCTCGACAGGGAACGAGCGGCAGCAAAGGACCGCATCAATGTGCTCAAGCAGCAGCTCGCGGATGCGGAGGCAGCAGATGCAGGCTCAGAGAAGCAGCCATGGCAGCCATTGAAGGCGAAGACTCTGAAAACAAGCGGAGAAGCAAAGTTGGTCGCGTCGGAAGCTGGCGTCATCGACGCTGAAGGAACAGCGTCTCATGAAGATGTCTACGAACTGACGATGGTGATTCCTGCTGGCACTCACACGATGCTGCGGCTGGATGCTCTGATGGGAAAATTGAGCGATGGTAACTTCGGAGTGGGACGGAATCCTCGCGACCCGAACTTCGTCCTGTCTGAGCTGGAAGTCGAACTGATTGAAGGTGATACCTCGAAGAAGCTGACGCTGACAAATCCGAAAGCCGACTTTCAGCAGAATGGCTGGCCGGTGACGGCAGCTCTGGACGGTGATACGAAGACCGGGTGGGCCATTAGCCCGAGACAGCGTGAGAAGCATGCGGCACTTTTTGAATTTGCGGAGCCGCTTGTGCTTCCGGCCGAAGCCGTTTTGAAGATTGTGCTGCGGCAACACTACGGAGACTCGCTGGTCCTGCGTCGCTTTCGGCTTTCGACCATCGGACTGAAACCATCCGACGTCACACTTCCGGAGAACTCCGCAGAAGTTCGACGGCTGACTGACGAACTTGCGGCCGCCAACAAGCAGTTGCAGGACATCGCGTCACGAACGCCAAAGCTGCCGGTCATGAAGTCGGTAAAAGCTGATCATCATCGCACCACGAAAATTCACCGTCGTGGGAACTTTCTGGATCCAGGTGATGAAGTTAGTGCCTCGCTTCCAGCAGCATTTCGATTTGCAGATTCTTCGGCCGCAAATGATGCTTCAAGTACCTCAGTCGATCGGCTTGCCGTCGCACATTGGTTGATGCATCGCGACAACACTCTGACGTCGCGAGTGTGGGCCAATCGAATCTGGGCACGACTGTTCGGACTTGGGCTTGTCGAAACGGAAGAAGACTTCGGTGCACTCGGCGCTCTCCCGGCGAATCCTGAACTGCTGGACTGGCTTGCCGCGGAGTATCGTGACAACGGCTGGTCTCTGAAGAAGCTGCTGAAGACGATCGTGATGTCACGGACGTACCAGCAGAGTTCTGTGACCAACGCTGACCTTCGTTCGGTCGATCCTCGCAACGTTCTGCTTTCACGTGGATCTCGATATCGGCTGAGCGCTGAGGCGATTCGTGATTCGGCACTTGCAGCGTCCGGTCTGCTGTCGCTGAAAAAGGGCGGCCCTCCGGTGATGCCTCCTCAGCCGGACGGTCTGTGGCGATCCACTTACAATGGTCTGAAGTGGGTTAACGCTGAGGGAGAAGATCGGTATCGTCGAGCACTCTACACGTATCTGAAGCGAACGACGCCTTATCCGTCGATGCTGACGTTCGACGGGGGCAGCGGAGAGGTGTGTCAGATTCGCCGGATTCGCACGAATACTCCTCTTCAGGCTCTTGTGACGCTCAACGATCCTGTGTTCCTGGAAGCAGCCGCAGCGCTGGCCGCGAAGATTGCGGCACAGCCTGGAACTGTCGAAGACCGAGCCGAGTTCGGTATGCAGACAGTGCTGGTGCGTCACGTTGAACCTTCCGAAGTGACGCCGCTCGTTTCGTTGTACAATGATGTTTTGCAGGATATGAAGGCCAATCCTTCGGATGCAAAGAAGTTCGTGGAAAGCACCCGAGGCAGGAAGCCGGAGTCACTCACCGAGGAGGAATTTGCGGCCTGGATCATTGTGGCAAACGCGACGATGAACCTGGATGAATTCCTGACTCGCAACTGATCGCTCGTCTCACGACCATGGGTCCTTTGCTCGGAGGACGGAGTGCCAGTTCACCGAAGGACGCGATTCCTGCGGTGAATGCGTGAGTTCATTTGGCCCACACCGGACGGCTTGCGCCGTTCCGCTACTTCCAGGGGACATTGAACTCGCGCTGGCTCTATCGCACTCGACCTTCGATCAGGACGTCCTGGCCGAGGATCGTATGGCGACAGGACTTCAGGCTGGGCAACTCCGGAATGCGATCATGACCCTGGCCGCCGATTGGGGGGCATGCCGCAGTGCCACCGACAAGTTTCGGGGCGACGAACACATGAACTTCGTCAATGAGTTGTTGATCCTGAAATGCTCCAAGAAGCCCAGGCCCACATTCCAGCAGCACGTGAGTCATCTGGCGTTGCCCCAGTGATTCAAGGACTTCAGTCAGCGACACATGCTCCACGGACGACGTTTGCAGCACTTCGATTCCAGCATTCTTCAAACGTGAGATCGTGGATTCATCACACCGGCGCGACACACAGGCGAGGACGGGAATCTCACGAGCAGTCTGGACCAGGTGACAGTTGTCTGACAGTGACGTTCCCGCCGCATCGACGACGACTCGAAGGGGAACTCTCGGGCCCGGTGGTCTTGCCGTGAGTCTTGGGTTATCGGCTCGCACAGTTCCGGCTCCGGTGATGATGGCATCCATGCGCCCTCGGAGCCAATGAACATGAGCCCGAGATTCTTCGCCGGAGATCCATTGCGAATGTCCGGTTCTTGACGCGATGCGACCATCGAGCGTCATTGCCCACTTGGCATGAACCCAAGGCCGTTGTTCCAGCATTTGTTTTCGAAACGGCGCGATGAGGTGCTCGGCTTCCGCCTGAAGCAGTCCGCATTCGACAGAAATTCCGGCGTCTCGCAGTTTGGCAAGTCCACGTCCTGCGACATGAGGAGCCGGGTCCTGGCATCCGACGACAACTCGCTTGAAACCCGCCTGAATCACCGCATCAGCACACGGCGGTGTTTTTCCGAAATGGCTGCAGGGTTCCAGCGTCACAAACAGAGTCGCGCCGCGACAGAGACTGCCTGCCTGCTGCATCGCAACGACTTCGGCATGCGGTCCGCCGAATCTCTGATGAAACCCGTCAGCGATAAGTTCTCTCTGGTCATTGACAATGACAGCACCAACCATCGGGTTCGGTTCGACGGCACCAAATCCCTGCTGGGCCAGAGTCAGTGCACGCTGCATTACCGCGCTGTCGAATTCGAACCGCATGGTCAGATTCCAGGCACGGACGCGTCATCTGAACCCAGAAATTCACGCAGCTTTCGGATGGCTCGCAGATAACGCATTCCGGCGGCAGGCGCACTTAGTCCCAGGGCATCAGCGACTTCGCTGTTGCCCAAATGTTCGAAGTGGCGCATGACGATGATCTCCCGGTCGCCTTCTTCCAGGTGATCGAGTGCCAGAAGAAATCGATTCTGCATCTCCTGTCGAAGCGCTGCCGCAGCAGGAGTCAGCTCTGCATCTTTGAGCAGTCCCGCAAGATCCGCGGCTGACTGATCGTCGCTCCCAAGTCCGCTGAAATTCTGCTCGCGATCAACAGAACGCCGCTGAGCACCTCGATGCCGTCGATGCATGTCGATGATGCGATCTTTGGCCAGCTGTCGCAGCCAGAGATGAAATGGCATCGATGGATTCTGAAGATAGTCGGTCAAACGCTGCGACGCTTCCAGCATCACGTCCTGAACGACATCGCTCGCATCGACTCGACGAGCAACCGCCTGATCCAGTCGCATCTGAATCATTCGACGTACGGCATCACGGTGGCGATCCATCAGTCGATTTACGGCTGACTTGTCACCACCAGCGACTTCGTTCAAGAGATCCTGAGTCTTATCGCTCTGAGGCCACATACGTTACTTCTTCACGAGCCATCGTCGTGCATCTGTTCACGATCCAGCACTGCTTCACGGAACAGAACGCAACGGTGGTTTACACTCCGCCAAATTCATCTTCGTAATCAGCAATCGCCGCCAGAATGACTTTCTCCGCGTGAGCACGATCGTAGATGTGGTCAATCACAACCTGCTGCGAAGTGTCGCCCGGCATCACTTTGTACGTCGTGAAGTAGTGTCGAAGCCGCTGCACCAGTGCCTGGGGAAGTTCGTCGAGGTCTTCGACATGGGACCAGATGTTGTCCTGAGCCAGCACGCCGATAATCTTGTCGTCGGCTTCACCACCGTCGATCATCGGCAGTCCACCGATCACTCGAACGTTGACGATGACTTCCGACTTTGTGATCGGTCGTTCGCTCAACACGCAGATATCAAGCGGGTCACCATCTCCGCGACGTGATCGAGGCATCAGTTCCGCAACACGCTGTCCGCAGAATGTTCGCGGAATGAACCCGTACAGAGCCGGTGGCTGTGAGGATGTTCGCTGAGGACGGTCAACGCGAAGGTATCCAGTCACTTTGTCCACTTCGTACTTCACCAGGTCGAATGGTGAGATTTCAATGAAGGCGTGGACAAGGTGCGGTGGATTTGGTCCCACTTCAAGACCATGCCACGGATGTGGACGCCAGCGAAAGAATGGTTTTGGAAAGGCCATGGAGAGTCCTTGACGTTGAGCAACCTCGGAAGTCCACTCCGGTTGCCGGATTGCGACTTCTTCGAAGACTCTAAGGCATCCGGAATTCAATAACACCCCCAGACTTTCAGCCGCCGCCAAATTTTCACGGCTGACTGCTGACCGACCGGGCTAACCGGAAGCGTTTGCTGCACTTCGCGGCGATTTTTGCTGTTTTCCGGGCACCATCTCTGCCATCGTCAAATCGCATTCGACATGTGGAGACACCCTGGCCCTGGACGCCCCCCTTCCGAACGAAGTGCTTGTTCAGCCGTCGATTGCCTGGCGAAGGTCTGCGATCAGGTCGTCCGCGTGCTCCAGACCCACTGAAACCCGAACGGTCTTTTCCGTGATGCCCGCTGCGGCTCTTGCTTCCGGAGTCATCGACGCATGGCTCATCGTCACCGGGAACGAAATCAGTGATTCAATCCCGCCAAGCGATTCGGCGACGTCAAACAACTTGGACTTCATGCAGACTCGTTCTGCCGTCGGTCGTCCGTCCTTTGTGTCGAAGGAGAGCATCGCTCCGAAACCCTTCTGCTGCTCTTTCGCCAGCTGGTGCTGAGGATGCGACTCGAGGCCAGGGTAGTACACTCGTTCGATCAGCGGATGCGATTCAAGGAACCGTGCAATCGCCATCGCGTTTGCCTGCTGAGCATCCATGCGGCAGCCCAGGGTCTTGATGCCTCGCAGGACCAGCCATGCGTCGAAGGGCGAACAGGCCAGCCCGAGCGCGTTGCAGATCCACGCGATCTTCTTCGCATAGTCGGTCGATGCCGAAACAACACAGCCGCCAACCACATCGGAATGTCCGTTGATGTACTTGGTTGTCGAATGCACGACGATGTCGACACCCATCTCAATCGGCCGCTGAAGATACGGCGACAGAAACGTGTTGTCGCACAGAGTAATCGCGGAGTGACTCCGAGCAATCCGGACCATTGCAGCGATGTCAATGACCTTGAGCAACGGGTTGCTGGGCGTCTCGATCCAAAGCCCTTTCGTCGTCGATGTCATCGCTGCTTCGACCTTAGCCGCATCGGTCATGTCGACAAACGTAAAGCTGATTCCTTTCTCCTTCAGGAATCGCTCAAACAGTCGAAACGTCCCGCCATACAAATCCGCCGGCGCGACGATGTGATCGCCGGGGGAAAACAGAGCCATTGCGCAGTGGATGGCTGACATCCCTGTTGACGTCGCTACACAGCCCGCGCCTTTTTCGAGAGCCGCGATGTTCTCTTCCAGCGCTTTGCGGGTGGGATTGCCGGATCGCGTGTAGTCGTATCCCGAATTGCTCTCGAGCGAATTCCAGTAGAACGTCGACGTCGGATAAATCGGCGTCGTTACACTGTTGTACTGCTGATCCTTGTGAACTCCCCCGTGAATGCACTGGGTTTCAAAATGCAGCGGCGATGAATCAGACGACATGATGGACTTTCTAAGGAACCTGAATGACAGCGTGTTCGCGGAGTCAATCGTGAGACAAATGTGGCACGAAGGATGTTCACTCAATGTGGAACGCAGACGCGTAACGTTCCCAATCTGAGAAGCAAGGCTCTACGCATCCTTCGGAGCATGGCGGGCAATCGCGTTGATCACAATTGGATGGACTCGCCCATTCGTGACCGCCATTCCGACGTTCTTCGACAGCGATGCTCCTTGCCGAAAATCGCACAGTTGCCCATTGATATCAGTCACATGACCGCCAGCTTCCTGAACGATCAGCACGCCACCGGCATGGTCCCAGATTTTCTCCTGATAACCCTTTCGAGTCGGCAGGCGCAGATAGAGATCCGCGTCACCTCGAGCAACAGCCAGGTACTTGCACTGACTGTCCATGCGAACGGCTTCGCGGTGAATCTGCAGGTCGGCCGCAATCAGGCCAGACCAGTCGTGCGAACTATGACCTGATTCAACCGATTCGCAGAAGACCAGTTCCGACGGCGTACTTGTGAGTGACACTTTGATCGCCTGAGCCGGGCTTTCCGGCGACGACAACGATTGCTGCCACGCTCCATGTCCACGAATCGCCCAAGCGATGACGCCAACTGTTCCGTCGGGCATCTGCATGTTCGGGCAGCCCAGGATGCCCAGCTCAATCTGTCCATTGATAATCAGTGCGAGTGAAATCGCGTACTGTTCTTTGCGAAGAAAGCCCTTGGTTCCGTCGATCGGATCCAGCGTCCAGAATCGTGCGGAGTATTCGGACGATCCGCCATGGTCGATCCAGTCACAGATCTCTTCCGGCGTTCCATTCACTCCTGCCGCACTGACTTCGCGGACGACTTGTTCAAGAAACGCGCGACCTGCTTCAGTTCGAAGCTCCGCGGCTCCTTCTTCACCGATCACCTGATCGTTCGGGAACGCTGCTTTCAATGCCCGGCACACAATCGCCTGGCTGCCGTAGTCAGCCACTGTGACAGGGCTATTGTCTTTCTTTGCCAGTGCTTCTGTTGTAATCGCGGACTGGACCGACTGGCAGACTTTGGCGGCCAGACGAACCGCTTCAAGGCCAACTCGCAATTCGGAACCGTAGGGAACAGCCATGAGCAAACACACTTCATCAACGAACGTCGCTCATGTGTGATTTCAATGAGCACCGTTCGCAGCAAGGGAGAAAGAAAACGTCACGATTCAGAATCGTTCGACTCTAGACTCGACGCGTCGGAGTATAGACGGCGGCAAACGAAATCTCAGCCGTCAGAGGGTCGGAGGCTTCCGTTCTCCGAACTTCGATGCGAATTCCGTAAGGCTGACGCACCGCAACTTTCAGTCGAACCGGTTCTTCGCCCACCGGCTCACATTCGACTTCAGGAATTCCCGGCAGCGGTGGTGAGAACGGAACATGCAGGTGAGCACGCTTCTGGCCGATTTCGAACCGAGCCATGATCTTGCCCTCGATCATTTCTCCGCCATGCTCATCCTTAATCCGTTCCAGATGAAAGTCACCCATTGACTGCATCGACTGAGTCAGGCCAGGAACAGCACCCGGGGCCGCACCGGTCACATCAAAATCCGAGTCAGTGTTTTCTTCTTCGTCGGCTTCCGCCTGCAGTCGACGATCCAGTTCGCGCAATGGGGAAGCCGGTGCCGAAGGGATTTCTCGCGTCACCGTGGGATCTGACAGCGGCCGGCGAGCTGTTTCCGTCAAAGGCCGCGGCTGAACTGGTCCTGCTGGAGCAATGGCTGCCGGCCCTGACGTTACCGGAGCGGCGGGAGCTTTGGGTGGCATCACCGGCGCAGCTGGCAGGGATACCATCGAAAGAGGAATCGATTCGCCCGGCCCGGCGAACGGTGAGGTTCCTGGTGGCGACTGGAATCCCATGTTTCGATTTGTCGGAGAATCGGGGTCCCGCAATGGGCGACGACTCGTGGATACAGACGTTGGCCCTGTGAATCCCGTCACCGGTGTTCGCTCGACGTTCCTTTCCCGTGATACATCGCTGGGCACGCTGCCAAACGTTGAGACCGGGATCGACGGAATCACCGGGCCAATGGGAATCGGCGGTGGACTGGTCACAGCAACTGGCGCTGACGGAGGAGTCACTGGACGCTCCGGACGGAACTCGTTGACTTCAGCACGAGCGGCGTCAATACGAGCCGGGCTGACAGCTCGCGGCGGCAACGGGATTTCCGCTCCGGCAACGTACGTGTCGCGAGTCTCTGGTTCTTTCTGTGCTTTACCCGTACGACTAATCGTTCGGCCAGTTCCGGAAAACGGATTCAACCATGGATCACGCGCCTTGGATTCAGTGCGAGGCTCCTCCTTCGGCGGCGCCGTGAGTCGCATCACGGTTCGAGGAGCCAGCTTCTGGAAATCTGTGCGAGGCTCTTCAACGTCCAGTCCGGTCAGGTAGGAATCCGTCAGAAGCCGAAGGTACGACTTCCGGTCCCGCGGAATGCGAAACACTTCATCGGGCAAAGGGCTCAGGATCGCAAGAATGCCAAACAGGAAAACTCCCAGAGTTAACCACGGACGAAGTGGGGATCCGGAAGGCATCAGCAGGTAAGCGATGTAGCACGGCGGAATCAAAGTCAGCATGCCGGCGAAGAAAAGGGCTGGTGATTCTTCCGCCGACTTCCGTTCAGGCGAAAACAGCAGCCACGCGAAGATCGACAGAAACATCGCATAGGCACTCAAAAGCAGCGCCGCAGGTTCCCAGGCCTGAGTTCGAATCAGACGGTTTGCTTTTGCATACCACAAGAGCAGCGCGATCACGACCAGCGAAACCCACGCCATAATCGCCAGCGCACGACGTCCCTGTATCCGACGACCACGTGCAGATGTCATTACGAAGGCCTCCTGCCGACCAAACACTCAAACAGACGATACGGAAGATGCCAAACCTCGGAGCTTATCCAGCCCGGGCAGATCTCCGCACTTGCCAGAACTGTAACAGCCATGCGCCCTCATCCGCAAGTGCGCCATACGTCTCGATGCGGGCCGAAAAACGACATCATCGAATACGCCCTGACAAGTTCCCTGCAGTGACTTTTTCCATATACTTCTTCGCTCCGCCCCCGCCCCTGCAAAAGAGACATCCCATGCGAACCACGTTGCTGCTTGCGGCCTCTCTATTACCTTGTGTCATCATGCCGGCTGAGAGCCAGGCGGATGAGAAACCAAAGTCGCGGACGAACGTGCTGTTTGTCATCTCCGATGACCTGAACAACCTGCTGGGTTGCTATGGTGACCCGCTTGTCAAAACTCCAAATATCGACCGTCTGGCTGCGCGAGGTGTGCGGTTTGATCGGGCCTACTGCGCGTTTCCGTTGTGCGGGCCGAGCCGCAATTCACTTCTGACGGGGCTCTACCCGAATTCAACAGGGATTCAGGCGAACGGTCAGATCTTTCGTCAGACGATTCCTGATCGACTCAGTCTGTCTCAATCGTTTCGGCAGCAGGGCTATTTCGCGGCGAGGCTTGGGAAGCTCTATCACTACAACGTGCCCAATTCGATTGGCACTGACGGACACGACGACCCTGCTTCGTGGGAACTGGAAGTGAATCCTGCGGGCGTTGATCGCCTTGAAGAACATTCAAAGGTCTTCTCACTCGTTCCCAATCAGTTTGGAGGAACACTCAGTTGGTATGCGTCTCCGAAAAGTGATGAGCATCACACCGACTCAAAGATTGCTCAGGACGCGGAATGGGTGCTGGAACGATGTGCAAAGAGAAACGATCGACCGTTCTTCGTCGCTGTCGGCTTCTTCCGGCCTCATACGCCCTACGTCGCACCCAAGACTCCCTGGTTTGATCTCTACGATGTGAACACGATGCCTGTTGTGAGCGGCATCGCGGAAGATCTTGCGGACATTCCTGCGCCGGCTCTTCAGAGTCAGAAGAAAGACCAGTTGGAAATGACCGATGACCAGCGCCGCCAGGTTCGCCAGGCCTATCTCGCCAGCATCAGCTTTATGGATGCTCAGGTCGGCCGACTTCTGGATGCACTGGATCAGCAGGGACTTGCCGATAACACCGTGATTGTTTTCACGAGCGACCATGGTTACCACATGGGTGAACACGGTCTGTGGCAGAAGATGAGTTTGTTCGAAGAAAGCAGTCGTGTTCCACTTCTGATTGTCGCGCCAGGCTGTGAAAAAGGACAGGTCTGCTCAACGCCCGTGTCGCATGTCGACCTGTATCCGACTCTGATGGAACTTTGTGGCCTGACCAGTCCGGAGGGACTTCAGGGGCAGAGCCTTGTCCCGATGCTGAAAGACACAACCGTCAAAGGCCGAGGCTGGGCGCTGACTCAGGTGACTCGTACGCTTCCCGCCAATCAGCGCAAGAAGCAGGCCGAGAATAAGAAGGCGACCGACAACAAGCAGGAGGCAACTGCAAAATCCGCGGCGGCAGATCAGCCCGGTCGCTATTTCGGCTACAGCCTTCGCACCGACCGCTGGCGCTATACCGAATGGGCCGACGGCGACAAAGGCGCGGAACTCTACGACCACGACAACGACCCGCGTGAACTCCGCAATCTTGCTGAACACAAGGAATACCAGGCGACCAGGACAGAGCTTGCGGAGCAGTTGCACGCAGCGATCAAGACGACATATCCACCATCGGGGATAACGCCAGAAGTGCAGCCTGGCCTCTGGGCGCCGCTGTTGACGAAGCCGTAATTCAGTTTGCAGGATTCAGTGTTCAGTATTCAGTTTACTTGTGAGACACTGGCAGCGACTCATTTGGCTGCTCTCGGATGAGTCCTCGAAAGGCGATGCGGTTACACAGGAGGTACCCGGCGAAGGCGGCCACGGCTATCAAGAGGAAAATGTTGACACCGCCAAAAGCTGCGACGATGTTGGTGATCACGTCAAAGAGGAGCAAGCAGGCCATGGAGAGCGAAAGGAAATACTTCCGCCAGCCAGGCGGCTTGCCCATCGTCAGTTCCGTCAGTTGACTGGAATCGACCCCATATCGCCAGAGAAGCACAACCGCCATGGAGACAATGCCGAGTACCTCAAACGTGATTAGCAGCACTGTTGCGAGAAGCGATATTCGCGCACCAGGCTTGTCCAGCCCCGAGACGATCAGCCCCTGAACCTGAAAGAGAATCCCAGGGATCGCCGCAACAATGAGTGGGATGTAGACCTCACCGAACCTCGTATTGTGGTCGAAGTCATTCCTTTTCATTGCGGTTGCATTCCCTCACTGCGTTTGGACGGGGAACTCAATCTGTATAGAAAATGGCGAGCCAGAGCGTTGTCTCATCGGGGCTTGTCGATTCAACGCGATGTTTTTTGTGCGCCGGAATGTTGACGAAGTCGCCGGGTTTCAGGTCGAGACTCGCGTCTTCGAATTGAAGACGAGCAGCGCCCTTGAGCACGATGACCCATTCGTGTTGTTCCTGGTCATACCAGAACCCTTCCGGCGATCGGTGCCCGTGAGACACGATGCGTTCGATGCGAACGCCAGAGGACTCCTGCAGGATACTGACGAGTTCCTGAGGCAGTTCCGCAGGAATGTTGTCGAACAGATTGTTCATCATTCTTTCCGCGTCCGAGCAAGGAACTCATCGACGGCCTTTGTGACGGGATTGTCTGCTTCACCAAGCTGCTCGTTGATTCTGCCATGAGTCGTATCGCGGGCGCCAAACGTGCTGGAGTCCAGCTGAGCGGCCTTGAGTGTGTTATGCAGTCGTTGAGCCTGAGCCGAAGTGTCCGGGTGTTCGCCGACGTGCAGAATCAGAAACGGGGGAATGTGCTTGCCGGCCGCGACATGACTGACTGCGGAGAAGTCTTTGTGCTTCTCTTCGGAGTTACCGAATTTCTCGCGATGCCCGAACTTCGCCTGAGGAAGCCCGTGGACTCGGCGACGTGTTTCGGCGGTTTCGATGATGGCTGGAATGTCATACGTATCACCATCGACCGGAATGCAACCCTTGATCAGGCTCAGGTTCAATCCATGTTTGCCAAGGTACTTTTCATCGGTCGAGATCAATGCTGCCAGCTGTGCGCCGGCGGAATGGCCCATGACCCAGAACTTCTGCGGATCACCGCCATACTTTCCAGCATTCTGATGGACCCAGTGAAACGCTTCTGCCACGTCCGCGACGATGGTTTCCATCGGGACATCAGGCAACAGTCGATAGTTCGTGGAAACAAAGAGGAAGCCTTTGCTGGTGAAATAGGCCGGCTTGACTTGAACGTCTGATTTGTCGCCGGCCTGCCATCCTCCTCCATGAATCCAGAAAACAATGGGAGCATTTTTCGCATTGGCCGGCACAAAGATATCCAGCACATTCCGTTCATGCCCCGCGCCGCCGTACTGAACATCTTTGTGCATTTGTTGAGCCATCGCGGGACTCGTTGCGGCGAAGAGGAAGGCAAGTATCAGGGAATATCGCATTTTGAAGTTCCTTGGTTCTTGGTTCGTGGTTCTTGGTTGAATCGCAGTTGTTGGTTGCTCATCGCGGGGCGATGACGGCAGTTCTCTTAATGCTAATCTTCATCCTAATCTTAATCCTGCAGCTGAGTCCTCCTCGGGCCCTCCCCCGAGCTTGCTGTCGCTCGCTCGACCCCTCCCGTTGCTTCGCACGGGAGGGGAGCATGGTTCTTGGTTCGTCGTTCTTTGTTCCTGGTTGAGTCGCAGTTGTTGGTTGCCCATCTCAGAGTGTTGACTGCATTCTTCTTAATCGTAATCTTCATCCTAATCATAATCCTGCGACTGAGTCCTCCTCGGGGCCCTCCCCCGAGCTTGCTGTCGCTCGCTCGACCCCTCCCGTTGCTTCGCACGGGAGGGGAGCATGTTCTTTTCTCTGTACTTGGTTGAATCATTAAGGAAGTTGCGGGAGTGAGTCGCTGCAGGATCCAAGAACCAAGAACCAAGAACCA
>JAEUII010000214.1 GCA_016795145.1 Planctomycetaceae bacterium
CTCCCAAAGCGGTGAACCCGCCAAGCTTTGCACTACGCCGATATCGGCCTGAACAGGAATTTGTTCGAACCGTGTATCTGCCCGTGGTGCGAAGTGCTCAGCCCGGCTTCATGAAACTTCGTGACGTGTTCGACTTCGCTCAGCCTGCTCAGATCACTGGCAAACGAAGCCAGACAGTTGTGGCTCCTCAGGCGCTCTACCTTCTGAACAACGACCTTCCTCGAAGCCGCGCCAAAGCACTCGCTGCGTCCCTCGAAAAAGCCACGCCCGACAGAGAAACTCGCCTTCGCCAGCTGTGGCTTCGAACGCTGAATCGCCCGATCACAGCGGATGAACTCGCCGACGCTTCGTCATTCCTTGACTCCCCCGACGCAGACCCGGAACCGCTGGCAGAATTGTGCCATGCGTTGTTGTCATCGAATGAGTTCATTCATCGGTTGTGATTCATACGTGCATTAAGTATTGCCACCTCACATCAACATCGACAAACAAGACTCCGGGGCACACCCTTCATGCAACGTTCAATCTTTCTGTTGACGCTGTTACTTGCCTTGGGACTGCACAATCCAAACGCGAACGCCAACCCGCCGAATATTCTGTTCGCCATTGCCGATGACTGGGGTCTGCATGCGGGTGCTTATGGGACACCATGGGTGAAGACTCCGGCGTTTGATCGAGTTGCCTCAGAGGGCTTGCTGTTTCGCAATTGTTACACGCCGATGGCCAAATGCGCTCCGTCGCGCGCCATTCTGCTGACCGGCCGCAACCTCTGGCAGCTGGAGGAAGCAGGGAACCACATGGCCGTGTTTCCTTCGAAGTTTCGCAGCTGGCCGGAAGTGCTGATGGCTCACGGATGGCACATGGGGATCACCGGAAAAGGCTGGGGCCCTGGCATCGCGAATGATGACAGTGGCAAAGCCCGGCAGATCACAGGCAAACCATTTCAGCAGCGAAAAGCGAAGCCGCCGACACCGGACATGGGCAACAACGATTATGCAGCGAACTTCAAAGACTTTCTCGATGCTGCTCCAAAGGACACGCCCTGGTGTTTCTGGTTCGGCTCCACAGAACCTCATCGCGCTTATGAGTTTCAGTCGGGCGTCCATAAGGGTCAAAAGAAGCTGAGTGACATCGACGCTGTGCCCGCATACTGGCCGGATGAAGACACGGTGCGGCATGACATGCTGGATTATGCGCTTGAAGTGGAACACACGGATCGACATCTCGGGTTAATGCTGGCAGAGCTGGAAAAGCGAGGAATGCTGGAGAACACTCTGATCATCGTCACCAGCGATCACGGGATGCCGTTCCCTCGCGTCAAAGGATACGCCTACCACGATTCCAACCATGTGCCCCTCGCCATTCGCTTTCCTCAGGGCATGAAGCACTCCGGTCGCATCATCGACGACTTTGTCAGCTTCATCGATCTCGCGCCGACGATCCTCGACTACGCGGGAATCTCAGAAGCAGACAGCCAGATGCAGTCCATCACTGGAAAGACGCTGCGACCCATTCTGGAAAGTCCCATGTCCGGTCAGGTGGTTGCCGAAAGGGATCACGTGCTGATCGGTAAAGAGCGAACCGATGTCGGACGCCCGATGAATCAGGGCTACCCGATTCGCGGCATTGTGACTGCCTCGCATCTCTATCTGCACAACTACGAACCAGGCCGATGGCCCGCGGGCAATCCGGAAACCGGTTATCTCGACACAGACGGCAGTCCGACGAAGACATTGATTCTGCAACGCGGCCGAACGGATCGCTCAGACCTGTTCTGGCGACTAAACTTTGGCTTGCGACCAGCCGACGAACTGTACGATCTCCAAACAGATCGGGACTGCGTGCAGAATCTGGCGGCGACTCCGGCAACAAGTACTCTCGTCTCCGAACTGCGAACACGCATGGAGACAGAACTCAAGGCTCAGCAGGACCCTCGCATGTTCGGCAACGGGGAGCTCTTCGATCGCTACAAACCGACGACAGGAGATGGCTTCTACGAACAATTTCAGCGCGGCGAAAAACCGAAGGCTGGCTGGGTGGAGCCTTCGGATTTCGAACCTGCACCAATAATGCCTCAGTGAGCACAGCCAACAGTTACTGAATGAACAGGAACTCCCGAGTATTCACGAGTGCCCAGATGACGTTGCCGTAGCCAGCGGGCCCGTTGTCGGTGACTTCTTTGATCGCCAGCGCCTGCTCTTCTTCTGTCGGCTCACGATTCAGAACCGTCATGAAGACCGCACGAACACCGTCGGGAATCGTTCGCTTCTTCATCACATTGTTGTAGATCGTCGAGTTCTTCTCGAGCAGCATGTGAGTGATCGGACCGTTAAACATCAGCAGGACCTGAGGCACTGAACCAGTCGTTGATGACGCAGAGATCAGCTCACGATCAGACTGTCCGAACATACGCAGGAAGTGATTCGGTGGCACGGGTGATGGCAACTCGGACGCTCGCGCCAGCAGTACGCCTTTGTACGTGTAAAGCTGCTTGCGTTTGTTGTACTGCGATTCGAGATCTCGCGTTTTGTTGTCTGCGTCCAGGACGTCGTCCGCCTTGACCTTCAACAGGTCCATGCCCACAAGACTGTAGCGCTCATCCGCTGGCGGCTCATGATAATCGTCAGGGACTGCCAGGATCAAAAAGGAATCCCACGCCTGCTCGGCCGTCATGCGGCGAAGGATCGGTCCGGTGAAGTGATACGGCTGTCCCTGAGGAACTTCTTCCGCCGGTGTTTGCTGCTGATACGTTTCAGAGTTGTAGATGATTCGCAGGAATTCCTTCATGTCGAAGTTCAGCCGCTTCATCTCGGACTCCAGGAACTTCATCAGTTCCGGATTCTCCGCGACCGTGCCGTCCATCATGTCGTCGACCGGCTCAATCTGTCCGACTCCAAACGCCTGCTTCCACAGACGATTCGCGATGGTCAGTGCGAAGCGAGGATTCTGCTTCGATGTGACCCAGCGAGCGAACGCCTGACGAGGTGCTTCGCCTGGAAGCACTGTCGCGTTTTCACCAAAGAGCGCTTTGGGTGCGACGGCTTCGCCCGGCTTGCCGTTCGTATACTGATAGTCCTTTGGCAGAGTGATCTTCCGATCCTTCAGGTCATTCACGATCATCATGTTGACGTCGATGACTCGATCGAATCGATATGAATTGTTTCGGCGATCTTCTTCTTCCTGTTCGATGAGCGCGTACTCTTCCTGAAGCCGATCTGTCGGGTTTTTCTCCCAGAACCGTTTGTCATTGCCGCCCGTTCGAGTCGTCGTTCCAAAGGTGAAGGCCGCGACCTGGTAGAATTCCTTCTGAGTCCACCGGTCAAACGGATGATCATGACACTGAGCACAGCCGATACGAGTTCCAAGGAAGATTCGCACGGTGTTGTTCATGTTGTCGAGCGGCATACCAGAATCGCGCTGGAAGTAACCGGTTGCCGGGTTCTTCCAGATCAGTCCTTCCGCGGTCAGAATCTCGAAGACCATTTTGTCCCATGGCTTGTTCTCCGCCAGTGACTGTTTGATCCACTGTCGATAAGGCTCACCGCGAACATTGACGTTCAGATTGTCTGTGTATCGCAGGACATCGGCCCAGTAGTTGAACGAATGGCTGGCGTAACCTTCACTGTTCAGAAGTTCGTCGATCAGCATCGAACGCTTATTCGGTTCGGCCATGCCAAGAAAACGACGTGTCTCCACGTAGGTTGGAATTCGCCCCACGATGTCCAGATAGATGCGTCGAAGGAACTGCGCATCCGAAGTCTTTGGATTCGCGCTGACTCCGTGCTTGGCATAGTTCGCCTGGACCAGCCGATCGATTTCTTTAGCGGACGCGAGTGTGGTTCGCAGTTTTGCCGGGTCGACAGGTTTGGACTTCACGATGAACTCCGGTGATTCATCCTTCTCCGGAGTCTTCTTGTCCTTGTCGTCTTTCTTCGGTGGATTCTGAATGCGTTTGGCTTTCAGAGAGTCTGCAGCAGACTCCTTATTCATCGCCAGTTTCTTGAAGGCCTGACTTCGACCGGTCAAAGCGGGGACGAGATTCTCATCCAGCTCCAGTGCTTTATCAAAGTCAGTCTTCGCACCATTGGCATCACCTTTTTCCAGGCGAGTATGTCCACGATACGTCCATGCCATGGGATCTCGAGTATTCTTTTCAAGCGCTTTGTCGAGTGACGCGAGGGCCGCATCGAACTCCTTTCGCTCAAAACTTACGATGCCCTTCTGGAAGTGGGCTCGCGCATAGTTGGGACTGATCTTCAGAGCCTTTTCGAGATCTGCAGCAGCCTTCGACAGGTCCTGCTGCATTCCGTACACGACAGCTCGATGGCAATAGAATTCCGGGTTTGATGGATCGGCTGCGATGGCCGCGTCCAGATCCTTCAGAGCATTCGCCGGGTCACCCTTCGATGCAGTGATTGCTCCTCGTCGAGCAAGCGCTGATGGAAGGCCGGGAGCCAGTTCCAGCGCTTTCGCCACATCTTTCATCGCCTGATCGTTGTTCTTCTTCGCCACATAAGCAAGCGCCCGGAGGCTGTAGGCTTCGGCGGATTTATCGTTCGCCGCGATGGCTCGGTCAGCACTGCGAATCGCTTTGTCATATTCGCTGCGAACCATGTAAGCGAGCCCTCGATTCAGATGGGCTTCGAGGTGATCGCCTTTTTCCAGAGTCGCAAAGTAGGCCGCGTCAATCGCCGGCAGATAGTCACCCTTTTCAAAAAGGGATTTTGACTTCTGAGCATACGCATCCGCACGGTTCTGCAGCATCACAGGGTCGCGACCCGTTTGCGAGGTCACGATTTCGAATTCAGCAAGCGCCTTGTCGAAGTCGCCTTTGCCGTTCCACGCCATGCCTTTGACAACATGAGCCGCACCAAATTTGTCGTCGATCTTGAGTGCCTGATCGGCCGTCGTCATGGCCTGGTCCCATTGCTTCGCCTGAAGCTGAGCTTTGGCGGATGCAACGATGGATTCCAGTTGCAGTGTCTTCGGATCCTTAGGCGGCTCCTGCTTCGCTGGTGTCGCCTGTCCAAAGCCCTGAGAAACCAGAAGAAGGCAGGTCAGAATCGAACTTACCCACTGAACCGGACGACGTACTGCCAGCGAACCTGCCATGCGCTTCCTCCGAAATTGAGGACTGAAGAGAGGTCTGTCTGCACTGGATAGGATGGCCACTGCCGAAAGGACTTTCGCAGCGATCGGGGATGACTGTAGCGACGAATTTTGTCGTCCACCAGATGCCACCTGCACCCCCTGGGGTGAAATTCATCCAAAAACCCAGCACCCCCGTTACGGCCGGTACGAACTGCCATCGTCGCGGTTCGCTCCGTCGAACCAGGCGCAGAACATGCGGGATGATACGAATCACCGACAAAGCGATTGAGGACAATCGCTCTACACTCGACCCGGGTAGCACAGGCAAAGCCTGTGACGCGCAGCGGCCGGAAGCCCAGGGGGGAACTCGGTGGTTTCAGTGCACCAGATCCTGGCAATACCGCATAGCCCCTTCGGCTTCCGGCGCCTGCGGCACACGCACTTCGTACGTGCTACCCAGTGTAGAACGGCTGTCCTCAGCCGTTTCCTCGCAATACCAAAGCGATTGAGGACAATCGCTCTACACGTTACTGCGGCTGATTCAGCAGCGTCACTGAACTCACAACGCTTGAGCTATCGGCACGCCTGGCGGCGATGGTCACCAGGAACTCGGTTCCCAGAGAACTCGACTGAACCAGTTCGATATCACCTTCCAGCGATTGTCGAGTCAGCTGGCGGCAGACAAACAGGCCAAGTCCTGTGCCATGGGCTTTGGTCGTAAAGTACGGCTGGAAGATCTGCTTCTGAGCTTCCGGACTGATGCCGTGGCCCTCGTCGCGCACTCGAATGCCAACACGTTCCGGAAGTCCGCCCTGAGCCGGGATGATCTCCGTGGAGATATGCATCTTGGCACCTTCCGGCATTGCATCCAGTGCGTTCAGAATCAGATTCAGCATGACCTGAACCAACTGGTCATACACGGTGCGAATGTTGGGCAGTGCCGGCACATAAGCCGTCGTGACGGACTTTCCCTTCCATGTCTTGTAGTACTTCGCAATGTTCAGAGCGTCATTGATCGCAGCATGAACATCGACGACGGACTGCTGCTGATTCGCAGGTCGACTGAAGCTGGTTAGCTCTCGAAGGGTTCGCTGAATGCGCTGGAGCTGACCGTCTACCATGTCCAGACGTTCTTTGACATAGGGGTCGCTGTTCTTGCGACTCAGGATCTGCACGATGGAACTGATCGATGCGAGCGGATTACCGACCTCGTGAGCAATCCCGGCGGCAAGCAGTCCAAACGCGGCCTGCTTTTCCTGCTGAACCAGCATCGCCTGAGATTCCTGCAGCTCCTTTGTGCGATTCGCAATGCGACGTTCCAGCAGCTGCTGATTTTTTTGCAGCTCTTCGTTCAGGATGGCGAGCCTTTGACCAGCTCGTTTCAGCAACCCCGTGAGCGCGATGATGGCCCAGGCGGCCCAGCCGAGAAAGACCAGTGTCAGAATCACCGTGACGAAGTCTGCTTTCTCCGTCTCCTGCCCATAAAACCCCAGCAGGATGTAACTGATTGAATGCAGCGCAAAGGTGGCGAAGGTGAGCGACGGCGAATGCCGAATCGCACAGACCAGCAGCGACAGGAAATAATAGAATCGGAACGGGCTGCCCACTCCATCATCGAAGTGGCACAGCAAACCGATGAAGAGTGCCTCCATCAGCGAGATGCCAATGCGATAGTTCGACAGCAGCAGCTTGCCCCTCAGACTTGCCAGCGTATCAACCAGCGCGTAAGCAGCGCCCAGAGTCAGCATGGCGTTGAGTTCCGCGCGGCCGACTTCACGGTCAACAAGATTCACGTACAGATAGCCAATGCAGAGACCGAACCATCGAATTCGTACAGTGATCGATTCGGCTTCTGATTCCCGACCGACAGGGTCAAAAATGCGGCCCGAAGCGGCAGCCTTCAGACTCGCCGGGATCTTCATAATTCCAGACGGCGAATCGGGGACACCCCTCTGAGGACCTCGACCTGTTTCGGCTGAACTCATATGACTTCCTGCAACTCGGCTCAGGGCAACACGGCCATACTCCCGGTGGCCTGATCAACATTCACCAGACCGGGAACACAAACAGGCAGTTTCTGCCGCCAACACTTCCAACTGTGAAAGAGTTGACGCCCCTGTCACATCTTCTCCAGTCCGACTTTTACTGATCTCCCGATTGATGCGAAACCCTGCGGGCCATCGTCCGATAATTTTCAGGTCACTGAATCGTAAGGAACGCGGCTTTGAGGGAGCGAAGCTGATGAGTAAGGCTGTCAACGTGCTGGCTCTGGTTCGGGATGGTCAGCGGTATGTGTTCCTCTACGATGATAACAGCGTTGAGACAGTGCTCGAAAAGCTCGCAGAATTCGCCGCCGACCCGGAACTGGATTTTACCTGGTACGACGCAGCCAATCTGTCGCAGCGAGTGCGTGCCCTGCAGGAAGTCGAAGAAGTCGGCACCGAAGACTTCACCAGCTTCTAGCCGACAGATGTGAGCTTCGCATGCAGCCCGCAATTCAGCAGTTCTTGAATTATCTGAAGGTCGAGCGCAACGCTTCCGAGCTGACCATCAAGTCGTACGCGGATGATCTGTCTCATGTCGTAGAGTTCTTTCAGGAACAAACCGGCGCGGTTCCTTCTCCAAAACTCGTCGATGTCGGCGCGCTGCGTGGCTACGTTTCCTGGCTGCACGAATGCGGCTATGCTCGAACAACGGTGGCTCGCCGCCTCGCGTGCCTTCGAAGCTTCTTCCGGTACTGCAACCGTGAAGGGATCTGCGACACAAATCCAGCTCGGCCGCTTCGTACTCCTCGAACAGGGCGAAAGCTGCCTCATTTCCTCACCACGGAACAGATCGGCGCTCTTCTGAACGCACCTCCGGCGAACACTGATGCCGGGCTGCGAGACCGAGCGATCCTGGAAACGATGTATTCCGCAGGCCTTCGCGTTTCGGAACTTGTTGGACTCAACGTCAGCGACTGGGATCGATCCGCTGGCATTGTGAGGGTTTTAGGAAAAGGGCGCAAAGAGCGACTTGCTCCCATCGGCAGCTTTGCGACTAAAGCGCTCGACCAGTGGATGGCCGTTCGTCAGCCGGATCCTAAAGCTCCGGCCAAACAAAAGGATGCTCTGTTTCTCAACCGGTTTGGACGTCGTCTGACAACCCGTAGTATCGGGCGGTTGCTGGAGACTCATATTGCGACAGCAGGTTTGTCACAACAGACGACGCCCCATACACTTCGGCACACATTTGCCACACATTTGCTCGACGGGGGAGCGGATCTTCGAAGCGTCCAGGAACTTTTGGGACACAAAAGCCTGACGACAACACAGATCTATACTCACGTGAGTACTCGAAGGCTTCGCGAAACCTACGAAAAGGCTCATCCGCACGCCGCAAGGAACAGAGCTTCCTGATTTCAGGATGGTCGGATGAACATTTTTCTGAAGATCCATTTCTTCGTTCGCCAGGGTCGATGAAGTTTGATAGAGTTCGGGCACAAGGGATTGGTCGCTGCCGCTGAGCGGTAGTTTTCCGAGGGGGGACAGGATGTCCGCGCCATCACATTTATCACTGCATGAACCGGCTGCGCCGATCGAACACGGTTCGTTGCTGCAGTTCTCGGACGACCCAATTGCCTGCATGAAGCGACTGCACGCTCGCTTCGGAGATCTCGCTGTTCTGCAGGACAGTGATCAGAAACTGGTCTTCGTTTTTTCTCCAGAACTCAATCGCCAGGTACTTTCTGACGCGCAAACATTTGAATCCCGCTTCTTCGCGGTGCGTGGCAGTCGGAACTCTGCTCAGCGTCGAGTCACCTCCGGACTGCTGAGTCAGAACGGTGCACAGCATCGTGACACTCGACGCGTGCTGAAGGATGTTTTCGCCAAGCGAGCCTTGCCAGGCTACCATGAAATCATCTGCCGTCTAACGGGCGAACTTGTGAACAACTGGCGGCCTGGTGGCGAGTGTGACCTGAACACAGAGATGGTTCAGTTCATGCTGCGAATGACCAGCGCACTGCTGTTTGGAATGGATGACCTGGACTTTGCACTGAAGCTTGGCCATTTGATTGACCGCTGGGCGCATCGCAATCACGACGTTGGTATGGGCGCATTGGTTTCCGCACCGCAGTTTGCGGAAGGCTATACACAACTGCTGGCTCAGGCCGAGGAACTGGAACAGTCTGTTCGAGAGATGCTTGCCCGTCAGCGTTCCGCAAGCCGCGACGAGGTGAACATCCTGAGTCTCCTGATGGAAGCTCAGGGAGAAGACAACGATCCAAATGATGATAAGCTGATCGGCCACGCAACCCTGCTCTTCGCGGCGGCTCATCTGACAACAGCACACACTTTCAGCTGGACACTGTTTTTGCTGTCACAGCATCCTGAGGTCCTGCAGAAACTGAAGGCCGAACTGGACGCCAGTGTGGCCGGTGAGATTCCAACGCTGGAAGAACTCGAACGTCTGCCGTATCTGGACGCCGTGCTGAAAGAAAGCATGCGAGTCCTTCCGGCATCATCCTACTCGCAGCGTGTAACGACGCAGCCAGTGACTCTGGATACCGTGCGACTCAACGCTGGCGCGCCGGTGATCTTCAGCCAGTACATTACTCACCATCGCAAGGACCTGTACGAACAGCCCGACTGCTTCATTCCGGAGCGATGGGCGTCGATCGCTCCGTCGCCCTACGCATATCTTCCATTCGGCGCTGGTCCTCGCATGTGCATCGGCGCTCCGCTGGCCATGGTCGAACTGCGGACCGCCCTGACGATCATGCTGAAGAAAGCTCACTTCCAGGTGCAGCCAATGAGCACCGTGAATGGTCATGTGATCTCGACCATGCTGGGGCCAACGAGTTCGATCAAGACTACGCTGATTCCCACGACCGAACTGCCAGCAACCGTTCCCGTGCTTGGCTCAATTCACTCGCTCGTCGATCTTCCCGCAGCCGCTCGACTTTCCGTTCAGCGCCGCGCTGCGTAGTTCATCAATGTGGCGGATGCCTGCGTGAGTTCTGGACCGGTCACAACCCTGGCCGCCGTGTTTCAGGACGAACGATTGGCTCTCTCCTTCGACGTTCACTACAGTTCCGGAAACAACCGTCGGAGCTTGATTGCTCCACTGTGTCTTCCCTTTCGGAGTTAATCGTGAACATTGACGCTCGTGTTTCAGAACTTGGCCTGACCCTTCCACCCACTCCAGCTCCAGGCGGTGTCTACACGCCGGTTGTGATCGTCGACAAAATGGCGTACGTCAGCGGCCAGGTTCCCTACGGTCCGGACGGCAAGCTGATCATTGGTCGTGTCGGCGCAGAGATGACGGAAGAACAGGGCGCTGCGGCCGCTCGTGCTGTGGCTCTCACAATGCTCGCGACAATTAAGGCGAGTCTGGGCAGCCTGAATCGCATTCGACGCATCGTGAAGGTCCTGGGCATGGTGAACTCCACGCCAGACTTTCAAAAGCACCCGGCTGTGATGAATGGCTTCAGCAATACGATGGTCGAGATCTTCGGCGACGCCGGCAAGGCAGCACGCAGCGCGGTAGGTATGGGCTCACTGCCGTACAACGTCCCGGTCGAAGTTGAAGCGATCCTCGAGCTGCATCCGGAATAGTGATCCTGTTTCCGCATCCATCGCTCGCCCTTTCGTCACGAAGAGTGACCAAAGGGCGATGACATTTCATAGGCCTCCGCGGGACACAGACTGGCCACTTGCCAACAGCTACCTGCCAGCGCGGAATCGAACTTGCCCATCGACCAGCGTTGCGACAACTCGACCGGTCATTGTCTGACCATCGAACGGCGTGTTACGGCTGCGTGAACGAAATGTCGACGCGTCGACCTTCCATGTCATGTTCGGATCGATGAGCGTGATGTCAGCCGTGCTGCCAGGCGTCAGCGAACCATGAGGCAGCCCCAGGATCTTCGCTGGACCGGCCGTCAGCTTTGAAATCAGCTCGGCCCATGTCAGATGTCCCGGCTCAATCAGCGCTTTGACACACACGCCCAGAGCCGTCTCGAGCCCACAGATTCCGAACGGCGCGATATCCAGTTCGACCTGCTTCTTCTCTAAAGCCAGTGGCTGATGGTCCGTCGAGATGGCGGCGATCGTGCCGTCTTTCAAACCCGTAATCAGCGCCTGCACGTGATCGCTGGATCGCAGCGGCGGCAGGCATTTGTGCATCGTGTCAAAGCGGTCCATCACATCATCGGTCAGAAGCAGATGATGAGGCGTCACGTCGGCCGAAACCTGAATGCCCGCACTCTGCGCCTGACGAATTCGATTCACCGTATCTCGCGTCGACACACACATGATGTGAAGTCGACCGCCCGTGAGTTCCGCCAGTGCGATGTCGCGACCCGTCATGATGTCCTGAGCAGCAGCGGGAATTCCGCGAAGCCCCAGTCGAGTCGACTGGAAGCCTTCATGCATGACTCCGCCTTCAGCCAGTTCCGGTACGATCGCGAAGTGCAGAATCGGACGATGAAACATCCGAGTGTATTCCAGCGCACGGCGCATCACTTCGGCGTTGGCGACGGGCGTCCGAGCATCTGAAAAGCCCACTGCCCCGCCCTGCACGAGCTGACCAATCTCAGCCAGCTCTTCACCCTTATGCTGCTTTGTCACAGATCCAAGCGGATAGACGCGGCAATTGCCCGCCCGCTCCGCCTGCAGACGAATAAACTCCGCCGCCGAACGGTTGTCAACAACCGGACTGGTATCCGTCTGTGCCGCAATCGATGTGAAGCCACCCGCCAGCGCGGCGGCTGTTCCGGAAGCTGTGCTCTCGTCTTCTTCATGCCCCGGCTCTCGCAGAGAAACATGAAGGTCGATAAACCCCGGACTCACAATCAGGCCAGTCGCATCTTCAACAGACGTTCCCTCCGGAATGCCGGGTGCCGGTTCACCTGTGCCCCACACCGCAACAATTCGACCGTCCTGAATCAACACCGACGCCAGGCCGTCGCGACCATTCGCCGGATCAATGACTCGCCCGCCCTGAATCAGCAAACTGCTCATGCTGCGTCCTGTTTCTCTTGATGTTCACGTGCCAGCAGACTCAGAGCCGCCATGCGGATCAACAGACCGTTGGAGACCTGATTCAGGATGACCGAATGAGGACCATCGGCCACATCGGGCGTGAGTTCGACACCACGATTGATCGGCCCAGGAGCAAGAACCAGAAGGTTCGACTTCGCTTTCTTGATTCGCTCACCATTCATGCCGAACAGGTTGGCGTATTCCGCGATCGATGGAAAGAACGCACCGCGCTGCCGTTCAAACTGGACTCGCAGCAGGTTCACACAATCCACCTCAGGCAGGATGTCGTCCAGGCTCCAGGCGACATCCACACCCAGCTGGCGAATTTCGTTTGGCACAAGAGTCGACGGACCACACACGATCACTCTGGCGCCAAGTTTCACCAGACCATGGATGTTCGATCGAGCCACTCGGCTGTGTCGAATGTCACCTACCAGAGCCACAGTCAGCCCTGCGATCTTTCCGCAGTGCTTTCGAATCGTGTAGATGTCCAGCAGACCCTGAGTCGGATGTTCGTGAGTTCCATCACCGGCATTCAGAACACCCGCCTTCAGATGTCTTGCCAACAGATGCGGTGCACCAGGAGTTCGATGTCGACACACAACGAGATCGATTCCCATCGCCTCGATCGTCAGCGCTGTGTCAATGAATGTCTCGCCCTTTGACAGACTGCTGGAGCTGGCGGTGAAGTCGACGGTGTCTGCTCCCAGTCTCCGCGCCGCGAGGCTGAAGCTGGTTCGGGTGCGCGTGGAGTTCTCAAAGAACAGGTTGGCGACCACCAACCCCTTCAGAACACTCAGACGTTCAGTGCCGCCGTTGGTCACCTGATCATAGTGAGCAGCGAGATCCAGCACCGTGTTGAGCTGGGCCGCGGTTAATCGCTCAAGTCCCAGCAGATGTCGCTCGCCCCACGGTCCGCTTATCGGAAGATCAGCCAGTTGCATAGAAGGCCGCCTGCTCCAGTCGCCACGGTTGCTCGCGCTGACCTGAGCGCCCGAGGGCGGGATTTCAGGCTTCAGACGCTTCACGCTTCGTTCCCCGAGGCGACTTCTACTCCGCTTCCTTCAGTCATTCAATCAGTCGCGCCGTCCAGCCAGGATTTTCCTGCGGGAACTGGGGCGTCGAAAGGGCTCAAACAGCTCAAAGTACTGAGGCAAAACAACTTACGACGTAACAGCGATCTCTGTGCATTGCCGAAACTCCGCCACAGGCGGGAATTCAGGCAATTCAGGAAGACTTTTCCGGTCGCGAAGCTGCGACGGGTCAGTGAGCTTTTGTGTGCGTGGCAAGACAGAAATGTGCACAGAGCCACATCGACAACAATTCTGCATCCGGTTTGCAGAAATCGCTTGACGATAACGACGAAGCCCCGAAGTGAGCAAATTCCACACTGTGTGGGCTCAGGGATTCGCCAGTGATCATGTCACCCGCAGTGACTCCGACATGCTCAGTGGCAGGTTGACCAGACTTTTGGACAGGGAACCTTCGGGAGGAAGGAATGGTCCGAAAGGTCATGGATGAGCGCGAGGGATTGGAAATGGTCCGACGATCATGGAAGTCGCTCCTTGCGAGTGTGGCCCTTTTTGGCGCCCTTGCGACAGTGAACGTCGCGGTAGCCGGCGAAGGATGCACTCCAGGCTGTGGTGACTGTCACAACTGTGAACAGATTTTTGCAGATGCTGGTCAGAAGCTGACTGACCAGCTGGCCTCGATGAGCTGCTGTGGAAACGGCTGTGCGTCTGAAGGTGCAAGCTGCTGTGCTCCTGAGTCTGTCTGCGAAGACGGCTGCAGTGATCCATGCGGTGACCTTCTGTCAGACTCCTGCGGCGAAGGCTGCGGTGAAGGCCTGTTTGACGAATGCGGCAGCGGAATCGAAATCGGTGGCTGGACTCAGTTCGGCTATCAGGATGGACCGGACGGTGCTTTCACTGGTAACGGTGCATTCAACGACGTGAACTTTGGGCCTGGTGCTGGCTTCAGCAACGCCAAAGAATGGGACAACTTCAACCTGAACCAGCAGGCTCTCTACGTCGGCAAGACAGCTGATGGCTCAAAGGGAGTTGACTGGGGCTTCCGTGCAGAAATCATGTACGGTGCCGATGGTAACGAAGCTCAGTCCTTCGGTAACAACCCAGGGAAGTTCGACTTCGACCCATCCTGGAACCATGGCATCTATGAGTGGGGTCTCCCACAGCTGTATGCTGAAGCAGCCTTCGGCGATCTGTCGATCAAGGCCGGACACTTCTACACCCCGGTTGGATACGAAGTGATCCCTTCCGGCGGCAACTTCTTCCTCAGCCGTCAGTTGACCTTCTATAACAGCGAACCATTTACCCATACCGGTATCCTCGGCACTTATTCTGCCGGCGATAACCTCCAGGTCCTTGGTGGCTGGACGGCTGGTATGGACACTGGTTTCGACCAGTTCAACAACGGCAGCAGCGTTCTCGGCGGATTCATCTATACACTGTCAGAAGCGACCACTCTGACCTATATGATGACGGCCGGCAACCTGGGATGGCGTGGCGACGGTGCGATCAACAGCATCATCCTGTCACATAACTGGTCCGACAAATGGCAGTCAGTTCATCAGTTCGACGTGCTGAATTCCAACCTGGGATCCAACTTCGAGACGACTGGTGTGGCTGATAACTCCACTGGCCAGATCAACTACCTGTTCTACACCATCAACGACAAGTTGAAGGCCGGTGTTCGACAGGAATGGTACAAGGCCGACGGAACGTCTTACAACACCATGACCTACGGCGTGAATATCACTCCGATGGACAAACTGGTGATTCGACCAGAAGTTCGTCAGATGTGGGCACCAGGAGCCACGAACTCTCTGGCTGCTCCAGGCCACGACGATCTGTTCAACCAGACCGTCTTCGGTATCGACGCGATCGTAACCTACTGATCCTTCAGCAGGTTCATCGTGTGAAACATCAGGCCACGGCAGGCAACTGCCGTGGCTTTTTTGTTGCACGTGGGTTTGCTCGAAAACACGCTCTATGTCCCGGCCTGCAGCACCTCATAAGCATCACCAAATCTCTGTGCAGCTGTCCTGGGATCCATATTGAACAGAGTACGGCCGGTCGGCACCCAACAGCGACCGTCCCACTGAAACACGGCGCAGGCTTCTCGTACAGTCGAAACGGCCTTCACGTTTTCCATGTCACCGCCTTCGATCGCCTCAAAGGTCAGGTTGACCGCGGCCAGGCGACTGATCTCTCCAGTGTTCTGATCCCGAAGGATCACGAACCCGGAAAGCCAGTCACAGCCCTTCCATGTCAGTCCTCGAGGCAAGCCGCTGGATGACGCGACCAGAAAGTAGTTTCGATGCAGCTCGTCCCGATGTTGCTCAAACGCCCGACTCAAACGAGCCTGCAGTCGGCTTTGAGCAAAGGACCGAACCAGCTTTGAAATGAACGACATTGTGATCCGCCCGATTGGTCTTCAAATCTGCCATCAGGGAACCGCTTCCGGCTCCCATGAATTCTGGAGCTTACGGGCCTCATTCCTGTCCGGCTGTTTGTCTTTCTGGTTATAGTGCTTTCACCAGAAATCTCCACGCTCTACCCCACGTTTGATCCTGCGATGCTCCGCTATCTGTCCGCCATCTGCACCTTGTTTGTTCGACTGACCCTGGGCTTCTGGGTCGGTGGAGCTGTGCTGTTTGTGATCACCAGCGTCGCAGAGCAGACCTCTCCGCTGTTTGATTCAGTGGCCCGTGATCGACTTGCGACAATTCGTTTTCCCCTGTACTACCTGTTCTGCTGGATCTGTCTCGGGACGGCTTTGGTTTCATCGGTGCTGGGATTCGCCTGTGCCTCGGGTTGTTTGCGCAAGCGTCTTCGGGCCGCGGCCATCCTGGTCCTGATCTCGCTGGGAATTGCTGTCGCCGACTATTTCTGGGTCTACCGTCCTCTACAGGCTCTGATCATTCCCCCAGGCGAGGCCAGAACTCAGGAATTCGTTACTCTGCATAATCGATCGCGCCATATCAATGAACTGCATCTGACGATCGCCCTTGTCGCTGCGGTCGTGATCTGCCTGCCGGAAAAAGGTCGGGCGCCCTGTTCTCCTGCGGCAGACTGACCATGCAGATTGCCGAAATCTTCGAATCCGTTCAGGGAGAAGGGCCATGGGCGGGGACTCAATCCCTGTTCATCCGAACATCCGGCTGTAACCTGCGATGTTGGTTCTGCGATACGCCGTACACATCATGGAAGCCCGAAGGCACCGCGTGGACCCTTGCCGAACTGTGTCATCGAATCGCCGAAAGCTCCGCGCCGGATGTGGTGCTGACAGGCGGCGAACCAATGCTGGTCCCGGATCTGGTGCCACTCTCTGAATACTGCAAGAGCCTCGGAAAACGCATTACCGTCGAAACGGCGGGGACCGTCGATCTGCCTGTCACGGCCGACCTGATGGCCATCAGCCCAAAGCTCAGCAACTCCAGTCCGGATGACGCCTCATGGAAACAGCGGCATGAGGCATCGCGCTTCCGCCCTGAGGTCATTCGAGCACTCACTAGCCGTTACCAGAGCATTCTAAAGTTTGTGATCGACAAACCTGAAGACCTGACAGAGCTGCAGCAATGGCTTCAGCAAATCCCTGAGCTGCAACCGTCGACGGTCTGGCTGATGCCCCAGTCACGTACCCGTGAACAACTGCGGGAAAAGTCTCCGTGGCTTCGCGAACTCGCTCGCAAACACGGGTTCAACTTCTCATCTCGCCTGCACATCGAAATGTTCGGCAATCAGCGAGGAACGTAGTGCGAACCTGGTGCTTCATCAGAGCGATGAAGTGAGATCGGCATTCCGGCACACGCGCGAACGGGAACACAGCTTTCTACGCTCTGGACTCCAGCCTCTCACGCCAACTTCCGCCTGCGCGGGACCGATGGTTCAACCCAAAATGTCACGTTCGACCATCTCCCCACGCCTGCCTCCGCGCAACAAAAAAGCCCCGCTGAAACAGCGGGGCTTTGAGTCATTCAGTTGGGTTCAAGGAACTAGCCTTCAACCACCGGAGCTGCTCGGCGGCGTGCCTTCACTCGGTCACGTTCACCAACAAACTCGATAATCGCTTTCTGACCCGCGTCACCCAGTCGGACACCAGCGGCTCGTACGATGCGAGTATAGCCGCCCTGACGGTCCTGGAATCGCTTTGCCAGTTCATCGAACACAATATCGACGGCAACGGCATCTCGAAGTTCTGAGAATGCACGGCGGCGAAGAGCCAGTGCTGGAGCAGTAGCGATCACCCACTTCTTGCCCTGCTCAGACTCGCGCCACTTGTTCCATTCTTCCGAGCCACGCTCAGCAGTCGTACCAAGTGCAGCAGCTGACTCAGAAATCTTCAGCGCCTTGCGCCCCATGGTTACGATCTTCTCGACCAATGGGCGAACTTCCTTGGCCTTCGCAAGAGTTGTCGTGATACGACCAGCAACCTTTGGTTTCTGCTCGTCACCCTCTTCCGAACGCAAAGTACGAATCAGGCTCACAGACATGTTGCGAAACATCGCCTTACGATGCGATGCGTTTCGCCCAAGCTTTCGACCAGCACAACGGTGTCTCATGACCGAGACTCACTCACACAGAATTTCCAGAAACACGGTGCGTCTGAGACCTCTCAGACAGCTCACCCATTCAACTACTTCGCCTGCGAATTCGGAAGTCGCATTCCAAGCCGCAGATCAATGTTACCCAGCCGCTCGCGAACTTCTTCCAGAGTGGTCTCGCCGAAGTTGCGTACCTGCAGCAGTTCGTCTTCGGTTCGAACAACCAGATCCCGTACGGTGTTGATACCAACGGACTCAAGGCAGTTCGTCGCACGGACTGACAGATTCAGTTCAGCAAGACTCTTGTTCAGCTTCTCTTCCAGTTCCATATCGACTGGAGAGTAACCAGTGGCTTCCATCATTCCACGCAAGCCACCTTCCGGACCTGCTTCCGGACCTGGCTCGCGGAACGTAATGAAGCAGTTCAGGTGCTTGCGCAGAATCTTGGCCGCTTCGACCAGAGCCATTTCAGGAACGATTGTTCCATTCGTCCACAGCTCAAGGATCAGACGGTCATAGTTCGTTCGCTGACCAACTCGAGTCTCTTCGATCAAGTGGCGGACGCGTGTAATCGGCGAAAACGCAGCGTCCAGTGGAATGATGCCCACTTCAGGCTCATGCTGATACTGCTCAGTCGCCGGCACGTAGCCTCGGCCGTTCTCAACCGTCAACTCAACATGGAACGGCACGTCATCAGTCATCGTCGCGATGACCAGATCCTTATTGATCACTTCAACCTGATCGTCACAAATGACGTCAGCGCCGGTCACAACGCCACGAGTGTGACGCTCAATCTTCAGCGTTTTGCTTGAAGCACTATGATTCTTGACGACCAGGGACTTCAGATTGAGACAGATATCTGTCACATCTTCAACAACCCCTGGGATCGTCGTGAACTCATGCTGCACGCCCTGAATGCGAGCGCGAGTCACTGCCGAACCTTCAAGGCTCGACAGCAGGATACGACGCAGGCTTGTGCCCACAGTCGAACCAAACCCACGTTCGAATGGCTCAGCAACGAATCGTCCGTAAGTCGGAGTACGGGTTTCTCGGTCAACCGCTACTCGGCTCGGCAATTCCAGACCACGCCAGCGAATTCTCATTTCAGCCCCCAAACACTGGTTTCAACAGCGCCAATTGCAAAACACCAACTATACACGACGTCGCTTTGGTGGGCGACAACCGTTGTGAGGAAGCGGTGTGATATCTTCAATCGACTTGATTGCCAAACCAGAAGCCTGCAAGCCGGTAATCGCGCTCTCGCGACCAGCTCCAGGACCCTTTACTCGAACTTCCACTTCACGAACGCCGACCTTTGAGGCCTTTTCAGCCACTACTTCGGCTGCTCGCTGGGCTGCGAACGGAGTACTCTTGCGAGAACCCTTGAAACCAACCGTACCAGCGGTGGCCCAGCAAATTACGTCGCCACCCGCGTCTGTCATCGTGACAATAGTATTGTTGAACGTCGCCTTCACATAGGCGATGCCCTTGTTCACATTACGGCGGATCTTTTTCTTCTTAACCTTTGCCACGTCTCACTCTCGCTCAACAAACCGACTGGGAAATCACGCCGACTTTTTAGTGCTTCAGGTCCTTCACACCCTTTTTCCCCGCCACGGTCTTCTTACGACCTTTGCGGGTTCGGGCATTTGTCTTTGTACGCTGACCGCGAACTGGCAGCCCCTTGCGATGACGGATCCCGCGATAACACTGGATCTCGCGAAGACGGCCGATGTCCTGCTGAATCTTTCGACGCAACGGACCTTCGACGGTGTAATTCTTGTCCAGATGGTTCGTAATGCGGCTGACTTCGTCTTCTGTCAGTTCCGAGGCACGAACATGTGGATCAACACCCAGCTCGTAACAGATCTGGACGGCAAGATACGGTCCAATGCCGTACAGATAGCTCAACGAAACGTACGTTGGCTTGTTATTTGGGATGTCGACACCAAGCACACGGGGCATGTCACAAACTCCAACTCAACTCGTGTTCCGAAACAATCAGCCCTGACGCTGCTTGTGACGCGGGTTTGACGAACAGATCACGAAAATCTTTCCGCGACGCCGAACCAGCTTACAGAAATCACACACACGCTTAACGCTTGAACGAACCTTCATGACTCATCAATCCCGGCAACCAGGTTGCACTTTTTGCGGCTGCACTAATTGTCTGAATCCAGCAGTCCAGGATAGTTTCGCATCACCAGATGCGAATCAATCTTCTGAACAAGATCCAAAGCAACAGAAACAATAATCAGAAGCCCGGTCCCACCAAAGAAACTGGCGGTCACAAAGTCCTGAGTAATAGTATTCGAAATCACGGTTGGGATCACAGCGATCACAGCAAGGAACGCCGCACCCACATAAGTGATGCGCAACATAACCTGCTCAAGGTGAGCCGCAGTCCGCTGTCCAGGACGGTAACCTGGGATGAAACTTCCATTGTCCTTCAGGTTCTCAGCCATGTCCTTCGGATTGAAGGTAATCGCCGTCCAGAAGTAACAGAAGAAGTAAATCAGAACGATGTACGACAGACTGTAGATGAATCCCTGACCCGGCGAGAACAGTGAGCCCACCCACGCAAGTCCGCCTCCAATCGTCGAATCCGGGCCAAACATCATTCCGAGCTGCCCAAACAGGAAGAACGGAATCATGAGCAGGCTAGACGAGAAGATGATCGGCATGACGCCCGACTGATTCACTCGCAGTGGCAACCACTGACGGTTACCACCCATCACACGACGACCGCGTACATGCTTCGCACTCTGGATCGGAATGCGACGCTGCCCCTGAGTAATGAAAACGACGACGGCAATCACGGTGACGA
>JAEUII010000252.1 GCA_016795145.1 Planctomycetaceae bacterium
ATGTACATCATGTCCGGTTGAACGGTCCACCAGGGTTTGATTTGAGTCTTGTAGAAGATTTCAACGGCCGTTTCCCTGTGAGTATCAGCTGCGGAGAAGCCGGCCGATGCAACACCAACGCCGGTCACGTCCGTATCACGATGGGGAATCAGTCCGCGATATGTGACACCGGAACCATAATAGTCGTTGAGAGCATTTCGGTCGGCGGGTGACCAGCCATACTGGAAAAAGGCACCCAGTCCCTGCGGTTCTTCGTCAGAGCCTGGTTCCTTCCAGAGCATCTGGTCTGCAGACGCCCAGAAACCATAGTTGTAGCTGACAGTGCCCACTCCTGTTTCAAGGTTGTCGAATTCATGAGTGTGGTACCAGTTGCCGATCTTGTAGGTGCCAGGCAACTCTCCGTCTGCTCCAAACTGCGGAGTCCACGCGAGTTCCTGGAGAGTCATCGCTCCAAACTCACCCAGCGAATGAAAGCCCCACTGACCACCGGTTGCATAACCGTAGCTTGGAGCTCCGTCGTAGACCCCGACTTTGTACTGCAGCACGTCCGTCAAAGTCACAAATGTCGAAACACCCATGCTTGGGTTTGGCCAAGTCGGAAGTACAACCGTCGGAACGAGGCCAAACGATGAGTGGATAAAGTCACCGCCGAGATCCACATAGGCAAAGTCAGCATTTGCATCCTGCTTGCCGACTTTCACAATGATGTCGCCCTCGGCAAAAGCGTGTTCGTACCAGTATTCGGTCATCTGCACTTCGTTATCTGAACGGGGTGCAGAGTCGATGTTGCTGTAAAGCTGGCTGTCTCCGACATGCGTTGGCGTCAGAGTTTGTCCATGGAAGGAAGTGCCGTAAACAAAGAACCGGCCGCCCTTCCACATGTCCATCGCTTCCGTATCGGCCGTAAGAACCACGTCGAGATTTCCTCGATAACGTGTTCCGTTGTTCTTGTTGAAGCCACCGCTGGCGAGTGAGAACACTTCACCGGTGTAAATGAACTCACCAGTGATCGCCTCGTACTGATGCCATTCCGCAGGAAACAGGTGCGCTGCCTCTTCTTCACCTTCTTCGGCCAGAAGCGGACAGCCGTAACCTCCGTCCAGGTGCCACATACCGGGAGTACCCGGCATCACAAGGCCTCGACCAGGACATCCCGGTACCGGCATACTGTGCTGGGCCGATGCAAATTGCGCAGCACCGGCGATCGAAGCAGCGAAGGTGAAGATGCGCAGCAGACGACCCTTGTTTCCTCTGAGCAACTGCATAGGTTGATCCATCCTTGAGCGGCCACCGGATGCAAGTGATCGCGGCGATCTCGTTCGCCATAACGATCTCTCAGGCTAAGTGCATCCGTTGCACTGTGGTGCTATCGGTAGCGGTGAAGGACTTGCACACCCTGGATGATTCATGGATCACTACCTGCTGGAAATCACCTAGCCACCATTCGATGCCTGTGACATTTGTGAGGTTCAGTGCATTCGGGTTTTTGCCCAGTCGCAAACCAGCAGCGTCTGGTTCGCGGAGCGAACCGCGACTAAGTCGTTGTTTGCTCCGCAAACAGAACGCCGAGTGATGGTGCAGAACAGGCTGGCTGCTGGTTGGCCGTTGGATGATGAAGAATGCGCCTGGTTCGGCGGAGCGAACCGCGACTAAGTCGTTGTTTGCTCCGCAAACAGAACGCTTGTCACACGCCCAACACTGCCAGAGAACTCTCGCGACTCAAACGCTATGCTGAATCCTTAGCCGCCTGGTCCTCGAAGCTATCTGCGACTTTCGGCGGCCTTTTTGCACGATTCCGGGCTCAAAAGACTCTGCGCGGCAGGAATTTTCTCACCGCCCCAGTGGAAGTTCATACGTCGCCCCGATTCGTCGCTATCATCATTGAATCTTCCACCGCCTACACAGTCTTCGAATTTGGATCTGAACTGTGCGAACGACTCTTTGCCTCTCCCTCACTTTTGCTGTGCTGTTCCTGCTGTCGACCCCGGCGGCCTACAGCCAGTCGAGCGACGACTATCAGCCCAAAATTGCCGGACCGTCGAATGAAGGGCAGCTGGCCCTGAAGGGGTTTGTGATCCCCGAAGGGATGTCGGGAAAACTGGCCGCAGCAGAGCCGCAGGTGGCGAACCCTGTTGCTTTCACCGTCACGCTGGATGGTCGAGTGATCGTGTGCGAGACATTTCGGCAGGAGCAGGGGGTTGAGGATAATCGCGGTCACATGAACTGGCTGGAGGCTGATCTGCAGCTGGAGTCTGTTGAAGAACGCGCCGCCATGTTTCGTCGATTCATGGGAGCCGATGTTTCAAAATGGGGCGTCGAACATGATCGACTGCGTATGCTGAAGGATACGGATGGCGATGGCGTCTTCGATCAGGACACCGTGTTCGCGGATGGTTTTAACGAGATCGTCGATGGCACCGGGGCCAGTGTTCTGGAACACAATGGCCGAGTCTACTACACATGCATTCCAAAGCTCTGGAGCTTTACCGACTCGAACAATGACGGTGTCGCTGACAGCAGTGAGGCAATGCACCATGGTTATGGTGTGCGAGTTGCTTTTCGTGGCCATGACCTGCACGGGCTGACCGTCGGGCCGGATGGGCGCATCTACTTCAGTCTTGGAGACCGTGGTTACAACGTTATCACAAAAGAGAGCAAGCGCCTGAAGCGTCCGGATACAGGAGCTGTCTTTCGCTGCGATGCTGATGGATCAAATCTTGAGGTCTTTGCATTCGGTTTGCGGAATCCTCAGGAACTGGCGTTCGACGACAACGGCAATCTGTTCACCGGCGATAACAACTCTGACAGTGGTGACCAGGCACGCTGGGTCTATGTGGTTCAGGATGGAGACACCGGATGGAGGATGTACTATCAGTATCTGGACGATCGCGGCCCCTGGAATCGCGAGAAGATCTGGCGGCCATTCCGTTTTGATGAAGAAACATCTGCGGTTCAGCCGGCATCCACACTGCCTCCGGTACTGAATCTTGGCGACGGTCCTTCCGGTCTGACGTACTATCCGGGACTCGGTCTGCCGGATCGATATCGCAACCACTTCTTTCTTGCCGACTTTCGTGGCACGGCCGGAAACAGTGGCATTCGAAGTTTCACAGTTGTCCCGAACGGAGCATCATTCCAGATCGAGGATTCACATCAGTTCCTCTGGTCCATCCTGGCCACCGACGTCGACTTTGCTCCCGACGGCAGCATTGTGATTAGTGACTGGGTGAACGGCTGGAATGGCGAAGGCAAGGGTCGCCTGTACCGATTCACTCATGACCAGGCAGTCGCTGATGCGGCATCGCAACGATCAGCCTCACTGCTTGGAGGAGAAATTGCAAAGTCGGAATCGGCGACGCTGGTCGATCTGTTAAGCCATGCTGATCGTCGCGTTCGCCAGCAGGCTCAGTTCGAACTTGTCCGACGCAAAGCGACAGAAGAACTGACGACGGCGGCGAAATCCGTGAGTCACGAAACGCTCTCTCGACATGGAATTTGGGGATGCTGGCAACTGGGGCTCGAGTCGGCTCAGCAAGTCGAATTGGTGGCTCCAGTCCTGGCAGAGCTTCTGAGTACCTCATCAGCATCAGATGAATTGAAAGTTCAGGTGATTCGAGTTGTGTCGGATCTCGTGTCTCGTCATGGCCGGAAGTCCTTTTCAGAAAACAACAGGGCTGCGCTTCTGGATTCCGTCCGATTGCTGATGCAGAGCGACAACCTGCGAGTGGCCGGGTTTGCTGCCGTCGCCTGTGGTGCCCTTGGCAAGTCGGAAGATGTCGCCCCTTTGCTGACTCTGCTGAACCGAATCGACAACAACGATCCGGTCGCACGACATCAGGCCTCTATGGGACTACTAAGCCTTGGTCAGCGGCATCCCGGACTCCTCGAATCGCTTGCCACAACTTCCGGTGCTCCCGCGAGACTTGGAGTATTGCTGGCACTTCGCCGCATGGGATCTGCTTCCGTTGCCGCATTCCTGGGCGATGCAGAACCGTTGATTGTGGCTGAAGCAGCTCGTGCGATTAACGACGAACCCATCGAAGCTGCACAGGGAGCATTGGCGGATCTGATTGAAGCTCCAGGTCTTGATGACAATACACTGCGAAGGTCCATGAACGCTGCATATCGACGTGGGCTGGCATCGGATGCAGCCAACATCGCCAAAGTTGCTGCGAATGTTGCACGGGCTGACAACATTCGCCTTGTCGCTGTGGACCTTCTGCGAAGCTGGAATCAAACCCAGTCTCTGGATTCTGTCACTGGCCGATGGCGTCCTTTGCCACAAAGAAATGTTGATGGGCTTGATGAATCGATTCGGCTGTTCGTGCCAGCGATGCTGACCGGCAACCAGGAACTTCGAACGCGAGTCGTTGAGATGGCGACCGAACTTGGGATCAGGGATATTCAGCCAACTCTGCAGACGATTCTGCACGACACGAATCAGGACGAGCAGCTTAGACTTTCTGCATTCAAGGCGCTGGCTCGAATGTCGGACGATGTGCCGGCAATTCTGGAAAGGGGCCTGAAGGATCCTTCTGAGTCCATTCAGCTTTCGGCGATTGAACTTGTCACACGTCGCGATCCGCAAAACTCCATCGAACGTCTCGGACAACTGGCAGAATCCGGCAGCGTCCGGGCTCGACAAACAGCAATGCAACTGCTGGGTTCGATTCCCGGTGAACGTGCGGAGAATGTGCTGCTGAAATCCTTCGAGCAACTGCACCAGGGAAGTTTCCCCGCCGGCGCCGTTCTGGATCTTCTGGTGGCCGCTGAAAAACAGAACACTGCGGCATTGAAAAAGGAGATCGAAGCCTATCGCAGTTCTCAGAAGGACGCTGGAACTGTCCTGGCTCTCTGGAGCGATTGCAGCGAAGGCGGGAACTCGGAGCGAGGGCGGGCATTGTTCTTCGGCCGCAGTGCGGCATCATGTCGGCGCTGTCACAAAGTTCAGGGCAGTGGCGGCGAAGTCGGACCAGATTTGTCGAAGATCGGCAAGGAAAAGGAACGTGCCTATTTGCTGGAGGCAATTGTTGATCCCAACGCAAAGATCGCAAAAGGCTTCGAGACCGTGATTCTGGTGACCGCTGACGGAAAGATTCACTCAGGGATTTTGAAGTCGGAAGATGATTCCGTCGTGCAGCTGATGACGCCAACCGGCGCACTGGTTTCCGTTTTGAAGGAGGAGATCGATGAACGAGCCAACGGTCAGTCAGGGATGCCTCAGGACCTGATCAAGAATCTGACACGCGCGGAGATTCGTGATCTTGTGGAGTATCTGACGACGCTGCAGTCGGAGAAAGCCGCCGGACATTAGCTTTGCAGCCGCTGGTCACAGTTAATCGACGTCGGCGAGGTCAATTCGAATTCGGACGATGTCGTGACGTACTTTCATAAAGGCGTCGATGACCGCAGGATCGAAGTGGGTTCCTCTCTCTTCCTCTAAGATCTGCAGGCAGCGTTCGATTGGGAACGCGGGCTTGTAGACACGCTTGCTGCTGAGCGCGTCGAAGACGTCTGCCACGGCAACAATTCGGCCGCTCAGTGGAATCTCTTCACCCTTCAGACCGATCGGATATCCCGTCCCGTCCCATCGTTCATGATGAGTCAGTGCAATTTCAGCGGCCATCCGAAGCAGCGGCGAGGAACCGACATTAACCATCATCTCGCCAAGCAGCGTATGGGAACGAAGCTGCTGAGATTCATAGGCTGGCAGTGGCTGAAAGACCTTCTTTCCCAGCCCAACATGGCGCTGCATCAGTTCAAACTCTTCCGGCGTCAGTTTGCCCGGTTTGTGCAGGATATCGTCGGAGATTCCAATCTTGCCAATGTCATGCAGCGGCGCGGCATGTTCAATCAGCTCGCACATGTTGGATGGCAGTCCCAGTGATCGAGCCAGCAGGCCGGCATAGCGGCCAACTCGAACCACATGGTGCCCCGTTTCGTTATCGCGATACTCGGAGAGTTTTGCGAGGCAGTGAATCAATTCCAGACGTGACAGTGTCAGTTCCGCGGTTCGTTCCTCGACGCGTGACTCCAGTTCGCGACTGTAGTTTCGCAATCGATCCATATTGTGCTTCAGCAGCAAAGAATTTCGAACGCGTGGAAGCAGAGACGTGGCACGCAGTGGCTTCGTCAGAAGTTCGGTCGCTCCCAGATCCAGAGCGCACGATCGCACGTTCTCATCGTCGGTGGCGGTGACCATGATCATCGGAGTTGTGCGAAGCTCCGGATCAGAAACGACTCGCTGCAGAATATCGAGGCCCGAAACGCTCATCATAACGTCGCAGATCACGAGATCCGGATGTGTACGGCGAATGCAGTCAAACGCTGTTTCAGGAACCGTGTGTGATTCGATCTCCGAGTACCCGGCAAGCTGGAGGCATTTGTGAATCAGTCGGACGTTGATGGCTTCATCGTCAATAATCAGAATGCGGCTCTTCAGGAAGTCCTGCGAGTTCGTCAGGGGAAGTGCCAGGTTCTTCACTGAATCCTTCACTTCATTGATCACGGACGTACCGGGGCTCGCGACAATCGTCTGATTGCCAATGCGATAGGTCACCGGTTCAATGATGGTCGCCGACATCACATTATGCTTTCTGAGTCAGAAGAGTCTGACGAAGTGGTGCCGCAGAGCTGAGGCATGTCTGAATGTCGCCGCAGAAAGCTTCGATTTCCTCGAGCAGACTGTGCAGTTTCACGGATTCATCCTTGCAGCGAGTTTCCAGCTGCGCCGCAGATTTCTGCAGGCCATGAGCACACAGGTTCCCTGCGATTCCCTTGATTCCATGACTGATATGATTCAGGGCTTTGCGATTTTCATCCGCAACCGCCTTTTTGATTTCTTTCAGACTGGATGCACCCCGAACCTCGAACATTTTCAGCAGTTCGATCGCAAGATCCACGTCTCCAAAACACTGATGGATCAGCTGGTTGCGGTCGAATCCGTTGATTGCTCCGGAAGCCTGGCTAGTCGTGCCTCCTCCCTGAGAAGCAGTTTCTGACTCTGCGACAGGGTGACGCGGGAGCCACTTGCGCAGAATGTCCAGAAGGGCGTTCTTGTTAATAGGCTTGGACAGGTAGTCGTCCATACCACTGGCAAGACAGACTTCGCGGTCTCCCGAGATGGCATTGGCCGTCAGTGCGACGACCGGAAGTCGAGATCCGGATCGCGACAGGCCTCGGCTTGTCAGTTCGACCTTTCGAATTTCTTCTGTTGCCTGGAATCCATCCATTTCCGGCATCTGGCAGTCCATCAGCACAAGGTCGTACTGACGAGTCGTCGCTTTCTCAACAGCTTCCTGTCCGTTTGATACGAGCTGGCATTCAAAGCCAAATCGCGTCAGAAACTCGCGAACAACGACCTGGTTGATTTCATAGTCTTCGGCAACAAGGATTCTGTATCCATGCCCTGCCGTCGCGAGCCTTTCAGAGGGCAGTTCACAGACCATCGTACTGGCGACTTCGGTTCCGACCAGTTCGCTTGATGTGTGCTGCACTGCGTCAAACAGACGCGATCGGCGAATTGGACAGGTAACGACTTCCGAAAGACGCCATCGCTGGCGGAACTCCAGTGGAGCGGAATCATTTGCATTGATGACAGCGATCGCAGGAAGATCCTGCAGACCTTCAGTGCTGCGAAATTCTTCGATCAGCAGACGCCCATTGGAACCATGATCGCGCGCTGAGACGATGGCAAGGCTGTACTGGTCGCCTCGGGAAACAGATGCTGCAACAATCGGGCTTGCTTCCTGCACGGACCGGAACGCGGCACAGCTGATGTTCCATTGCTCAAGTGACGAAGTAATCGATTGTCTGACTGCATCATCACCGGCAATCACCAGAATCTGCATGGCGTTCAGATAAGCAGGAACAACCTGCATCGGTGCTTCCGCAACAGTTCGCTTCAGCGGGACAGAGAACCAGAATGTGGATCCCCATCCGGCTTCACTCTCAACACCAATGGATCCTCCCATGAGCTCAACAAGGCGTTTACAGAGTGCAAGCCCAAGTCCGGTTCCGCCAAATCGTCGAGTTGTGCTGGCGTCGATCTGCGAGAACATCTGGAAGAGCCGCCCCTGACGTTCTTTTGGAATGCCGATCCCTGTGTCACTGACGGCAATTCGAATGACGTCAGACTCGTCGCCTTTCTGAATGACTTCAGCGGAAACGGTGACTCGTCCCTGTTCAGTGAACTTCACTGCATTGTTCACAAGGTTCAGCAGTACCTGACGCAGGCGATTGTGATCTCCGGAAACACATTCCGGCAGTTCAGGGCTCAGCTGGCAATTGATCTCAAGGCACTTCTTGCGTGCCGTCGGCGACATCATCTCCGCCACATTTTCAATCAGCGTCCGCACGTCAAACGTGATGGACTCCAGTTCCATCTGTCCATGTTCGACTCGCGAAAGATCCAGTACACCGTTAACAAGGCTCAACAGACAATCCGCCGACGACTGTGCACCGCGGAGATAACGTTCCTGCTGCGAATTGAGCGGTGTTGACGAAAGAAGATCCAGCATCCCAATCACACCGTTCAAAGGCGTACGAATTTCGTGGCTGACATTCGCCAGAAATTCTCCCTTGGCATGGCTGGCCTTTTCCGCTTCCGCGGCGACTCGAGACTGTTCCTCGGCAATCTGCTCAAGGTTCAGCACTTCACCGTAAATGCTGGCCTTCATCAAATTCTTCATGCAGAGCGACATCGCCAGCTGACGAATCTCGATCGCCTCAAACGGCTTGCGCAGCACCAGAAACTGGTCGGTGCGCCCGAGTTTATTGACGAGATCCTTCCACGTGTAATCGGAATACGCCGAGCAGATGACGACTTCGAGTCCTGGATCAACTTTCCAGCACTGACTGATCGTCTCGATGCCGTCCCAGCCGGGAGGCATTCGAATGTCGCAGAACATCACTCGAAACGGTCGCCCCTGCAGGCCAGCTTCTGTGACTTTCTGCAGAGCTTCTTTTCCGGAGAACGCAAAGGTCAGCTGGAAATCAAAGCCAGGATCGTCAGTCGCCGCAGCCGGCGTTCCAAACAGATCCTGCTCTGCTTTCTGCAGGTTGTCGGATGCTGATGCATGCAGCAGTTTTCGAAAGTCTTCGTGAATCGACTCATTGTCATCCACAATCAGAATTCGCTGAATACGGTCATAACTGCCCGGCTTCAGTGAGAAATTCGTCTTCATGTTCTGGCCCCGATCCTGGTCTGACTAAGTGAATGCAAATGGCTGACTGGCGTCCGAAACTTCCGCAGGCTCGGAAGCTTCCCGAATAGCAATTTCTTCCGGTGATGGCTGAGTGATGGCTCCGGGAATCGTGATCCGGAACGTTGCTCCTGTACCAGGTCCGGCACTGTGAGCACTGATTTGTCCGCCGATATCGCGAATAACGTTCGCACAGTAATGCAGACCCAGTCCGCTTCCCGTGCTGCGTGTCGTAAAGCCCTGCTGGAAAAGTCGTGACTGCACTTCGGAGGTCATGCCGGTCCCGGTGTCAGTCACCGAAATTGCAAGCGTGTTTTCCGTCTCTTCACGAACGGAAATCGTCAACACGTGCTCTTTGTTCGGGACACTGATCATCGACAGGATCGCATTCTTCTGCAGGTTCACAAGAACCTGCGAAATGCGACTTCGATTGATTCGAAGCAGTGGCAGTTCCGGAGCCTCTATGTGAACCCGGATTCCGGTACCAGTCAGCAACTGCTCATTGATGTGCAGTGTTTCGTCAAGAAGCTCCTGCAGTCCGACCTTCTGACGGAAGTCAGACTTGCGGGCATGATCCTGCTGAGATGTGATCACCGATCGGATGTGAGCCACTGTTTCCGTCAAACGACGCAGTTCGCTCAGACACTCGCCGTGCTCTCTCTGCAGAGTCCCGTTCAGAGTTTCGAGATAGTGGATCAGCTTTGGTCCGCGTGGATCCTGCGAGAAGAACTCGGCAGCCCTCGGAGCCTGTTCCGAAAGCAGTGCAATGGCCATATCGAGTCCGGGCAGTCGACTGCTCTCGAGCCGCTCTGTCAGCATCTCAACCGAGCAGCCTGCGGAATTCACGGCGTTACCAACGTTGTGAAGTACTTCGGACGCGATCTCCGCCATCCCGGCGCGGTGAGCAGCTTCCTGCAGCTTGTCTCGGGAATCTGCCAGCCGTGCAACCATCAGATTGAACGTCGCGGCCAGCTTTCCAATCTCGTCGTTTCGCCGGAAGCGAATTCGAGCATCCAGGTCATCCTGAACACCAACACGTGTCGCATGGTTGGCCATTTCCTGAAGAGGCTCCATCACTCGGCGTCGCAGGGCCATTCCTGTGCCGAGAGCAGTCATCAGGGCTCCACCAAGGCTGCACCACATGGCGGCTCGAGCAGCGATGGCTCCCTGCTGAGTCACAGTCCGGCTCATGGACAGCCGAATCAGGACGAGCGGCTTTCCAGTAACATCCTTAAGTGTTGTGCTTGCCGTTAAAGTGCCGTCTTCAGTTGTCTCAACGTGTTTACTGACAGCGCTCCCTTCAAGAAAACGTCGTTCCATCGACGTCAGTTGTTTCGATCCTTTTGCCAAAAAAGAAACATCCAGATGGGTGCGATGGGCGAGTTCAGAGATTCGATCCTCTGTCAGAAGTCGTCCCATCGTCATGATGCCAATGGATTCACCCTTGCGATTCGACGGTACGACAGGGCACGATGCAATCAGCATGGGCCCGAGTGTTGTTTCGATGAGGCCGGACAGAGAATCTTCAACCGTGACGAACCGGGTCTTCTCAGCCAGGTCTTTCGTCAGCATTGAATCAATCGAACTGACGTCGTAATGCTCCCCGGTCGCGCTGTTGATTCCGTCAGACCATTTGACATCGCCGTTCTTCGCGATGATCGAAAGATAATCGAGGTCGGCCGTCGTAAACGTTTCGTCAATCAGATTGCTTGATTTGAACGCTTCGCTGCCGTTGAGTGTAAACTCGTAGGCTTCATCCCATGCTCCCCAGTCGCCGGATAGTTCTTCGAGACTTTCCAGTTCTGCGTTCAGAGCATCAATGCATCGTCGAAGGTCCTTATCGGCTGAGTCCAGCTCTAAAGCTGCAAACGCTGGTTCAATGAAGAACTGCTGCATGAGCCATGACGTCGTCACGAAGATCGCGGACAGTGCGATCAGGATCAGCGTGATTTGGTGACGGATACTCATGGAACACCGAGAACTGGGTAAAACTACTACCGTGCGAAACGAAGATCAGTTGAGACAGTGTGCGGCAATGCAACGCTAGATCACGTTGTCGAAGATGGTCATCGCATGTTGCGAATTTTCACCCTGTCGAGGAAAACTGCGGGGAAGTCCCAGGCACCCCCAGGTGGAGGTTCGCCGAAAGATGTTGATGACGGCATGATTCTGTGCGGGGATTCCCGGAGTCGTGCAGCGCGCAAACGAAAACAGGCCGATCACAGTGAAGTGATCGGCCTGTTGTTTTGAATCGTGTTCGGAGTACAGCGGCTTAGAGCACGCCGGCTTCCTCAATCTCTACGTCTTCAATGACCGGCAGTGGAGCATCATCGGCCATGTCAACAAAGCCCTTCAGATGCACTGCACGAGTATGGTGCTGCAGTTTCTTCAGTGCCTTGCTTTCGATCTGTCGAATTCGTTCACGAGTCACCTTGAAGATGCGACCCGTTTCTTCCAGCGTGTAGCTGTAGCCGTCACCCAAACCGTAACGCAGCTTGATAATTTCACGTTCACGGTAGGTCAGGCTCTTCAGCACATGGTCGATCTTGTCTCGCAGCATTTGCTTCGCAGCGGATTCTGCAGGACTGCTTTCGTGGCTGTCTTCCAGGAACTCGCCGAAGCTGCTGTCTTCGCTTTCTCCGACCGGAGTATCCAGACTAATTGGATGCTTCCAGGTCTTCATAATGCGTTCGGTCTCTTCGATACTCATCCCGACCGCTTCTGCCAGCTCTTCATTGCTTGGCTCACGTCCGGTGGCCTGGCGAATTTCTTCGGCCTTGGCCTTCAGCATCGAAATGCTCTGGAACATGTGCACGGGGATTCGAATCGTGCGAGCATGATCCGCAACGGCTCGAGTGATCGCCTGGCGAATCCACCAGGTGGCGTAGGTTGAGAACTTGTAACCGCGACGGTACTCGTACTTCTCAACACCTCGCATCAACCCCGCGTTGCCTTCCTGAATCAGGTCCAGGAAGCTGAGACCACGGTTTCGGTATTTCTTGGCGATTGACACCACCAGGCGAAGGTTACCGCCCGAAAGCTTCTGCTTGGCATCAGTCCAGCCATCCATACGCTTGCGGATTTCGCGGCATCGACGCAGGAACTGCTCCGGAGTTTCCAGCAGCATCTGGATGTACTCTTCCAGTTCCCGTTCAAGAGCCTGACGCTCTGTGTCGGCGGTTCGCATACCACGAAGGCATGCGATCTCATCGCGAAGCTGCTCGATGCGTTCACCAATCTGAAGCATTCGCTTCATGACCGGCTGCATGCGGTGAGTTCGTACGCTCAGCTCTTCGCACAGTGAGCACATCTTGCGACGGCGAATACGAATGCTGTCTGCCAGCGCGGCGCGCTCTTTGGAATTCTCCGGAGTTGCACGCCAGCGGTAGAACTCTTCTTTGTTGACTTCCATCAGGTGACGAAGAGTCCGCAGGTTAAGTTCCATTCGGCCTTCGATCTGCTCCTTTCGAACTTCTTCTGTTTCGGAAGTTCGCAGAGTTCGTTCGAAGGGCAGTTCGCCGCGTCGCACCTTTTCGATGGTGTCGACAGCAATGTTCAGCGCGAAGTCAGATTCAAGCACATGACGTCGCATCCGCTTGCGAGTGATTTCAATTTGCTTGGCAAGGAAGATTTCACGATCGCGTGTCAGCAGTGGAATGTTGCCCATCTGGCTGAGATACATGCGGATCGGGTCGCGGGAAGACAGAGCAGATGTCTCCGGTCCCAGCAGAGCACGAGCGGCTTTCTCCGCCTGCGCTTGCTTCACTTCTTCTTCAACCGGTTCGGGCTCCAGTGGAATGTCCGGGTCTTCAATGAAGTCCAGGCCAGCTTCGTCCAGTGCCATGATCAGGCTGTCGACCATCGCTGGGTCACCGCCTTCATCCGGCAGCCAGGCATGCGCCTGCTGGACGGTTACGAATCCACGTTCCTTGCCCTTTTCGATGATCGCCTTCAATCCCGCGTCCAGACGATACACGCGATTCCCCTTCCAAGAGATCCAGAGTCGTCGCAACGCGTGTCGCCGACAACACTGGCGGAGCATTCCGCTCCATGACTCAACGAGTGTCCGTGCCTCCCTGGTGAGACACACGCTTCTGTCAGCATTCCGCTGACATGACCTGCCAGATAATCCTCAGTGAGCAACTGGCTGTGAAAAAACTACGCATCACCATGGAAAACCAGCATACCCACGAATTCCAAAAATCAATCGACGGCACGGACAAAAAAACCAGGTTCCAGAAAAGCCCTCGGAAGCTGCAGTCAGAGTCTCAAACCACAGAACCCTATCCCTTCTTCGGCCACGGATTTACGTCCGAACGGGCAGATTATTCGCAGTCCGCCCCCCTGCGTCAACGCGCCGCAGTGAGTGTTTTCTGTGTTTCTGTAACTGACAACTCAAAGCCTTTGGCCGCGATTGCGTTCACAGCGTCCGGTGAGTTTCGAAACGGCCCCAGTGATTGCGTGAATTCAGCGGCAACAATGTCCCGAATTCTCACCGTGGTGGCGAACCTGAAAGGGACCAGTCCCGGCTAATGAGCAGCCTTTTGACTGTTCTCCTTTGATGCGTGATCCACGTTGCAATCAGAGCCAGAACTCCAGTTTTTCAGCGAAATCCAGGCAGCACTTGCTTGTGACCCGATGAGCTTCAGCCCGGGATTCATCCGCACTAAAAGTCTTTCCCATCGAGCAACTGTTCGGGGACAAAGTCTGCAAAGCGGCGTTTTGCTCCGGCCGGCGTCAGGATTCGCAGATACACCGTTCGTTCGATGTTCTCGGAAATGGCTCGTACCGATCCATCGCACAATGCGAAGTTCACAATCTGAAAATGATTGGACGACGGAAACGGCGTGTCTTCTCCCGCGGTCTTCATGGCATTGGGGAGACCGTTGACACCGGCGGGTGAAGGAGGATCACTGAAGTTTTGTTTGTTGATTTGTGATGGCTCGATCGGATACACGAACGTGCAGTTTGGCGGAGCGGGATCCGACCAGACTCCTGAGCCACCGGAGTTGATGTTCTCTGCCAGCAGCAGCGTGTTCGATGCACCGTCATAGACCTCTGAGATCTTCAAGCTGAAGTTGTCAGCGCGAACTGCAAGCCATGAAACACCCGTGTCCCGAGTAATGTCTTCGTCATCCGGTTCAGTCCATGCTCCTGGCTCCCCAGGAGCTTCGCCATCACCGTCCCAGTCGGCGGGGATGATGTTGTACATGTGCACTGTGGCCTGAGTCGGAACCTGCCCCGCCTGGATTGCTGCGGAGTATGCGTAAAACGTCTTGCGTTCGGCATAGCCACTGTTGATCGCGTAACTCAGTCCCCCATCCGTGCCATACGACGAACTGTCATCCGGGCACGTCAGAACTTCGACGTTCACTCGTCCCACGATGAGGTTGTTCGGGTCCGTCGGATTCGCCTGGAAATTCCATCGCTCGTGCAAGTCGGCAC
>JAEUII010000272.1 GCA_016795145.1 Planctomycetaceae bacterium
GTGTCAACCCTTCGGGCCTTGTGGACTGACTCGAGCTTCGTTTCCGGTGGCTTACGCACACCGGCAGGGGTTGTGACGGCCTGCCGGGCCTGAATCGCTTCAAAGGACTGCACCAAATACCGACAAAACCCGAATCCGCCCTCATCGCCCCAGTCGCGTCCTCTAACAAAGAGGCAAAGATGCAGGTGCAGCCGCAAAGATGCAGGTGCCATCCACCCTGCGGCAAATGGTTCCGCTCCATTGTGGTCGGCCCGGGAACAAGGCCCGGCAGGAACGACGGTCGCAGCACATTGGGAGTGGCTCATCAAAACTCACCTCGCCGCACACAGGCTTAGCTGCGGGAACCATATGCCGCAAGTTGAAGCTTGCTGTGAGCTTGCGATGTGGGGCAAAAGGTGGATGGCACCCGTTTGGCACCCGTCAGCCGAAATCATCACGGCGCAGAAAACGTGTCCTCTGGAATACTGGTGGAAAAATCGACCTTATAATACATCCAGTCATCAATCAGAACGGGATTATCGCGAGTCTGAAAGAACTGTTTGCCAACATCACGAACCGCACCTGGGTACCAAATACCGTCCGGAGACTGTTTGTATCCGGAATTCAGATGAACCATGTGCTTACGCGATCCCATAGTCGCCCTGAACATCTCTTCCGAGCCTGTCGCGTCCGTGAATTCCGATTTGACAACCGCGTAGCCGTATTCCGGATTCAGCCAGTATCGCTTCGTGCGATGAGTAAGATCATCCGTCTTTACAGCTGCACTGTATTCAATCAGTACGAGCCCGCCTGGTGACTCCTCAGACACCGTCATCACGAAGCCGTCTTCGACACCGAGGAACGGATAGGCCAGACGCTCCAGTGTCATACTGCCGATCCATTGGGACTCACGAAGCTGTTGCGGAAAGAACGGTGGAAGCACAGCCTTTACAAGTCGCTCTTCATTGCGATCCCAGCGATCAGTACCGTCAAACAGCATCTGCGTATGACCTCCACCTGAAAACTGGTCACTCCAGTGAGTCAGATCAACGACCGGCGGTGTCTGGCCGGGATCGCCGGAGATGCGCTGGCCGCGGAAATTACCGAGGTCGTCAACCCTCCACTGTCGGCCACTTCGCCAGATGACATACTGCGGTACGTCCGGATCTGTTCCCGCAAGGGCTCGATATTTCTTCAGTCCACGACGTCCGTGCTCCAGGGCGGCCTGAACTCTTGCATACAGTGGATCGGATTCGGGTTTCGTCGTGTCAACGAGTGTTGCTGCTGCAGAAGCGCCGAGTTCCTGAATGGACAGAGGCTCTTCATCGGGATAGTCGAACAACAGACTCAATGTCCGATCCACCGGGTCATTATGGCCCGATTGGCGAATCGTGACAGTACATGCCGTTGGCAGGCTGGTCGATGCCTCGGCAACAACACTCAGGGACATCGTGATCGTCCCGTTGAGATGCGATGGTGGTGATGTCAGTTCGATGGAATGTCTGACAGTTGAAGCACCCTCCGGCCTGGACCTCATACTCACAACCTGCATGCCGCCGATGTCATTCACTGTGCCGGGCAGAGATTCCAGCAGTTTCAGCAACGAGTCGAACGCCGGAGGCTCATGCTGAAACGAAGGGACGCTGCGGAGAATTCGTTCCTTCGCCGGGTAATACGTATCGACCGACTTCTTCACGCGATCGAAAATGAATGACGATTCCGTCCGCTTGACCGAATACCGATCGGCAGAGATCCATGCTTCAAGATCATGCCCTCGGACATCCTGACAGCGAATGTGCACTCGCGGCTGCAATCTGAGTGCCGAAAGGACATCTCCCAGCGCTTCCGGTGACCGCAGAAACGTCATCATTGAAACAGCGAGGCACGCTGCAGCAGCGCAAGCAAGTGTCCAGATTCTGAGTCGTCCGAAGGTGGCCGGAACAAATGACTGAGCCACCGCCTTTGATTCACCGGAACCTGTCCATGGCTTCAAACACGTCGCCGGACCATCAATCGTTTCGCAGGCATCAATGGCCTCGGAAAGAGAGTTCTTCACACGATCCAGCAGGCCTGCGCCAGGTTCGAAAGTGTGTCGGTCAGCGATACCCAGCAGTTCGCGGAATCTGCCGTCTGCCGAATCGGAATCTCCTGGTGTTTCTGAATTCATGAATGAGCCTCCGGTACTGAAGGATGAACCGAACATGAACGACGCAATGCTGCTTCTTCAGAAGTGATGGAATCAAAGTGTGAGCCCAGCAATCGACGGAGCTCGTCTCGCGCTCGGGCAAGAAGTGACTCTATCGCCTTCACAGACTTGCCTTCCGCAGCAGCAATCTCGCCAACCGTCAGGTCGTGCTGATACTTGGCGGATAAGACTCGGGACCGATCCGGAGCCATGGACAGTAATGCAGCTCTGACAATGGCCGAGCGGTCAAGTCGATCCAGAATTTCCGATGCCAGCAGCTGAGCATCCACTGCGAAGCTGTCACACAGGCTTTCGCTGCAGGGAATCGAAGCCTGTTTACGCCAAAACGCCGCAACTCGCCGCCTGGCAATCTCAAACAACCAGCCTCGAAAATCACCACGTCCGGGATCAAAGTGCTGAATGCGATTCAGACTCTCAAGCCAGACTTCCTGAACAATGTCATCAGCAGCCGCCTGATCGAAACCAGCGAGACGCACAACAAATCCGAACAGATCTCTCGTGTGTTCCGAACAAACCGCATTCCACGCGGCCTTGTTACGGTCCTTCAGACGGTTTGCGATTTCTGAGTTCACGTCGCTGGTCATCAGTCCCGCCAAAATCAAAACCCAGACAATCACCCCGATTCTACTCTGCGCGCAGCCCCGGAAATCCCTCGAAGAATTCCTGAGAAATCGAACTGGTTCGCAAAGTGATGAGACGACAACACCCCGTGCGGTGTCGCAGGCCGAGCGGTCTCCTGGTCTCTGGCTGATAGTTCAAGAGGTTTGCCGACATCTTCGGGGCTCCTTGGAAGTCTTGATGAGCGTTGGTACCAAAACACAACTCGGCGAAAAGTAAAAACAGGCTTCAAAAAGAGACTACATCAGTACCGGGTTCCGCCACATTCCCGGTTCCCACGGGACTTCGTCCATAAACAACTGATCGATCGCTGTCGTTGCTAATCCCAATGCGGCCTTCCTCTTTGTCCGTTCCGGCTGTGATGCGGGTTTGTCGAGTTGCAGCGACGTCAATGCCACGAGAACCGACAGGACGGTCAGCGTCCACCAACGGAGACTTTCCTCTGTGTGTGCTTCCCCAAGCTCTTGCGCGAGAAACGCCATTGCTACTTCCGGATCACTGACCATTCGGTGGACCAAAGTTCCTGCATACGAAGATGCATTGGTCACGCCAGTCGCGTCAGACGACGATGGCTCAAGTTGCATCATCGTCCGCCGCTGAGCCTCGAAGGCCCAGCTGCTTCAGTTTGAGCTGCAGGTTCTGACGATGGATCCCCAGTCGGCGAGCTGCTGCGCTCACGTTCCCTGATTCCGCATCCAGCGCTTTTGAAACTGCAAACCGCTCGTAGTCTTCGATCAGACGATTGCGACCTTCTGTCAGCGGCAGCGTGGCGTAAAGTTCGAACGCACCAGAAGCATCCTTGGAAGAGGTCACAGTTTGCAGACCAAGGTCTCTGGCGGAAATTCGATCACTGTCGCTGAGCACCTTTGCGGCCGCGACGGCCTGCTGAAGTTCACGGACATTGCCAGGCCAGAGATGACTCATCATGGCCTGAATTGCACCGTCATGAAACGAACGATCTGCTCCCAGAAACGACTGAGCCAGTAAGGCGATGTCCTCTCTGCGGTCTCGCAGCGGCGGCACATGCAGCTCGATGCCTCGAAGTCGAAAATACAAATCCTGGCGAAACGACTTCTGTGCCATCGCGGATTCAAGGTCCTGATGCGTTGCACTGATGATCCGAACGTCGACCTTGATGCCTTCCTCTGAACCAACAGGCTGAACAACATTCTCCTGAAGGACTCGAAGCAGCCGAGTCTGAACGCTGGCTGGCATATCGCCGATTTCGTCAAGGAACAATGTACCACCGTCGGCCCGGCGGAACACGCCTTCACGAGCACGATCGGCTCCGGTGAACGCACCTTTGACATGTCCGAACAGTTCGCTTTCGATCAGCGACGCTGAAATTGCGGCTGTGTTCACCGCCACGAATGGACCGGAAGCTCGGCTACTTCTGTTATGAAGCTCACGAGCAATCAGCTCTTTTCCCGTTCCGCTTTCGCCTCGAACCAGAACCGCCAGCTCGGCGTTCGCGGCCTTCTGAATCTGCCCGAATAGTCTCTTCATCGCCGGACTAACGCCAAGCATTGTTCCGAAACGAACCGCGTTCTCATCAAACTGTTGGCGAAGATCTGTCAGCTGCCGCTGCAGTCTGACTCGTTCCTCCGTACGCCGTGCGATCGACCGCAGATGATCAATGTCGTAAGGCTTTGTCAGGAAGTCGGCCGCACCGGCTCGAATACACTCAATCGCCAGCGGAACAGAATCGTTCGCCGTGACGACAATGATCTCAGGCAGTTGCGTGCGTGCGGTCGCCTGAAGCTGCTTCAGGACCTGCAGCCCGCCCATGCCCGGCATGTTCAGATCAAGGAGCACCATGTCCGGTCGCTCATCGACGATCAGTTGCAGAGCCGTCTGGCCGTTGTCGGCCTCCAGCAACGTTCGCCCTTCCGCGCGGAGCACGCGGGACATTCCGAATCTTGCGGGCTGTTCATCATCGGCGATGAGGATTTTCATAGGACCTCGAAAACCCTATTTGCCAGGTTCATCAACAGCCTTGAGCGGTGATCCAGCAGGACCCTTTTGAAAAATGATGACGTGCTGCCGAGGAAGCAGATGCACGGTTTCAGACCAGTGCAGGTCAAACTCCGGCTGCTCGATCTCTTTCCGCACCTGAGCCTGAGTCATCTTGTGGACTTCTTTGATCGGCACCAGCGGATCTTCCTTGCGGTACTCGACGAATACCAGTCGCCCGCCTGGCTTCAGTGCTTTGGAAATGTCCTGCATCATCTCATAAGGAAACTCAAATTCGTGATACACGTCGACCATGATGGCGAGATCGATCGAACCGGGCTCAAGGCCTGTTGACGTCTGAGTTCCCTTGACCGGAACCACATTGGTGACGCCCAGCGTTTCGCTGAACTTCTTCAATCGGTCCAGCATCTCCTGTTGAACATCGACCGCCATGACTTTCCCGTCAGGCAGCACTTGTTCCGCCATCAGAAAAGAAATCACGCCGCTGCCCGCGCCGATGTCAGCGACGACCTGACCTGGCTTCAGATTGAGCGATCGAATCAGGAGCGTAATTCGTTCTTCTTCTTCGCGGTTTGATCGTTCAAGCCACGAGGCCCCGGCAAAGCCCATCACGTAAGCGATTTCGCGGCCCATGTAGAACTTGCCGATACCGTTCGGATCATGATCCCCACGCATCTCATAGCGAGAATTCTCTTTCGTCGCTGCCTTCTCATCGGCATGCAACGGAAGAAGACTGCCAGCCAGGGCCAACACGATGAAGACTTGCAATCGGATTCGCATTCGAACGGCTCCCGGCGAAGAAAGACTGGCCGCCAGCCATATCATGACTGAGCGGTCAGCACTGGAAACTAACACCATGTGCCTCTGAAGCCGTCTGATCCCTCACTCTGAGAGACACGTCTCCTTCGACAGCACGCAACAGCACTACTTCTTTTCGGATTCCGCCTTTGGAGCCTCTTCCGTAACGACTGTTGCCTTCTTGATGTAATCGAGCTTCGGGAAGCGGGCATTCAGGTACTCATTGCCTTTAGCTTCGATACTCGGCTGCTGAGGATTCTCACCGTACTGTGAGTTGATCTTGTCGACAACATCCATGCCTTCAACGACTTCCGCAAACGGGGCGAAACCGAGTCCATCGAGCCGAGAGTTGTCCTTGAAGTTAATGAAGAGCTGTGTCGTTCGAGTGTCCGGGCCGCGTGACGCAAATGACATCATCCCCCGAGTATTGCTTTTCTTCACAGCATCGTCCGCAATTTCTTTGTCCTTCCATTTTGCATAGACGGCCGGATCACCGTTCATTCCCCATTGAACCATAAAACCGGGTACCACGCGGAAGAATCGACACTCATCATAAAAGCCAGCGGTTACCAGTTCATGAAACCGATCTGCTCCCTTTGGTGCCCATTCTCGATGAACATCCACGACGAAATCGCCACAGGATGTTTCGAACTTCACTTTGAATTGCTCCGGCACTTTGCTTTCAGTGCTTTCCTGAGCAACCACCACACTGGCCATCAGCAGGAACGAAATGGCACTTCCCCAAAACTTCATGTCCAACTCCCTTATGTTGACATAACAAACTCACACGCCCGAATGATACGAGCTTTTTGTTCAGCGTCCATTTCACCGGATGCCAACAAAAAACGCGAAGCCGGAATCACTGGGTTTCCGGGACTTCGCGTCGATTGTTCGAACTTACGGTGTCAGCAGAGGATGCTGGTCCTCTACTCCACGATGATATCTCGCACGGTCTTTCCGCTTGGGATCATCGGAAGAACGTGCTCCTGGTACGGGCAAATCACGTCGAGCAAATACGGGCCATCGTACGCCAGCATCTCGGCCAGTGCCTTCGGATATTCCGCCTTGCTGCGAACCTGTCGAGCCTTGATTCCGTATCCTTCTGCGATGCGCACGAAGTTCGGGAACGTCTGCTCCGGCATCGTTCCATCACCTTCACCCAGTGCTTCCGGATGATCGACTGGACCGAGATACGTGTGAGCGCGTCGGCCGGACATGAATCGATCTTCCCACTGAACGACCATGCCAAGATGCTGATTGTTCAACAGCAGAATCTTGACCGGCAGTTTCTCGCAATACAGCGTTGCGAGTTCCTGGATGTTCATCTGGAAAGAACCGTCACCGTCGATGTCGACAACCAGTGATTTCGGGTGAGCCGTTTGAACGCCCATCGCCGCCGGCAGGCCGAAGCCCATGGTTCCCAGCCCCGAGCTGCTCATCCAGCGACGTGGCTTGTCAAACTTGTAGAACTGAGCCGCCCACATCTGATGCTGACCGACACCAACCGCGATGTAGGTGTCCATCTTCTGACTTTGTCGCCACAGTTCTTCGATGGCATACTGCTGCTGAATCGCATCGCCCGCATCGCCGTAGCTGAGCGGAAACTTTGCTTTCCAGCCGGCAATCTGATGATGCCACTCGGTCAGGTCTGGAATATCTTCGTCGGTCAGTGCCGCGTTGAGTGCGACCAGGGCCTGCTTCACATCACCGTGAACCGGAATGTGAGCTTCCTTGTTCTTGTGGATTTCAGACGGATCGATGTCGATGTGGACAATCTTTCCGTGCTTGGCAAACTCTTCGAGCTTGCCGGTGACTCGGTCGTCAAACCGAACGCCGAATGCGAGCAGCAAGTCAGACTGTTCAACAGCGTAGTTGCTGTAAACCGTTCCATGCATGCCCAGCATATGCAGTGAGTTTTGATGTGTGCCTGGGAAAACACCCAGTCCCATCACGGTCATTGCCACCGGAATGCCAGTTCGCAGCGCGAACTTCGTCAGCTCTTCAGACGCTTCGGCGTGAATACATCCACCACCGACGTAAAGGACAGGTCGCTTGGAACGACGCACAGCCGCCAGGATCTGGCGAACCTGCTCCGGAGCGATCGGACGAACCTGCGGACGGTAGCCAGGAAGGTTCATCGGAGGATCAAAGTCGACTTCGCTCAGAGGCATCACTTCCAGCTGGACGTCCTTAGGAACGTCGACAAGGACTGGACCCGGACGTCCTGTGGAAGCGATGTAGTACGCTTCCTTCATGATGCGAGCAACATCTCGGACGCTGGTGATCATGTAGTGATGCTTCGTGATGGCGCGACATACTTCGACCATCGGCGTTTCCTGGAATGCGTCGCTTCCGATAACCGCCTGAGGCACCTGGCCGGTGATAGCGATCATTGGAACGCTGTCCAGCTTGGCATCGGCAATGCCTGTCACAAGGTTCGTTGCACCTGGACCGCTGGTGCCCATCACGACGCCAACTTTTCCGGTTGAACGTGCCATGCCCTGAGCGGCAAAGCAGCCACCCTGCTCGTGACGAGGCAGAATGGTTCGGATGCGATCACGCTGTTCACGCAGCGCCTGGTGCAGAGGCATGCTGGCACCGCCCGGATA
>JAEUII010000472.1 GCA_016795145.1 Planctomycetaceae bacterium
GCCGCGACCAGCGAAGGATATGTGTGGCTTTGTCTACAAAGTGGACGTGGCTTGATCGTTCATCCAGCGCGAACGTCTGCCATGCATGTTCCAAAGTGAACGAGGCATAGGACGATGACATTCCAGCCAAGGTTCGCCTGACGGCGAAAGTCCCACCCGGCAGGTGTGACCTACAGTAGGTGCTGCTTGCCGAGCAGCACTTCGCGGCATTGCCGCGACCAGCGAAGGATTGGTGTGGCTTTGTCTACAAAGTGAACGTGGCTTGATCGTTCATCCTGTGTGAACGTATGCCATGCATGTTCCAAAGTGAACGAGGCATAGGACGATGACATGCCGGACAAGGTTCGCCTGTCGGCGAAAGTCCCACCCGGAAGGTATGACCTACAGTAAACCTCGGAATTCTTCGGTCGGCTGTCAGAAACGACTGCTCGACGGGCCTGAATTGGGTTACGCTCCCTCCGTCAGATGTTCACATTGCTTGATGCGAGCATCGTGAAGGAGACAACGAGTCTGACTCCGCGATAAAGATCGAGGCGGTAGTGATGAGGAATGCCTGGAACCTGTGCGTGTGGATCGGACTTCTTTGCTGCGTTGCTGCGGTCAGGGGGCAGGATCCATCGGTCACGTTGGATGAGGCTCGGGAGCAGGGACGAGCAGCCTCCAGGTTCCTGAACGACAGAAGTCAGCCAGCAACATCAGACACGGAAACTCCCAAAGCCAACGTCGAGATATTCCATCAGGCGATTGGCCCCGTTTTGACTCGAAGCTGTCTGGCTTGCCACGGTCCTGAAAAATCGGAAGGCCGATTGAGAATTGATCAGCTGAATCCGGACCTGCTGCATGGACCTGATGCCGAAAAGTGGCGAGAAGTCTTCGATGCGGTGAGCAAGTCCGAAATGCCGCCAGAAGGTGAGGCAGACGTTGTGCTGGAGGATGAAGATCGTCGGAAGATTGTTGACTGGCTGAGTGATGAGCTGAACATGGCGTCGCGGGTCAGGCGAGGTTCCGAAGAGCACTCTTCATTTCGGCGACTGACGAACTATGAATACAACTATGTGCTCCGCGACTTACTGGGGCTGCCTTATGCTCTGACGAACAGGTTGCCTCCCGAGACGGCTTCGAGCGACGGTTTTCGGAACAGCTCCGAGCTGCTACAGATGTCGGCGATGCAGTTCGAACTGTGTCGCGAGATGGCCCTGAATGCTCTTCGGCGTGCAGTCGTGATCGGTGATCCGCCTCAGCCCGTTGTGTATAGAGTTTCGATGGCCGAACTTCTGCAACAGATCGCATCAGCGAAGGATGCGAAAACATTTGAACGAGGCAAAGACAGTTATCAGCAATTCCGACATGAACCGCATCTGCTGAATCGAGACTCGGGGCTCGGTGTTCGTTACTCTGGCGGCAAGACGCTACCGGTGACAGAAGTGTCAGCGGTACCAGATTCTGGTGGAGGCAACTCAGCAGCACCTTCGGTCATCCTGGCACTTCCTGGCTCCCGAGAACTCAAGCTGGATCTGGATCGGTTCCTGCCCGATGAGGGCACGATGCATGTTCGCATTCGCGTTGGCCGGTCGACGATGAAGCCGGATGAGTACTGTAGTCTGCGACTGATGTTCAGTGCTCACACAAGCAATGACGCGAACTTTTCACAGGTCATCAGTGAGCATGATGTTGCAGTCACTGCGCCGGCGGAGAACCCGCAGGAGATCGTGTTCGATATTCCTCTGAACGACATTCAGCGCAATCCTTTTCGAAAGCTCACGACAACATTTCCTCGACGTGACGAGTTCCTGCATATCCAGAATGTCTCGAACGTTCACGGAGGCGAAGAGCCTCTGCAGGTGCAGATTGAGTC